>NZ_CP083746.1:793750-1142500 GCF_020151015.1 Pseudomonas sp. p1(2021b)
GGCCAGGCGCTCGGCCAGTTCGAGCATTTTATCGTGACGGTCTGCCTCGGCCTTATCCATGAACAAGCGCTCCGGGTCGCGGCTGCTGCGGTACACCACTTCGACGGCCATTCATCACCTCTGTGCCTTTTTGCTGGGTTGCTGTATGCATATACAGTATCCGGTCAGGCCATGCAGATGCAACCACGGTGATGGCCTTTTTTCCACTGAGCCTAGCCCACAGGTGCCTTGCGGCAATCGGTCGCCTTCCAAGCCAAGGGCCTGGCCCTTTAACTGCATGCACAAAGCGTCACAGGCGTGGCGCATCATCCTTCAGCTCGTATCGGGGAATCGAACATCGTGAACATCAAATGGGCAGAAAAACTGCGCAAGGGCCTGCATGGCTCCGCCGACTCGCTGGGCAACCTGTGTGTCGAGGGTTTCCATTACCTGGCGTTGTTCGGCATCGGCGCCATCACGGCCTACGCGGCGGTGATGACCTTCCTGGACATGGGCAAGGGCGGGGTCAGCGTCGATGACATCCTGCTGCTGTTCATCTACCTGGAGCTGGGGGCGATGGTCGGGATCTACTTCAAGACCAACCGCACGATACTAACACTTCCTCAAACCCCGGCTTTCTTGAAGTTTCAGAAAAATTATTTTGTTATAGCGTAGCTTGTGGTGTTCGCGGCTTGGATTTGCTGCTCAAATATTTTTGTCGATTTGACGTGTAAAGGAGGGGGATAGATATGAAATGGGCAGATCGAATGCGGGTGAGGCTACATTCGGGAGCGAACAGTCTAGGTAATCTCAGTGTTGAACTGTTCCACTATCTTGCTCTATTTGGGATCGGTGCGATTACTGTTTATGCAGGTATTACGACATTCATCGACATGCTTCATCAAGACAAAATCAGCGTCGATGACATTCTACTGCTATTCATCTATCTCGAATTACTGGCGATGAGCGGAATTTACTTTCGCACAAATCATATGCCGCTCAGGTTTTTGCTTTACATAGGGGTTACAGCCTTGATTCGGCTACTGATTAGCGATGTGTCGCATCATAAGTCACCGGATGAAGGGATTCTCTATCTGACTGGGGGAGTGGTTCTGCTTTCCGTTTCGATTCTCGTCGTGCGGTATGCTTCTGCTAGGTTTCCATCAGTAAAAGAGAAGACGGATTGACGATGTGAGCCGCTTGCGGGCGGCTTTTCCTTTTTTAAGCTTATGCTGCGGAGGTAAGGGATCTTAAATTTAGTCCAAGGAAGCGATCGAGAAGAGTATTCGTGCTGACGATGGGGGAGAAAGCTAGGGCTTCAATGGTTTTCGTAAAAATGAAATGATCAGTCAAATTTATCCGCAGATAAATAGTTGCAGTCACCCCTATCTGGATCATGGAGTAATCGTGGATATATATTTCTTAAATATAGTTGGTTTTTGATTTGTATTTTAAGTGTGTAGCAATTACTGCCTTGGGGCGAGACTGATTGGTGATGTTTACACGATGAAGTCCATGATTCGGATTGTGTTTGTGTAGGGGATGCCTCTATTTTTATCTATTCTGGCTATGATATTATTCATTAAATAAATCTACATCAAGTATGTCGTTGATACGATAAAGAGGTCGTCGATGATGCTTGGGATTGCAGGGAAGCTTTTCGGGGAGGGGCATTAAAAATGCCCCTGGGTTTTAGCTGAAAATACAAGCTTCTAATTCTTTGTAAGATGCGGATTCAGAAGGAAAGACCTTGGCAATGTTCAATTTTAGTTTGTCAGCGTTTATGCTTGTAGATAATCCGCAAATATTTCTTATTCTTGATACTTCGTCCTTTATGCTCTGGTTTTCTATGTCCGTCGCTAAGTTGTCGTAAGCTACCTCGTCAAAGGTGGTGCTTTGGCTGCTGCAATATGCTTTTAACGCTTCTTTACTGAAAAGATAATTTTCGATTTCCCAGCGTTTGAGCATGCGATGGTTGTCAGGGTTGTTCTCTAAGTAACGATCTCGATCCTGTTGGGTGATAGGTTTTCCAGAACCAGAATCTCTGTCTTTTAGTACAAGTACCTCTACCGATGGTAATGCCTTCGAAAGAATAGCTATTGCTATTTCGCTTCTCTGGTCTAACTCTGTATTTCCACCGCTGGATATGAAAAGAGTATCAGGGTGCTTTTCGTTAAAGATACTGTTGAATGCTTGAGCGTCCATGCCTCGCTCTCTTCCTCCAGAACCAGGACTGTCACGGCCTTCGCAATAGACTATCCTTTTGGGACTGAGTAGATGTGTTAGATCATCTAAGGCTATAGAAAATATCTTACGCCATATCGTTAAGGTTTTTTCTGATGGCTTGAGAGTAACCGACTCTGTTGAGTACTTGTTGTTTGGGTCGAAGTATATGATTTGGCAGTTTTCTTTGAAATTCTCCTGAAGTGCTCGCATGAACCCTATGCTGTGTGTTGTTATCCAAATTTGACAATTTTTTCCTATTAGTTTGTCTATTTCTATTAGTAGGTTTTTTTGTATTGATGTGTTTATGTGTAGTTCTGGTTCGTCGAGTAGAAAAACTGTATCATTGAAGTCGTCTTGCCTGAGATAAAGGTCGAGTAGTAAGTCTACAACTTCTTTCTCTCCAGATGAAAGGACGTTGAAAGAGAAGGTGGTGCGTTGACCTGTTTTTCGAAAGTATAAGGTTCCTTGAGAGCTTTCTATATTTCCTATGTTGTCGATTTCGATGTCTAAGCAGTTTCTTAAGGATTTATTTAGGTCTTCAATGATTTTTTCTTTTGCTTCGCTTGGTCGGCAGTCGTTTTCGTTCATGTATTTGTTAAATTTTATGTTGAGTCGTCTATAGCTTTCCTCCATCTTATCGTCTAAATCTGAAGCAGTCGTAGCTCCGTAGTTATTTAGTATTATGTCGCTTACGGCTTTGGAATCTTTTACGTCAAGGTGGCTGTTGTAGCGATAGGGGCTTCGGAATGAAAACATTGTGTTTTCTTTTCCTGCCCTTTCAGTTCTGTTCTGATAATAGTCCCCATTGTCAAAGTCTAGCTTTATGCTTTGGTAGTCTAATGACCTATCTCCTGTCATAGAGTGATATGTATAGTCCTTCCCTTGTTTATTTCCTATTTGTCCGTATGCATTGCTGTGGAAAAGAATTCCGTCTAATACGCTGCTTTTCCCGCAGCCATTAGGGCCAACCAACGCAATTAGTCTTGCTGGTTCTTCACCTAAGTCGATAGTGAGGTCGTGGAATCTTTTGTATCCATTAAATAAGCGAACTTTTTTAAGTCTCATAAAAACCTTCTATTAGGCATGGGTATGTAAGAAGGTATCATACCCACTCTAATAGTAGCTAGTTGCCCTTAAAAGCCGAATGTATAAGGATTTCGTGTGACAGGGCCCGGGCAGTGTTAGGACCCGTTGCTCAAGACCAACCACATGCCGATCCGCTTCCTGCTGTACGTGGCGATCACCGCCTTGACCCGCCTGCTGATCGGCGACGTCTCGCATCACAAGGCGCCCGACGTTGGGCTGCTGTACCTGTGCGGCGGCGTCCTGTTGCTGGCGTTTTCCATCCTGGTGGTGCGCTACGCCTCGTATCGCTACCCCTCCACCAAGGTGCTCGATGCCAACGGCAAGGAAGTGGAAGACGGCAAGTAAGGGTGGTATGCCGCTAATGCCGGTCGGGGCGGGCAGGGCTGTGAAATCCGGGGCGTGGCCGCGGCCTGGGATCACGCCAAGGGGGCGTGAGGTTTGCGCGCCGCCCTGGATATCAACATGAGCTTTGACGACTACGTGCTGACCGAAGAGATCCGCCAATACCTGAGCGCGTTCTTTCTCCCCCTGGGCATTGATCCGGACGCCACCTACGTCAACGAAATCGCCGATGTCATCGACGAAGAAGTGGTGAGTGTCCGCACCTTGGTGGAGGAGGCCGAATACTGGGTCGAGCGCGAGGAGATCCCGACCTACGACCAAGGGCTGGTCGGCGTGTTCCACGCACCGGCCACCTTCGACCCGGCATCGCGTGTAGGTGGCTTGCGCTTGTCCGACTTCGAGCGAGCCATAGACAACCTGTTGCTATCGCGCTGAATGCGAGATAGCCGGCGGCTTCGCGCGCGGCAGGCTGGCCAGGACCTCCACGGCGGTGCCGTGTTGGTCCGCGGCCAGGCCCAGGCGGATGCTGTCGATGACACGCTGCAGGCGTTGTGGATCGTTGCGCTGGGCGGCGGTGATCAACCGCTTGGCCGCTATCCCATCGTCGTCCGAGAGCGTGAGCATGATGCTGCCATCCAGGCTTTCGATACTCAGGTTGACCCGATAGTCGGGGGCGAAGGCATCGCTGATCTGGTCGAATGGATTGTGCATGGTCGTTTGTCTGCGAAGAATGACTGCAGGGGTTGACCGGGTGAACGCCAGGTTGGTTCAGGAAGGCTGACCAGCGGAAACGAAAACGCCCGGCATGTAGCCGGGCGTTGCCGTGCCCTACAGTGGGTCAGGCTTCGGGGTCACTCAGCTGCAGCACGCCACGTTTGCTGCGCAACTTGCCGTAGAAGTGTTCCAGCGCATTGTTCAGCTTGCTGGCGGCGCCATCGACCGCCTGGTCCAGAGAAGTGGCGGTGTGGGTCACGGAAATCGGTTGATGGCCTTTCGGGCGAGCCTCCATCTGGCAGCGTTTGTCATGCGGGCCGGGCTTGGTGCCGTTCTCGTCGCGCAGGTGGACCTCGATGCGGGTGAGGTCGTCCTCGTAACGTTCGAGGCTGCTTTCCAGCGTGCTGCGGACCCACTCATTGAGCCGGATGTTGCTTTCGATGTGATTGCTGCTGTTGACCTGGATTTGCATGATTCAATCCTTATTCAGCTTGCTCGCAAGAGGCGCGCCTAGGCCACTGAGGCCCTTGGAATTTCTTCGCCTCTTGACTCTAAAGTCAGGCAACGGCGAAGCGAAATCAACCCCCTTCGTAAAATAAATTTCCTGTTGCAAATCCAGCCAGCGAGCCGGTGGTACGCATCCCTTCAGCGATTGAACGCCGCCCTGTATTCGCCTGGCGTCGCCCCCAACGCCTGGCGAAACCGGTTGCTGAAATGACTGGCACTGGCGAACCCACACAGCAGCGCCACTTCGCCCAGCGGCAACGGGCCCAGGCGCAGCAGCCCGCAGGCCCGGTGCAGGCGCCGCGCCAGCAGGTACTGGTGCGGCGGCAGGCCGAAGCTTGCGCGGAACATGCGGGCGAAATGGTATTCGGACAGGTTGCAGCGCAGGGCCAGCTCCCCCAGGGTGATGGGCTGCTCCAGGTGCGCTTCGATGTAGTCGACCAGTTGCCGGCGTTGATGCGGGGCCAGCCCACCTTTCAAGCGCAGCCCGTGGCGCAGCGCGGCCTGGCAGAGCACGGCATGGTCGATGATTTCATGGGCCAGGCTGCTGGCCAGCAGGCGCTCGCCAGGTTCGTCCCAGTCCATGGCTACCAGTTGGCGGAAGCGTCGAGCCTGTAGCGGGTCGTCGAGGAATGTCGCCTCCTGCAACTGCATCTCCCGGGGTTCGCGGTCGAGCAGGCGAATGCAGCCGAGGGCGAACTGTTCCTCGCTGACGTACAGGTGAGCCAGGCGGACCGCACCGTTGACTACCCAGTTGGATTCGTGGCCGGCGGGCATGATGCACAGCTTGTCCGGTGCGCCTTTGTCCGCCGGGCGCTGGCGACGGAAGATTCCAGTGCCGTCGGCGATGTAGCAGGACAGGGTATGGTGGCTGGGCGACTGGTAGTCGCGGGCGTCGTTGCGGTTGCTCCACAAGGCTGCGGCCAGGCCGTCACCCAGCTGCGCGCTCAGTTCCAGGCGGGCATGGGGCGAGGCGTGCATGGCATTGAAGACGTGCAGCTGGGTCAGTGGCGTCATGGGCGATTCCTCTCGATGCCATCCTACTGCGGCGCTGGGTGGCTGGCAGCCCCCGTGGCGGGAAAAGCGCAAGTTTGTGCAAGCGGGGCACTCGAAGGCGAGCGGAGACTGGTACCCGGCGAGGGCTGCACCGCGGCCCCGTTCAGGTAGCCTGGAGAAACCTCATGAACCTGTCGCTGTATTTGCTCACCGTCCTGATCTGGGGCACCACCTGGATCGCCCTGAAACTGCAACTGGGCGTGGTCGCCATCCCGGTGTCGATCGTCTACCGCTTCGCCCTGGCCGGCCTGATCCTGTTCGCCATCCTCCTGCTCACCCGCCGCCTGCAGCCGATGGACAGACGTGGTCACCTGGTCTGCCTGGCCCAGGGGCTGTGCCTGTTCTGTGTCAACTTCATGTGCTTTCTCAGCGCCAGCCAGTGGATCGCCAGCGGGCTGATCGCCGTGGTGTTCTCCACCGCCACCTTATGGAATGCCCTGAATGCGCGAATTTTCTTCGGCCAGCGCATCGCCGCCAATGTGCTGGGCGGTGGCGCCCTGGGGCTGCTGGGCCTGGGCCTGCTCTTCTGGCCGGAGCTGTCCAGCCATGGCGCCAGCGGCCAGACGCTCTATGGCCTGGGCTTGGCGTTGCTTGGCACCTTGTGCTTCTCGGCCGGCAATATGTTGTCCAGCCTGCAGCAGAAGGCCGGCCTCAGGCCGATGACCACCAATGCCTGGGGCATGGTATACGGCGCATCGATGCTGGCGGTCTATTGCCTGTCGAGCGGCATTCCCTTCGACATGGAATGGAACATGCGCTATATCGGCTCGCTGCTGTACCTGGTGATCCCAGGCTCGGTGATCGGCTTTACCGCCTACCTGACATTGGTGGGACGTATGGGGCCGGAACGGGCGGCGTATTGCACGGTGCTGTTCCCGCTGGTGGCGTTGAACGTGTCGGCGGTGGCCGAAGGGTACCAGTGGACGGCGCCGGCGCTGTTGGGGCTGGTGGCGGTGATGGCGGGGAATGTGCTGGTGTTTCGCAAGCCCAGGGCAAGCAAAGTGGGCGATGCGGTTGCTGTCAGGTGAGGGCAGGGTACATAACGGGTCGATTCAGCGGGAGCCTGTGGGAGCGGGCTTGTCCCGCGATTGGGGCGGTCCTGCCATCGCGGTGGCATGGCAAGGGCTTCGCCCTTGATCGCGGGACAAGCCCCACAGGATCTGCGAGGCCTCAGCCCTTCCAGACCTGCGGGTTCACCAGGTCTCGCGGCCGATCCCCCAGCAGCGCCGCCCGCAGGTTATCGATCGCCCGGTTGGCCATGGCCTCGCGGGTTTCGGCGGTGGCCGAGCCTACGTGAGGCAGGGTCAGGGCGTTTGGCAGTTCGAACAGCGGCGAGTCTGCCAGTGGCTCCTTCTCGTACACGTCCAGCCCGGCGCCGCGAATCGTACCGGCTTGCAGGGCCTCGACCAACGCCGCTTCGTCCACCACCGGCCCACGGGACACGTTGACCAGGAACGCGCTGGGCTTCATCAGCTTCAGCTCACGGGCCCCGATCAACTTGCGCGTGGCCTGCGACAGCGGCACCACCAGGCAGACGAAGTCGGCTTCGGCCAGTAACTGGTCCAGGCTGCGGTACTGTGCGCCCAATTCCTGCTCCAGCGCCGGCTTGCGGTTGTTGCCGCTGTACAGCACCTGCATGTTGAAGCCGAAGCGGCCGCGACGGGCGATGGCCGCACCAATGTTGCCCAGGCCGACGATGCCCAGGGTCTTGCCGTGCACATCGCTGCCGAACTGGGCGGGGCCGACGGTGGCCTGCCACTGGCCGGCCTTGGTCCAGGCGTCCAGCTCGGCGACCCGGCGAGCACAGCCCATGACCAGGGCGAAGGCAAGGTCCGCGGTGCTCTCGGTGAGCACGTCCGGGGTGTTGGTCAGGGCGATGCCGCGTTCGTTGAAGTAGTCCAGGTCGTAGTTGTCGTAGCCCACCGAGACACTGGACACCACCTCCAGTTTGGCCGCGCCCTCAAGTTGCGCGCGGCCGAGCTTGCGACCGACGCCGATCAGGCCGTGGGCTTCGGGCAGGGCTTCGTTGAACTGGGCGGCAACGTCACCGAGCTTGGGGTTGGGCACGATCACGTTGAAGTCTTGCTGCAGGCGTTCGGCCATGGCCGGGGTGATGCGGCTGAAGGCCAGGACGGTCTTTTTCATCGGCAACTTCTCTGCAAGGCAGGGGAACGGAGTCAGGCAGGAAGACGGGGCCGCATTGCGGCCCTTTCGCGGCACAAGGCCGCTCCTACAGGGGGGCGCTGTACCTGTGGGAGCGGCCTTGTGCCGCGATGGAGGGCAAAGCCCTCCCAGACTCAACTGCCTGGAACGAGTGACCAGCAACCTACCATTGTCTCGGGTCCACGTGCAGCCGCTTTCTCAGTTGGCGATCAACAGCTCGTGGGTCTTGAGGTCCGCCTCGTGCGCCGCGAGGATCTCCGGCAACGAGTTGCGCAGGTACTCGACCCAGGTCTTGATCTTTGCATCCAGGTACTGGCGCGACGGGTAGATCGCATACAGGTTCAGTTCCTGCAGGCGGTAGTCGGGCATGATCCGTACGATGCTGCCGTCACGCAGGCCGTCGATGGCCGAATAGATCGGCAGCACACCCACGCCCATGCCACTGCGGATGGCGGTCTTCATGGCATCGGCCGAGTTCACCTGGAACGGCGAGCTGGTGATGTTGACCACTTCCTGGCCTTCCGGGCCGTCGAACAGCCATTTTTCCAGCGGGATCACCGGGCTGACCATGCGCAGGCACGAATGCTTGAGCAGGTCGGCGGGCTTGTGCGCGGTGCCATGCTTGGCCACGTAGTCGGGCGATGCGCAGACGATGCTGTAGGTAATGCCCAGGCGCTGGGAGACGAAGCCGGAGTCCGGCAGTTCGCTGGCCAGTACGATGGACACGTCATAGCCTTCGTCGAGCAGGTCCGGCACGCGGTTGGCCATGGTCAGGTCGAAGGTCACGTCCGGGTGCGAGTCGCGGTAGCGGGCGATGGCATCGACCACGAAGTGCTGGCCCACGCCGGTCATCGAGTGCACTTTCAACTGGCCGGCGGGGCGGGCATGGGCGTCGCTGGCCTCGGCCTCGGCTTCCTCGACGTAGGTCAGGATCTGTTCGCAGCGCATCAGGTAGCGCTTGCCGGCCTCGGTCAGGGCGATACGCCGGGTGGTGCGGTTGAGCAGCCGGGTTTGCAGATGGGCTTCCAGGTTGGAGACCGCCCGCGAGACGTTCGCAGTGGTCGTATCCAGTTGCGCCGCGGCGGCCGTGAAGCTGCCGAGCTGGGCCACGCAACTGAAAGCACGCATGTTTTGCAGGGTGTCCATGGGTCACTCTCAAGGTAGAGGACAAAATTGTGACATGAAGTAACCGAAGCGGTCTTCAGACTAAAGCCGGATTATCGCTGTTTTGGTAACAAAGATTCGCAGGAATATACGCTTATCGCCAGTGCGACCGCCCCCTAGAATTGCCCGGCCTCATCCACCTCTTCCTCGGGAAATCGCAGCTGTGCCGCGTCGCATCATCAGAGCGCTGAATGCGCTCAGTGCCTGTGCCCTTAGCCTCACCTTGAGCGGCTGTATCGGAACCTGGGGCATCGCCCCGCAAAGCAAGACGCTGCAAGCCAACACCCTGACCACCGACGATGCGATCCGCGAAGCGGCCACCGACGCCCATTGGCCGGCCCAGCAGTGGTGGCGCGCCTATGGCGACCCGCAGCTGGACCGCTGGGTCACGCTGGCTCTGGCCGGCAGCCCGAGCCTGGCCATGGCCGCGGCGCGGGTGCGCGAGGCCAAGGCCATGGCGGGTGTGGTGGAATCGGCGGAAAAGCTCCAAGCCAACGGCCAGGCCATCCTCAAGCGCCACAACTGGCCGGAAGATCAGTTCTACGGCCCTGGCGCGCTGTCCGGTGCCAACACCTGGGACAACAACGCCGCCATCGGCTTCAGCTACGCCCTGGATCTCTGGGGCCGCGAGCGCAATGCCAGCGAACAGGCCGTGGACCAGGCGCACATGAGCGTCGCCGAGGCCCGCCAGGCCCAGCTCGAACTGGTGAACAACGTGGTGCGCGCCTACATCCAGCTGAGCCTGCACTTCGCCCAGCGCGATATCGTCCAGGCCGAGCTGGAGCAGCAGGAGCAGATCCTCGCCCTGGCCAAGCGTCGCCTGGACAGCGGCCTGGGCACCCATTTCGAGGTCAGCCAGGCCGAGGCGCCGCTGCCCGAGACCCATCGCCAGCTCGACAGCCTCAACGAAGAAATCGCCCTGACCCGCAACCAGTTGGCCGCCTTGGCCGGCAAGGGGCCAGGGGAGGGCGCCCAGCTCCAGCGCCCGACCTTGACCCTGGGCGCACCGCTGAAGCTGCCCTCGAACCTGCCCGCCGAACTGGTCGGCCAGCGCCCCGACGTGGTCGCCAGCCGCTGGCAGGTGGCCGCGCAGGCCCGTGGCATCGATGTCGCCCATGCCGGTTTCTTCCCCAACGTCGACCTGGTCGGCAGCCTGGGCTTCATGGCCACCGGTGGCGGCCCGCTGGAGTTTCTCACCGGGCGCAAGTTCAACTACAACGTAGGCCCGGCGATCAGCTTGCCGATCTTCGATGGCGGCCGCCTGCGCTCGCAATTGGGCGTGGCTTCGGCGGGCTATGACGTCGCCGTGGCTCGTTACAACCAGACGGTGATCGGTGCGCTGAAGACCATCTCCGACCAGCTGATCCGCCGCGAGTCGATGAAGGAGCAGGCACATTTCGCCGCCGAGTCCGTGGCCGCCGCGCAGAAGACCTACGACATCGCCATGGTCGCCTTCCAGCGTGGCCTGACCGACTACCTCAACGTGCTCAATGCCCAGACCTTGCTGTTCCGCCAGCAGCAGATCGAGCAGCAGGTCCAGGCCGCACAGTTGGCCGCCCACGCCGAGCTGGTCACTGCCTTGGGCGGGGGGCTGGAGGCCGGCCGGGACGTGCCCGACGAACAGCGCCAGGCGGCCCCGAAAACGCCTGCCACGCTGGCCATCTTCGACACGCCAGGCCACGCCGAATGAGTACCACGAGCCTACCCCTGCGCTGGCTGCAAAGCCTGGAGTGGCGCCGGGGCTTCTTCGCCTGGGCGCGCACTGACGGCGTGACCTGGGTCTATATCTTCAAGATCCTGGTCGCCGCCTTCGTCACCTTGTGGCTGGCCATGCGCCTGGAGCTGCCGCAGCCGCGTACGGCGATGATCACCGTGTTCATCGTCATGCAGCCGCAGAGCGGGCATGTGTTCGCCAAGAGTTTCTACCGGGTGCTCGGCACCCTGGCCGGCTCGGCGATGATGGTCGCGCTGATCGCGATCTTCCCGCAGAACACCGAGCTGTTCCTGCCCAGCCTGGCCCTGTGGGTCGGCCTGTGTTCGGCCGGTGCCATGCGCTATCGCACCTTCCGCGCCTATGGCTTCGTGCTGGCCGGCTACACCGCGGCGATGATCGGCCTGCCGGTGCTCGAGCACCCGGACCAGGCGTTCATGGCGGCGGTATGGCGGGTGCTGGAGATCTCCCTGGGGATTCTGGTGTCGACCGCTGTCAGTGCCGCGATCCTGCCGCAGTCGGCCAGCGCCGCCATGCGCAACGCCCTGTACCAGCGCTTTGGCGTGTTCGCCGGGGTGGTGGTCGAAGCGCTGCGCGGCGACAGCCAGCGCGATCGCTTCGAGACCAGCAACGTACGCTTCATCGCCGAGGCCGTGGGCCTTGAAAGCCTGCGTAACGTCACCGCGTTCGAAGACCCGCACATGCGCAGGCGTTCGGGCCGGCTGGTGCGCATGAACAGCGAGTTCATGGCCATCACCACGCGTTTCAACGCCTTGCACCGCCTGCTCGAGCGCCTGCGCGCCCGCGGCCCGCTGCAGATCGTTGGCGCCATCGAGCCGGGCCTGGCGACGCTCGCCGAACTGCTCGAACCCTACGTTGGCCGGGCGCTGACCGATGCCGATGCGCTGCGCCTGACCCTGGAACTGGCCGCCTACAAGGAGGGCCTGCAAGCCCAGGTGCGTACGCTGCGCGCCGAGTATGTCCAGACCGACCCCAGCGAGGCCGACCTGCTCGACTTCCACACCGCCTTCGAGCTGCTGTACCGCTTCGTCGACGAGATGTACAGCTACGCCCAGACCCACGCCTCGCTGTCTGCGCACAACCATGAGCGCGAACACTGGGACGAACCCTATGTGGCCCAGACCAACTGGCTGGTGTCCCTGGCTGCCGGTGTGCGGGCCTCGGCGGTGCTGTTGCTGCTGGGCAGCTACTGGTTGCTCAGCGACTGGCCCAGCGGCGCCATGATGACCCTGATCGCCACGGTGACCGTGGGCCTGTCGGCCGCCTCGCCGAATCCCAAGCGCATGTCGTTCCAGATGGCCTGCGGGACGATGATCGGTGCCTTCATCGGCTTTTTCGAAACCTTCTTCGTGTTTCCCTGGATCGACGGCTTCCCGCTGCTGTGCGCCGTGCTGGCGCCGGTGTTCGTGTTCGGCGCGTTCCTGTCCTCACGCCCGGCCTACGCAGGCTATGGCATCGGCCTGCTGGTGTTCTTCGCCATCGGCTCGGTGCCCAACAACTTGACGATCTACAACCCGTACACCTTCATCAACGACTACATCGGCATGGTCATCGGCATGCTGGTCTGCGCCGCCGCCGGGGCGATCATCCTGCCGCCCAACAGCCGCTGGCTCTGGAGCCGCCTGGAGCAGGACCTGCGCGAGCAGGTGCTGTTCGCCATCACCGGGCGCCTGCGCGGGCTCGGCTCGGCCTTCGAAAGCCGCACCCGGGACCTGCTGCACCAAGCCTATGGCCTGGCCGCCGGCAAGCCTCAGGTACAGAGCGAGCTGATGCGCTGGATGTTCACCGTGCTGGAGATCGGCCACGCGATCATCGAGTTGCGCAAGGAACAGGTACGCGCGCCGGTGCACCCGGCCTATGCCGAGTCGCAGCCCTGGCGCCAGGCCATCCGTGTCATGGGCCGGGCCCTGGCGCGGTTGTTCCTGCAGCCCAACGCCAGCAACCACGAACGCGCCCTGGTGGCCGTGGACCACGCCATCAGCCGCGTGCAAGCCACCGATGAACCCTTCGCCCGGCACTTCGACACCTCGGTGTTGCGCCGGGTGCAGAGCTACCTGCATTTCATCCGTACCTCCCTGCTCGACCCACAGTCGCCGTTGGCCCCGGCGAAAGGACTGCACCGTGCTCCGTGAAATCATGCCCCGTGAAATCGCCTTCCATGGCGTGTACATGCCCTCCATGACCTTGATGTTCCTGTTCGCCGCGGGCCTGGCCTGGGGCCTGGACCGATTCATCGCCAGCATGGACGGCTACCGCTTCTTCTGGCACCCGGCGTTGCTGCGCCTGTGCCTGTTCATCTGCCTCTTTGGCGCCATGGCGCTGTCCTTGTATTGGTGAGAAACCTTCGATGAAAAAGTTCTTCAGCCTGATCGCCACCTTGCTGGTGCTGGCGGGCGCCGTGGTGATCGGCCGGCAGTTGTGGCTGCATTACATGACCACGCCCTGGACCCGCGACGGTCGGGTGCGCGCTGACATCATCAACGTCGCCGCCGATGTGCCGGGCTATGTGGTGGACGTGCCGGTACGGGACAACCAGCGGGTGAAGAAAGGTGACCTGCTGATCCAGATCGACCCCGAGCATTACCAGCTGGCGGTGAACCAGGCCAAGGCCCTGGTCGCCTCGCGCAAGGCCACCTGGGAAATGCGCAAGGTCAACGCCAAGCGCCGCGCCGACCTGGACAACCTGGTGATCTCCAAGGAAAACCGCGACGACGCCAGCAACATCGCCAGCGCCGCCCTGGCCGACTACCAGCAGGCCCAGGCCCAGCTGGCTGCCGCCGAGCTGAACCTCGAGCGCACGCGGATCATCGCCACGGTCGATGGCTACGTCACCAACCTGAACGTTCACAAAGGGGACTACGCCCGCACCGGCGAGGCGGTGATGGCGGTGGTCGACGAGCACTCGTTCTGGGTGTACGGCTTCTTCGAGGAGACCAAGCTGCCCCATGTGAAGGTGGGCGACCAGGCCGAACTGCAGATGATGAGCGGCGAGCGCATCAAGGGCCATGTGGAGAGTATCGCCCGGGGCATCTACGACCGCGACAACCCGCAGAGCCGCGAGCTGATCGCCGATGTGAACCCGACCTTCAACTGGGTGCGCTTGGCCCAGCGGGTGCCGGTGCGGATTCACATCGACGAAGTGCCCGACGGCTTCCTGCTGGCTGCGGGCACGACCTGCACGGTAGTGGTCAAGCCGAGCGAGGGCTAAGCGCAGCGCTCTAAAGGGGAGCCTAGGCCACCCCCACCAACACCGGCACTTGCACCCGATCGATCACCTTCGTGCTGACCGAAGGGTCCAGCAACCGTCCCAGCCGGGACAGGTGCCGGTGCCCCATGACGATCAACTCGCACGCCAGCGCCTGGGCTTTTTCGACGATGGCATCGACCGGCTCCGCGGCGACCACGCTGCCATGGCAATCGAAGCCTGCCTCGCGCAAGGTGCGCACGGCACCGGCCACGGCCTGCTCGGCCAGGCGCTGCTCCTCGCAGGCGGCGGGGTATTCCTCTTGTTCCTGCTCGGTGTAGGTCGCCGGGCGCTCGTGCACGGCGAAGGTCGTGTCGATGGCCAGCAGCACATGCAGTTCATGCTCGCCGGGGCGGCAGTAGCGATGGGCGAGGTCGAGCAGGGTGTGGCTGGCGGGGGAGGCGTCGATGGCGATCAGGACCGGGCGGGGCATGGGGGTTCCTTGGCTGTCAGTCGAGACCCCATCGCGGGACAACGCGGCCCTCGAGCTCGGTGCACAACCTGTGGGAGCGGGCTTGTCCGGCGATGGGGCAATGCAGGTATATCGGTATTCTTGGCCGAATCGTGCAGGGAATAAATGGCCTGTTACGCACGGCGTCGTTGCGCCAGACGCAATCCACCAACCTGCTAACATCGCATTTCCTACAGCTGTCACGGAAAACGGCCATGCAACTGCCAGACATGAACCTGCTCGTCGCCCTCGATGCGCTGCTCGACGAGGGCAGCGTGGTCGGTGCGGCCCGGCGCATGAACCTGAGCCCGGCGGCGATGAGCCGTACCCTGGGCCGGATCCGCGATGCCCTGGGCGACCCGATCCTGGTCCGTGCCGGCCGCGGCCTGGTACCGACGCCCCGGGCACTGGCCCTGCGCGAGCAGGTCTCGGCCCTGGTGGAGCAGGCCGGGCAGGTGTTTCGCAGTGGCGACGATGTGGACCTGCCGAACCTGGAACGGGCCTTCAATATCCGCACCAACGACCTGTTCATCGCCCTCTACGGCGCGCAGTTGCTGCGCATGATGCACGAGCAGGCGCCGCGTACCGTGCTCAGGTTCGTCCCGGAGAGCCCAGGCGGGGATGACGACAGCGTACTGCGGGATGGGCGCACCGACCTGATCATCAGCTCGACCATCGACCTGGGGCCGGAGATCAAGGTGCAGAGCTTGTTCCAGACCGTCTATATCGGCCTGGCCCGGCGCGACCACCCGATCTTCGACGCCGAAATCACCCCGGAACGCTTCGCCGCCTACCCGCAGATCAGCGTCTCGCGACGTGGCCGGGCCAACGGGCCGATCGATATGGAGCTTGCCAACCACAAGGTGCAGCGGCGCGTGGCGTTGATCACCCCGAGCTTTCACTCGGCGATGTTCTCGCTGCCCGATTCGGACCTGCTCCTGCCGATGCCGGCCAACATTCTCAACAGCGTGAACAAGCTGGGGTTGCCGCTGCGCTCGTTCCAGATCCCGTTGCCGTTGGAGCAGGTGACCGTCATGCAGGCATGGCACCCGCGCTTTCAGAACGACCCGGCGCATCGTTGGTTGCGCCAGACGTTGAAGGCCTGTTGCAGCGTCGATCCGTGAAGAGGGGCGCTGTGCGCCCATCGCGGGACAAGCCCGCTCCTACAGGTTCTCTACGGCTTTCTAAAACGGCGCGGTACCTGTGGGCGGGCTTGTCCCGCGATGGGGGCGGTAAGCGCTTGGCATGGATTGCGCCTGACGCAACTTAAAACTGCCAATAAGTCAGTTTTCGTCAGCATTCGACCTTTTTAGACTTCTCCTCTGCCTTAAATTGTTGCTGGAGATGTCTGTCCATGAGTTCCCTGTCCGCGCCTTCCGCCGTGCTCGCCGCCCCAGCGCCGGCCGCCCCGGCGCAAACGGCGTTCGGCCTGCGGGTGGTGGTCGGGCTGTTCGGCGTGCTGCTGGCGGTGCTCTGTGCCGGCCTCAACGAGGCGGTGACGAAGATTTCCCTGGCCGATATCCGTGGCGCCATGGGCATCGGTGCCGACGAGGGCGCCTGGCTGCTGGCGGTGTACTCAGCGGCCTCGGTGTCGGCCATGGCCTTCGCCCCATGGATGGCGGGCACCTTTTCCCTGCGTCGCTTCACGATGTGCACCATCGGCGTGTTCGCCGTGCTTGGCCTGGTACAACCGTTCGCTCCCAACCTGCACAGCCTGATGCTGCTGCGTGTCGTCCAAGGCCTGGCCTCTGGTGCCCTGCCGCCGATGCTGATGACCGTGGCGCTGCGTTTTCTGCCGCCGGGCATCAAAGTCTACGGCCTGGCCTGCTACGCCCTGACCGCCACCTTCGGCCCCAACCTGGGCACGCCCTTGGCGGGCCTGTGGACCGAGTACGTCGGTTGGCAGTGGGCCTTCTGGCAGATCATCCTGCCGTCGGGCCTGGCCATGTTCTGCGTCGGCTGGGGCCTTCCCCAGGACCCTCTGCGCCTGGAGCGCTTCAAGCAGTTCGACTGGCGTGGCGTGGTGCTGGGCCTGCCGGCCATCAGTTGCATCGTCCTGGGCCTGTCGCTGGGTGACCGCTGGGGCTGGTTCGACTCGCCACTGATCTGCTGGCTGCTGGGCGGTGGCCTGCTGTTGCTGGTGCTGTTCATGTACAACGAATGGTCCGAACCGCTGCCGTTCTTCCAGCTGCGCCTGTTGTCGCGCCGCAACCTGAGCTTTGCCTTGGTCACGTTGGCCGGCGTGTTGATCGTGCTGTCGGGCGTAGGCAGCCTCCCTTCGGCGTACCTGGCGCAGATCCAGGGTTACCGCCCGGCGCAGACCAGCCCATTGATGCTGCTGGTGGCCATGCCGCAGTTGATCGCCCTGCCGCTGGCGGCCGCGCTGTGCAACATCCGCGCGGTGGACTGCCGCTGGGTACTGGCCGTGGGCCTGGGCATGCTGGCGCTGAGCTGCGTGGGCAGCAGCCTTTTGACCTCGCAGTGGATCCGGAGCGACTTCTATCCGTTCTACCTCTTGCAGGTGTTCGGCCAGCCGATGGCCGTGCTGCCGCTGCTGATGCTGTCCACCAACGGCATGACTCCGCAGGAAGGTCCGTTCGCCTCGAGCTGGTTCAACACCGTCAAGGGCCTGGCCTCGGTGGTCGCAGCCGGCCTGCTGGACGCCCTGGGCACCCTGCGCCGGCATTTCCATTCCAACCACCTGGTGGACAGCCTGGGCAACGCCCCGCTGGTCGACGACAACGCTGCCGGCCTGGCCAAACGCATCCATGAACAAGCCCTGGTGCTGACCTCGGCCGACCTGTACCTGGTCCTGGCCGGCATCGCCGTGGCCCTGATCTGCCTGATTCCTTTCGTGCCTACCCGGGTCTATCCACCGCGTGCGGTGGCCTGAGCCCTGGATGAAATTCGAGACTGTTGAAATGACGAACAACCGCAAGACCCTCGTGATCGGCTCGGCACTGGCCGTGGCCGTGCTCGCTGCTCTGGTGATGCCCTGGATGCTGGGCAGCGACCACGAGCAGCGCACCAACGACGCCTACGTGACCGCCGACTACACCGTGGTCGCGCCCAAGGTCGCCGGTTTCATCAAGCAAGTGCTGGTCGAGGACAACCAGCAGGTCAAGGCCGGGCAGTTGCTGGCGACCATCGATGCCCGTGACTACCAGGCCGCCCTGGATGCCGCCCAGGCCCAACTGCTGGTGGCCAAGGCGCAGAGTGCCGATGCTCGCGCCACCCTGGAGCGTCAGGGCTCGCTGATCGCCCAGGCCGAGGCTGCGGTGAAGGCGGCGCAGGCCGAGATGGCCTTCGCCGAACATGAGGTCAAGCGCTACAGCCGCCTGGCCGAGCAGGGCGCCGGCACCGTGCAGAACGCCCAGCAGGCACGTAGCCGGGTCGACCAGGCCCGTGCACGCCTGGCCGACGCCCAGGCGGCGCTGGTGGCCACGCGCAAGCAGGTGGATATCCTCAGCGCCCAGGTGGCCAGCGCCGACGGCCAGCTCAAGCGTGCCGAGGCAGGGCTGGAGAAAGCCCAGCTGGACCTTTCCTACACCCAGATCACCGCCCCGGTGGACGGCATGGTCGGCGAGCGCGCCCTACGCGTGGGTGCCTACGTCAACCCGGGTGCGCGCCTGCTGTCGGTGGTGCCGCTGCAACAGGCCTATGTGGTCGGCAACTTCCAGGAAACCCAGCTGACCCACGTGCAACCCGGCCAGCCGGTGAGCATCAGTGTCGATACCTTCTCCGGCGAAACACTGCATGGTCATGTCCAGAGCATTGCCCCAGCCACCGGCGTGACCTTCGCCGCGGTGAAGCCGGACAACGCCACCGGCAACTTCACCAAGGTGGTCCAGCGCATCCCGGTGAAGATCGTCTTCGATGACGGCCAGCCGCTGCTCGAACGCCTGCGGGTGGGCATGTCGGTGGTCGCGACCATCGACACCCACGGCGACACGCTCGAAGGCAAAGAGGTGAGCGCGCGATGAAGCCTGCATTCCGCTTGAGCCCCTTGTTGCTGGCGGTGCTGTTGGCCGGCTGCACCCTGGGCCCGGACTTCCAGCGCCCCGCCAGCCAGGCGCCACAGGTATGGTCTCCGGTACAGGGCGAGGCCGCCGCCAGCCAGCCCACTGCCGACCCTCTGGAGCTGCGCTGGTGGGACAGCTTCCACGATGCCGCGCTGAGCGCGCTGATCCAGCGCGTAGCCGAGCGCAATCTCGACCTGCAGATGGCCAGCGCGCGCCTGCTGCAGAGCCGCGCCTTGCGCAGTTCCGTGGCCGCCGACGAGGTGCCCTCGGTGGACATGAATGCTGGCTACAGCCGTGCGCGCAATAGTGCCGAAGGCCTGAACGACCCGTCCGGCAAGGCGGGCAAGTCGGCCTTCAATCTGTGGCAGGGCGACCTGGTGGCAGGCTGGGAGCTGGACCTCTGGGGACGGGTGCGCCGGCAGGTGGAGGCCGCCGATGCCACGGTGGAAGTGGCGGAGAACGATCGTCGTGGCGTGCTGCTGGCGTTGCTGGCCGAAACGGCTGGTGACTATATCCAGCTGCGTGCGGTGCAACACACCTTGCAGATCACCCACGACAACCTCAAGGTCGCCCGGCATAGCCTCGAGCTTTCCCAGGACCGACAGGCCGAAGGCGTCGCCACGCGTCTGGACGTGGCACAGGCCAGCGCCCAAGTGGCGTCGATCGAGGCCCGCCTGCCCACGCTCGAAGCCCGGCGCGACGACCTGATCAACGCCCTGAGCCTGCTCGCTGCCGAGCCGCCGCGCAGCCTGCAAGGCCAGTTGCTGGCCGCTGGCGAGCTGCCCGCGCCGCGCCAGTCGTTCGCCATAGGCTTGCCTTCGGAGCTGGCCGAGCGTCGCCCGGACATCCGCCAGGCCGAGGCGCGCCTGCATGCGGCCACCGCCAGCATCGGCGTGGCCAAGGCCGATTTCTACCCCAGCATCCGGTTGTCGGGCAGTGTCGGCTTCCAGGCCATGCAGCTGTCCGATTTCGGCGCCTGGGATGCGCGGCGTTTCGCCTTCGGGCCGCAGCTGTCGTTACCGATCTTCGAAGGTGGGCGCTTGAAGGGCACGCTCGAACTGCGCGAGGCCCAGCAACAGGAGGCGGCGTTGAACTACCGCAAGGTGGTGCTGGGGGCGTGGCACGAGATCGACGATGTGCTGCGCTTGTACAACGCCAGCCAGTTGCGTCGCGACCATTTGGCCGAGGCGGTGAAGCAGAACCGCATCGCCCTGGAGACCGCGCAGCGCCAGTACGTGGAAGGGGCAGTGGATTTCCTCAACGTATTGAGCGTGCAGGGGGCGTTGCTGGCCAGCGAAGAACAGTGGATCGACAGTTCGGCGGCCGTGTCCCAGGCATTGGTGGGGCTGTACAAGGCGTTGGGCGGTGGGTGGCAGGCGTTCGACGAGCCGGTGTAGGGGGCCGCTGCGCGGCCCTATCGCGGGACAAGCCCGCTCCTACAGGTTCGCGTGGGAGCTGCCGCGAAAGGGGCGCAAAGCGCCCCTGAAAATATCACAGAGGGCGCAGCAATCCGAACCGCTTGCGCAACACCTTGTCCAGCAACCGCCGCGGCACCAGCCGGGCCAGCAGCGGCAGCGCCGTGCTGCCATTGCCCAGGCGCACCAGCGCGGGCGTCGGCGTCTTGCCGGTCGCCGCCAGCACCCCTTGGGCGAACACCGCAGCGGGTGTCGGCCTGTCCTGCGAAGCCCGCGCCCGAGCCTGGACATGTTCGCGCAACGGCCACCACGGGGAATCCGCGGCCAGCACTTCATCCGCCTGGCGCTGGGCATTGCTGGCGAATTGCGACGCGATGGCGCCTGGCTGCACCTCCATCACTCGGATGCCGAACGGCGCCAGCTCCAGGCGCAGGGCATCGCTGAGCGCGTTCACGGCTGCCTTGGAGGCGCAATAGGCACCGGCGAACGGAGTGACCAGCACGCCCGAAACGCTCCCGATGTTCACCACCAGGCCCCGGGCGCGGCGTAACAGCGGGAACAGCGCGCCGGTCACGCCGACCACGGCGAAGACGTTGGTTTCGAACTGCTGGCGCATGGCTTCGACACCACCGTCGAGCAAAGGGCCCATGGCGCCATAGCCGGCATTGTTGACCAGGATATCCAGGCTGCCGTGGCGATCTTCCAGCTCCTCAGCCAGGCGTGCCAGGGCCTCGGCGTCGTTCACGTCCAGCTGCCGGGCCGCGAAGCCGGCGGCGGCCAGTTGTTCGACATCTTCGGGTTTGCGGGCGGTGGCCCAGACTTCGTGGCCGGCGTCGCGGAAGGCTTCGGCCAGTGCGCGGCCGATGCCGCTGGAACAACCGGTGATCAGAACGGTGGGCATGGGGAAGGCCTGTCATCAATGGCGGCGGATCAATTGGCGAACGTACCTTGCAGATGCTCGGCCCGGAACTCCAGCGTCTGCGGGCGATACCCGGAGCGCAGCGGTGGCAGGGGCAGGCAGTCGGTCCAGGTGGCACCGGGCTGCAGCTCGCCAGGGCCACGATAACGTGGGGCGTTGTAGGTATTCTCGGCCAGGTTGACGGTATCGCCTGGGGTATAGGCGGCGACGCGCCAGCGTAGTTCGGTCAGGGGAACATCGTTGCCGTTCTTCATGCGCACCTGCAAGGCTCGGTCGGCGGGGCACTGGTCGGGGGCGTAGGTCAGGCGCAGGTCCAGGCGAGCCAGTTGCGAGGCTTCGCGGGTGTCTTGCCAGACCACCCACAGCGCCACCAGCCCCAGACCGAGCACGGCAGCCAGGGAAATTGGCAGGGCCTTGGCCGGGTAGCGCAGCAGCAATACCAGCCAGGTGAGGATGAGCAGGGCGCCGATGAGCATCGCGAGGTAGACCTTGTTGCAGCGGGTCAGGTCATCCTAGCTGGAAAACGGGGAGGGCTCAAAAGCGGGAGGGCTTTGCCCTCCTTTCGCGGCACAAGGCCGCTCCTACATCTTCCGCATTCCGTAGGAGCGGCCTTGTGCCGCGAAAGGGCCGCAGTGCGGCCCCAGGGTCTTGCTTCACTGCGCGATGGTCTTCACCGAAACCCCGCGTTCCATGGGCGTGGAAGTACGCCCGTAGACATCTTCGAAGCGCTCGATGTCGTCCTCGCCCAGGTAGCTGCCGGACTGCACTTCGATGATCTCCAGCGGGATCTTGCCTGGGTTGCGCAGGCGGTGGATCGACGCGATGGGGATGTAGGTCGACTGGTTCTCGGTGAGCAGGAACACGTTCTCGTCGCAGGTCACCTCGGCCGTACCCGATACCACGATCCAGTGCTCGGCGCGGTGGTGGTGCATCTGCAGCGACAGGCTCGCGCCCGGCTTGACGGTGATGTGCTTGACCTGGAAGCGGCCGCCCATGTCCACCGAGTCGTACGAGCCCCACGGGCGGTACACTTCCAGGTGATTCTGGGTTTCGCTGCGGCCCTGCTGGTCGAGGGTGTTGACCAGCTGCTTGACGCCTTGGACCTTGTCCTTGTGGGCGATCATCATGGCGTCCTTGGTCTCGACCACGACGATGTTCTCCAGGCCGATCACCGACACCAGCTTGCCATTGCCATGGATCATGCAGTTGCGGCTGTCCTGCACCACCACGTCGCCCTTGGTGACGTTGCCGTCGGCGTCCTTGTCGTGCACTTCCCACAGCGACGACCAGCAACCCACGTCGCTCCAGCCGGCCGACAGCGGCACCACGCAGGCACGCTGGGTCTTCTCCATCACCGCGTAGTCGATGGAATTGTCCGGGCAGCAGGCGAAAGTGGCGGCATCGATGCTCAGGGCGTCGCCGTCTTCCTCGCTGCGCTCCAGGGCCAGCAGGCAGGTGTCATAGATGTCCGGGTCATGCTTCTTCAGCTCTTCGAGGAAGCGGCTGGCGCGGAACAGGAACATGCCGCTGTTCCAGAAGTAGCCACCGGCACGGACGAACTCGTTGGCACGCTTCTCGTCGGGCTTCTCGACGAACTGCGCCACGCGCGCCACGCCTTCGGGCAGCAGCGCGTCCTGGCTGGAGCGGATGTAGCCATAGCCGGTCTCGGGCTTGGTCGCCGGCACGCCGAACAGCACCATCTCGCCGCGCTCGGCGGCCACGGTGGCCAGGGCCAGGGCCCGCTGCAGGGCCTTCTGGTCCTCGATCACATGGTCGGCCGGCAGTACCAGCATCAGCTCGTCACGGCCTTCGTTGACCAGCTTCATCGCGGTCATGGCCACCGCCGGGGCGGTGTTGCGGCCGAAGGGTTCCATCAGCAGGCCCTGGGTCTGGAGGTTCAGGCCGGCCAACTGCTCCTGGACGATGAACTTGTGGTCCTTGTTGCAGACCACGATGGGTGCATCCATGCCTTCGAACACCAGGCGCTGGAGGGTCTGCTGGAACAGGGTGTGTTCACCGGTCAGGGCCAGGAACTGCTTGGGGAACTGCTTGCGCGACAGAGGCCACAGACGCGAACCGCTACCACCAGAAAGAATTACCGGAATCATGATGTTTTCTCCAAAAGGTCGATAGGGGCTTGGATCAGTTGCTGGCAACTGGGCGGGTGACCCAGACCGGCGACAGGCTGCTGCCGGAACCGGTGACATAGAGCACCGCCGCTTCGCCGCGCTCGAGGGCGACAGGCTTGAGGTCGCTCACCTTCTTGTCGCCTTCGTACAGGGCCAGGTTGACTTTGACCGGGTTGATCTCGCGCTCGCCGCGGCCGTTGGCGGCGACCGTCTTGACCACTTCGGTCTTGCCGTCGGCAGTCTTGAGGGTCAGCGACTGGTCGGTGAGGTTCTGTACCCGCACCAGGGCCTTCTGCTTGTTCTTGAACGGTGGCTCCTCGATCAGCTGCGGGGTGCCGCTGGCGTTGTTGACCAGGGTGTAGTACTTGTCCGCGGCCAGCTTGACCGGGACGCTCTTGCCGCCGACCTGGGCGGTGTAGTCACCGCCTGGCAGGAAGCTGAAGTCGCTGCTGGCCTGGGCGCCGACCTGCTTGATCTGGGTGTTGCCAACCGATGCGGCGGTCGGGGCGCTGGAAGCGTTGTACAGGCGAACGAAGGTCGAGCCCTTCGGCGCGCTCGGGCCATACAGCGCGGCATCGGCGCCGGCGAGGGCCTGCAGGGAGAGCAGGGACAGGCCTGCCGCGAGGGTGAACGCTTTGGCGAAGGAAGGTTTGTTGGTCATGTGCATGTCCTCTTCAGTGAACCGTCCGATTGGACGACAGGGCCAGGTTTTCTTCGGTCTTGCGGGTGTTCTTCAGCTGCGCGATCCACTGCGGATCGAATGCGCTGAGGTCGTTCTTCATTGGCAGATAACGTTCCGGGAATTCCCACACCACCACTTGCGGGGCGTTGTCCTTGAAGGCGTCGCTCTGCAGGTACTTGAGCATCGGCAGCAGCGGGCCATGGCCGTCTTCGGCGTAGTTGGCCACGTCGCTGCGCAATGCCTGCTGCAGGGCGCCAAGGAAGTTCCAGTGCGGGTTGGCGCTGTAGCTGGTGCCCACCAGCGCCACCGGGATCTGGGTGTCGGCGAACAGGGCATCGCCTGATTCACCCGCAGCTTCGGCCGGCCGGGTGGTGCGTTGCTGCAGGTTGTCCGGGCTCGGCAACAGGTTGCTGAACAGCGGGTCGAGCGGCAGGAAGTTGGTCAGGTCGCCTTTGTACGGGCTGGTGCCACCGGCCTCGGTGATGAACGGCTGCGGGTCGCCATTGAGCAGGTTCTGGCGCGATACCGCCTCGGCCAGGGCCTGGGCCGCGACTTCGGCGCCCAGGGGCGTCCAGTGGGTGTCGGTGCGCAGGAATACCTGGCCACGGGCCTTGGCCTGCTCCAGCGGGGCCATCAGGTCCGGGGCGAACACACCGGCCTGGCGGGCCTGGGCGTGGAACTGGTTGTACAGGTCGCTGTGCAGGCTGGCCGGCAGGGCCTTGCCCAGGTACTCCGAATACACCCGTGCCTTGGCCGGGACGATCGCCAGTACCAACTGGGTGCCGTGGCGCTGCAGGGTGTCGCGCACGCCGCGGATCAGTGCCAGGTTCTCCTGCATCAGTTGCTCGGCGCCGGCGGTGGGCTTGAACTCCTCGTCGGTGAACAGCCACTGGTCGCGCCCCAGCACCACGCCCGGGCGGCCTTCGTTGAACAACTTGAAGTCCAGGGCTGCCCACAGGTTGGTGCCGATGCGCTTGATCGGGAACTGCTCGTCGTAGTGGGTCTCGGCGGCCTTGGCCAGCTTGCCGTTGAGCAGGGTCATCTGCTCGGTACGGTTGAAGCTCTCCAGGCCACCCACCGACCAGGCACCGAGCCCGGTCAGCAAGCCCAGGAACGACAGCGAATAGGTGATGCGTAGTGTCCGGTTCATGATTTAGGCCTCAGAACTGGAAGTAGAGGAACGGTGAGTAGCTCTGTGCCGAGAGCTTGAGCACCGAGGCGACGAACAGCAGCAGGACCAGGGCGCGGGTCATGACGCGAGTCCAGTCCAGGCCGATGGAGCCGTCGGCGTTGATCTGCACCGGGGTCGCCTTGGGCGTGGGCTTGGCGTTGCGGTAGAAGTCGCGCAGGCCGAACACCGCCAGGGTGATGTAGGCCACCACCAGGGTCGCGACTTGAAGGCCGGTGAGCTGGGCGCGGTTGAGCTCCGACAGCTGCCAGTCGCCGAAGCTGAACATGGCGCCGTACATACGGCCGGCCACGTGCAGGTTCTCGGCGCGGAAGATCACCCAGCCGATCACCACCAGCAGGAAGGTGACGGCCCACTTGACCGGGTTGAAGCGCTGCGGGTTGGTGTCCAGGCCCAGGGCGCGCTCGATGGCGAGCCAGGTGCCGTGCCAGGCGCCCCAGATGATGTAGGTGAAGTTGGCGCCGTGCCAAAGGCCACCGAGCAGCATGGTCAGGAACAGGTTGCGGTAGGTGTTGAAGGTGCCTTTGCGGTTACCGCCCAGGGTGATGTACAGGTAGTCGCGCAGCCAGGTGGACAGGCTGATGTGCCAACGCCGCCAGAACTCGGTGATCGACTGGCTGATGTACGGCTGCTTGAAGTTCTCCATGAAGCGGAAGCCCATCATCAGGCCCAGGCCGATGGCCATGTCGCTGTAGCCGGAGAAGTCGAAGTACAGCTGCGCGGTGTAGGCCAGCGCGCCGAGCCAGGCATCGCCGGTGGTGGGGTTCTGCAAGGCGAAGCAATGGTCGGCCACCACTGCCAGGGTGTCGGCGATGAACACTTTCTTGATGAAGCCCTGCATGAAGCGGGTGCAGCCTTCGGAGAACTTGTCCAGGGTGTGGGTGCGGTTGTTGAACTGGTCGACCAGGTCCTTGAAGCGCAGCACAGGGCCGGCGATCAGGTGCGGGAAGATCGCCACGAAGGCCGCGAAGTCGATCAGGTTGCGCGTGGCCGGGGTGTCGCCGCGGTACACGTCGATGATGTAGCTGATCGACTCGAAGATGTAGAACGAGATACCGATCGGCAGCAGCACATGGGTGAGGATGAACGGCTGCATGCCGAACGAGGTGATGATCGCGTTGAGGCTGTCGACGCCGAAGTTGGCGTACTTGAAATAGCCGAGGATCGCCAGGTCGACGCCCACGCCCAACAGCAGCCAGCGCTGTGCCGGCTTGGTGCGCACACCGGCGGCGCCGACTCTCAGGCCGATCCAGTAGTTCCACAGCGTGACGCCGGCGAACAGGGCAAGGAAATCCACCCGCCACCAGGCATAGAAGATATAGCTGGCGATCAGCAGCAGCAGGTTGCGATAGCGTTGCCCGCTCAAGTAGTACAGGCCGAGGAATATCGGCAGGAACAGGAACAGGAACACGTTGGACGAAAAGACCATCCGGGTTCTCCTTGTCGTTCACATCAACCGGGGCAAAGGCCCCCCAAACCCCCCACCCTGAAGAGGGGGATACCTAGGTCCCTGTGGGAGCGGGCTTGACCCGCGATAGCGTCAGCAGGTTTATCCAGTGCTGCCTGGTCTGGCGCTATCGCGGGACAAGCCCGCTCCCACAGGGTTTCGTCATTTCTTCGATTCCGCGCTCGGGTCGTAGACCCGCGTCAGGTCGCCACCCAGGCGGAAGTTGTTGAACGGCTGCATGCCGCGCTTGCGCTTGAGGGTGTCGCCGCTGCACGGGTACAAGCTGCACCAGGGTTCGAGCCAGGCGTACTTGCTGTCGACCTTCAGGTCCTTCATGTCCTGCTTCTCGCCGTTGCGCTGCTTGAACGCGCTCGGGTCGCGGGCGCCGTAGAGCACTTTCTGGCCCAGGCGTTGCAAGGCGTTGTTGTTCTCGCCGCGCAGGTCCACGCCGTTGGCCTGGGCGAAGCTTGCGATCATCGCCAGCGGCGGCAGGGCATAGTTGTGGTAGGCCAGGGCGCGCTGCTTGCGCTTGAGCTCGTTGGGCAAGAAGCCCTGCTCATCGACCTGGTTGGCGCCGACCTTGTATTCCTTCACCGCCCAGTCGAACAGGTCGCGCCGGTCGGTGGCCACGGCGGTGGCCATGACCGCCCAGGCTGCCCAGTAGCTGTGGTTGTTGATCTTCTCCAGCGGCAGGTCGCTCCAGTCGCGCACGGTCTGTTCGGCCAGGCGCGCCAGCCATTTCTCGATCAGCTCGGCCTCGGCCTGATGCGCGGCCAGCGGCTGGGAGTTGGAGAACTTCAGGCGCAGCCATGAACCGCTCATGCTGCCCAGCGCCCATTTGCGCATGGACTTGCCGGTGTGGTTGTAGTCGGTGGACTCCAGCGCCCCGGCCCGGGCCCAGGTACCGAGCCAGGTCAGGGTGCAGTCCAGCTGCGCCGGGCGGCCGTCGCGCATGTACTGGCCGACCATCTTGCTCACGCCACGTTCGAGTGTGGTGATGTCCTCGGTGGACTCGCGGAAGGCCTTGTCGGAGGCGGCATTGAACGTCGCCCGGGCCTTGTCGGAGCCTTCGTATTTGCTGCGAAACTGCAAGGCGCCTGTGTAGGGCCTGGGCGCGGGTTCGCAGCGGAAGTTGCCGTCCTTGGTCTTGAACTTTTCGATCCCGGCGTAGTACCCCTGTGGGGGCACCAGGCCGCCGGCCTGCGCCGCCGGGCCGAACAGGGCCAGGGCGAGCAGGGCGGGAGCGGTGATCTTGCGCAATGGAGTCATGGTCGCCTCACTGGCCAGCCTGCGCGGTGTTCTGCGCATGACCGGCGAAGTTGTTGCGTTTGCACAGCTTGGCCTCGACCTTCTGGGTACCGTTTTCCGGCCCCTGGACTTCGAGGGCGAGCAGGTTCTGGTCAGCCCAGTCCTCGTCCTCGCGCATTTGGAAGACGAAGCGGCCATCGGTGTCGGAGGTCTCCGGTTTTTCAATCTTGATGTCCTCGTGGCGACCGTTGAGGTACCAGAGGGTGGCCTGCAGCACCTTGACCGAGGGGTCTTCGAACTTGATGTCCATCTGCAGGTTGCGGTTGATCAGGTCCTTGATCACGCCGTTCTTGCCATTGACCATCAGCTCGTTCTTGCCGGGCTTGAGGGTGGCGCTGGCGCTCATCTGCGCAGGGCGGCCGTCACAGCCGTCGTCGAGCAGGGCGAGGATCTGGCGCCAGATGGTTTCCTGGTCCAGGCGGTAGAGCGGGGAGAACTCCCAGATCAGGATCTTGGGTGGGTTCTTGCGGAACTCCTCGCTGCCCAGGTACTGGATCATCGAGCCTTCCAGGCCGCCGCCGGGGAAGGCGACGTTGAGCACGTCGGCACCGATGTACTGCTGCAGGAAACCGGAGAAGTTGTAGTTCTTGCCACTGTGGCTGGTGCCGACCAGGGTGATCTGGGCGTTGCCCGAGTCGCCGAACAGGTCGTCACCACCGCTCGCACCACCCTTGGGCTCGGTGGCGAACTGGTCCATGTACTGCACCGCGTAGCTGGTGCCGCACAGCTGGCCGGCGACGTTGTGCAGGGTGCCGGTCTTGCCCATGCGCCCGGACTTGTGGGTCTCGAATTCCTTGCGCGGGATGCCTTCGAAGGCCGGCATGTCATGCACGGTGTCGGCCACGATCTTGGCCGCGCGCTCGGCGCCGTACGGCGTCCAGTGCTGGTCGCCGCGGAAGTAGAAGTCCTTGCCCTGGTCGGCCGCGGCCAGTTGCTCGTTGGTCAGCGGCGACAGGTCGGGCACGTTGTAGCCCATCTTGGCGAAGCGTTGGAGCATGGCGCGGTAGTTGCCTAGGGCCTTCTGGTAGTCGAAGGCGGCTTTCTCGGCCGGGTTGAGCATGTTGCGGTTCACCAGGCCACGGGTCGGCTGGTACACCAGCACCAGTTCGATGCCGCGTTTCTTGAAGGCATCGTGGACCTGCTGCAGGCGTTTGTAGCCGGCCGGGGTGGTGCTGAACTCGGTGCGCAGGTCTTCGCGGGTACGGAACAGCCAGTCGCCCTGGGCCTGGACCAGGGTGGTGAAGTTCTGCTGGTAGCGGGTCACGTAGCGGCTGGCGTCGTGGGCTTCGGGGCACAGCTGGCAGCAAGGCTCGGCGGTGAAGCTCGGGGCCTGCACATCGGCGGCGCGCACGCCCTGGCTGATGGCCAGGAGGGCGGCGGACAGGCCGAGCAGTTTCATCAGGTGTGGGGTCATGGTCTGGGCTTCCTTAGTCGATCATTTCGGCCTGGCGTTCGACCGGGTCGATCAGCACAGCCTTCTGCTGGCGCACCAGCAGGTCGAGGATTTCGTCCTGGCGCTCGCCCAGCACGCCGTTGAGGCTGATGCCGCTGGCCTTGCGTGGCGCCAGCATGGAGACCTTGTACAGCTCCACCGACAGCGGCGAGTCGATAGACAGCGGGCCGGAGCCGTTGGCCGCCAGTTCGCCACCGACGACGATCAGCGAGACCTTGGTATCGAACGGATCGAGGGCGATGTCGCGGTCGGTGTCGGAAAGGTCCTTGATGTGCCCGTACACACCGACCAGGCCGTTGGCCATGGCGACGTTCTCGTACAGGCGGATGTTCACGCTGTTACGCACGCGGATACCGTGGCGGCGGTTGTTGATCAGCTTGTTGCCCCAGATCAGGTTGTCGCCGCTCTCGTACAGGGTGATGCCGTCGGTGTGGTTGCGGTAGATCTCGTTGTAGGCGACCAGGTTGTTGACGCTGTTACGGTCCAGGACCACACCGGAGAGTTTGTTGTCGTAGCTCTTGTTGTTGATGATCCAGCTGTCGTTGACCTCACGGGAAATGATGATCCCGTGCTTCTTCTTGGTGCCGTACACGGTGTTGCCGGCGATGATCAGGCGGTGCGAGCGGTCGTGGGGGTCGATGCCATAGACAATGTTGTCGCGGTAGGTGTTGTCCTTGACCACGAAGTCCTGGGTCTCGTAGCAGTAGAAGCCGTACCACATGTCGCTGAACTCCGAGCCGATGATCCAGCCGGTGGGTTCCGGGCGGCCCATGCGCTTGGCCATGTTCGGCGTGTACTGGGAGATACTCACCCCGTACGACTTACTCTTGGCGTAGCCGAAGCTGGCCATCTTGGTGTTGACGATGTAGGTCTCGGTACCGCCCCAGGACAGCAGGAACGGGCGGAACTCGTCCGGCTTGCGGAAGGTGGCCGGGCCGTTGGCCTGCTCGCGCCAGCCGGTGACCTTGGTGTCGGTGACGAACAGCTTGCCGTCGTTGACGATGAACGAACCGCCGTCCTGGGACAGGCGCAGTTCCTTGACCTTGCCGTTGATTTCCAGCACGCCGTTGCGGCCGACCACGATCGGCAGACGCGCCAGGTACACCCCCGGTTCGGTCTCGCGCAGGTACTGCTTGGGCACCTGCTTGCTCAGTTGTACCAGATCGACATGCCCGTCATCGACGAAGATCGCCTGGGGGATGCCGTGCTGGCGTCGAACCCATTCGGCGCCCTTGTTGTCGCCGCCGATGAATTCCTTGAGCGACTCCTCCTGGAGCATGCGGCGCACGCTGACCTTGCCCTTGCGGCTGCGATCGAGCTTCTTCTGTACCGCTTCAGCGGTATAGCCGGTGAGGTCGGGCAGCTTGGGCGGGTCCATGTGCAACGGCTCGACCGGTGCAGTGGAGACCGTGTAGGTCTTGGCCTGCTGCAACTCCTTGACCACCGGCTTGGCCGGCTCGGCCAGGGCCAGGCCACTGCTGGCCAGCAGCAGGGCACTGGCCAGCAGGCCGTGGCGGAAATTCGGGTGAAGGTTCATGAGTGTCCTCTCCCGGGCCTCAGTAGCGCCAGATCACGTCGACGAAGGCGCGGTGCATGTAGGAGTCGGTCTCGCTGCCGTAGGCGTCGCCCGGCTTGAACACGCCAGCACGCAGGCGCACCAGGGCCGACGGCTCGTCGATCGACTGGCTCAGCGAAGCCGGCAGCAGGCCCTGCTTGAAGTACTTGGTGACCACCACGTCCATCTCCTGGCCCAGGTCCTTCTCGCCGTTGATCAGCGGACGGTTCACGCCGTTGTCCTCGACCACGGCGTTGATGCCGCTGGAGCCGATGTTCTGCTGGTCATCGACGCGCCAGAACTTGTGGTAGATGAAGCTGGCGTCGTAGTCGTCGCGCAACTGCCAGGAGGCGAACAGGGTGGCTGCCTGCAGGTTGCCCAGCTCGCCACGGAAGGCTTCGCCGAAGCGGTGTACGCGCGAGCGGGTGCCGGTGTAGTTGGAGCGGTTGCTCTCGAGGCCGGTCTGCTCGTAGTTGCTCGAGCCGTCGCTGCCGCCACCGCCGCTGCCGCGGGCATAGGCCGCACCGACCTGCCAGTTGGGATTCAGGCGCAGGCGCACGCCCAGGTCGGTGGCCCAGGCATTGACGTCACCGCTCTGCTTGCCGGTGGCGACCTGCTCGTTGCCCACGGTCTGGCTGCTGAGGGTGTCGCGATCGCCGGTCAGCCAGGTGACGCTGCCCCAGTAGTTGACGGTATGGTCGTTGCGCCAGTTGTAGGCGTCGCTGTTGGCTTCCAGGCCCAGCCAGGTAAGATCGCCGGTGCGAGTCTTGTCCAGCGCATCGACGGTTTCGCCCGGGTCTTTCAGGCTGCCGCTGTCGTGGGTGTGGTGGGCACGCACGCCAACCCAGTGCCCCGGCGTCCATTGGGTGGCGACGTTACCGTAGACGTGGGTGCGGTCCTTGTCCTCGGGGGCGAGCTCGGTGAGGTCGGTGCGGTATTCGCTGAAGCGCTGGGCTACGCCCAGGTCGGCCTTGAGCAGGGTGGTGTCGAAGGTCCAGTTCAGCGCCTCGATGTTGGTGTCGCGCCACATGCCGTCGTCGCTGCGCAGGCGCTGGCGACCGAAGCGCAGTTGCTCGCCCGGGTACGGGGTGAAGCCGCTGTAGCCGACCCAGAATTCACGCATCGCCAGGTAGCTCTTGTCGGGCTTGCGGCCATCGTCGGCGTTGTCCACCGTGCTGCCGTCGTCGGACTGGCGCAGGGTGTCGGTCTCGATGATGTCGGTGGCGGCCACCGCCTGGCCCATGGCGAAGGCGCTCCAGTTGCCACGCTCGCCGTACACCCAGGGGCGCAGGTCAAGGCCCAGGCCGTTGACGTCGCCGCCGGAGCGGGTGCCCAGGTCGCGGTCGTCCTCGGACTGGCCGGTGATCTTGATGTCCAGGCCGAAGTTCTTGTCGGCTGTCATTTCCGCCAGGGTCGGGCAGGACCACAGCAGGGCGAAGCTCAGGCCAATGCCGGCTTTCACGAATGGATTGAGCGTCATAGCGAGTCCTCACCGTCTACTTCTTTTTCTTCGTCTTGCAGGGCTTCCTGGGCCAGGGTGCTGTTGCCGACCTGGGCCATGCTGCCGCGTGCCTGCTTTTCCTGGTCCAGCAGTTGCTGGGCCTGGCTGCGTTGTTCGGGGGTCAGTTGCTGCTCGAGCTGTTGCAGCAGCTCGGCCGACTGGGGCGTCGGGTTGGCCTGGGCCAGTTGGGCGAATACCCACGCGTTGGTCGGCGCCGGGCGGATGCCACGGCCTTCGCTGAACAGCTGGGCCAGGGCATAGTCAGCGCTCAGCTGGCCACCACGGGCGGCGCTGAGCAGGTGATCGACGGCCTTCTGCGGCTCGACGTGGCCCAGGTAGCCGCGACGGTATAGCTGGCCGAGGTAGTAGTGGGCGCTGATCTCGCCGGCATCGGCGGCCGCCTGCAGGTGTTGCTCGGCCTTCTTGGCATCGGCCGGCAGGGTCTTGCCTTCGTAGTAGAGGCGGCCCAGCAGCAGTTCGGCGCGCGGCTGTTCGGCCTCGCGGCCTTTGTCGATGTAGGCCAGCAGCTGGTCGCTGTCGCCGAGCTCGGGGAAGTCGTACACCAGCTGCGCCAGGCTCACCCAGGAGGCCGGGTTGGCCGGGGCCACGTGTTCGAGCAGTTCCTTGGCGGTCTTCTCGTCGGTCTGGCCCAGGCTGCGGTCGGCCAGGACGCGGGCGACGCTGTCGACCCGGGTGGCCGGTACCGCACCGCTGCCGTAGGCGGCCTTGAGCTGCTGGATCAGTGCGGCCTGTTGGTCGGGCTGGGCACGCTTCTGGTAGACGGTGGCCAGTTCCACGTAGCAGATGTCGGTGGTGTTCAGCGCGGCCTTGCAGATCTTCTCCACATCGCCCAGGTGCTGGTCGTAGGTGCCCTGGGTGCGATAGAGCAGTACCTGGGCCAGACCCGCCTCGGGGTTACCGGCGGCGCGCCACCGGTCGATCTGCTGCTGGGCGTTGACGTTGGGGAAGCTCTGCGGGTACTGCAGGTAGAGCATCGCCAGGGGGATCAGGGTGTTGCGCTCGCCTTGTTGCGCCGCGAGCTTGAGCAGGGTCTCGGCCTCCTGGCGCTCAGCCTGGGTGGCGTCGGGCTTGGCCACCAGCAGGCGGCCGAGGCGGGCCTGGGCACGCGGCGAAGTGGCCGCAGCGGCGCGGTAGGTGGCCTCCGCCTGCTTGAGCTGGGCCGGGTCGCGGGTGGCGACCTGGATATCGGCCAGGCCCACCTGGGCATCGCTGTAGCCCAGGTCGGCCAAGGCCTTGTAGTTGCGCTCGGCCAGGGCGGTATCGCCGCGCTTCATGGCTTCGTTGGCCAGGCGCTGGTCGGGCAGGCCGGAGCAGCCGGCCAGGGCTATGGCCAGGGCGCACAGTCCCAGGGCTGCACGGTCCCTGTGGGAGCGGGCTTGCCCGCGAATCGATTGCATGAGCGACACCGTAGCGCCGGCGTACCTCTTCGCGGGCAAGCCTGCTCTCACAGGGATGGTGTTGGATTCAGAGATCATTGTTCGATCCTCTTACAGCCCGCGGGCCACAGCCTTGTCGATCAGCCAGTCCAGCGACGGGCCACGGTCGGCGTTGACGGAGGCAGGGCGGCCAGCCAGTTCGGCAGGCAGGGCGCCGTCGGGCTTGATCTGCACGCGGATATCCGAGGCCAGGTCTTCACTGTTGAGGTTGGCGCTGCTGACGATCTGGCCGGTGCGCACGTCGTCTTCGCCGGCGATCTGGAACTGCACGCGGGTGCCGGGCTTGACCTGGTCGAACTGGCGGTAGCTGAAGCGCGCCTCGATCATCGGATTGCTGGTACGCGGGATCAGCTGGAAGATCGGCTGGCCTTTGGCGGCGTACTGGCCGTCGTTCACCAGTTGACGCGAGACTAAGCAATCGCAGGGGCTGGTGAGGGTGCCGGAAAGCTGCTTGCCGAACAGCTCCTCGACCTTGGCCGGCTCGAGCTGCGAGTCGTCCAGGTGGCCCTTTAGCATGTCCAGCATGCTGGTGCTGAAGCTCGCCAGCGGCGCGCCCTTGACCACCTGGCCGCCACTTTCCACCAGGCTCTGCACAGTGCCGTCGCGGGGCATGGTGACGTTGGTGGTGGGCACGGCGACCACACCGGCCTCGGCGTGGCTGACGAAGTACATGCCATACAGCGACTTGGCGATGAAGCTGAAGGCGGCCACGCCGACCACGAACACGCCGAGGCTGACGGTGACCGCGCGCAGGCGGCCGAAGGCCGACAGGCCCGAGCCGTTGTCCTTCTGCTTGCGCGCCTTGGTGAAGTTGTCGCGCTGCAGGGTGCTGAGCACGCCGCCCACGTCGATCATCTCGCCGGACAGGAAGGTGGTGATGATGTGACGCAGGGTCGCCACGTCGCGCGGCTCCAGGTTCTGGAACTGCACGCCGGTGCGGCCGGTGCTCTGGTAGGAGCGGACCTGGAACTCGACGTCCATGGACAGGCCCAGGTTGTCGACCGTGAACTGCAGGCGGCCCCGCAGGACGTCACCAACATTCAACGGTTTACTGGTGTGGAAGGACAGGCCCCCGGCGGAGAGATCGTCCACCTTCACATCGTGCGTCTCGCGGTTGCGGTCCAGGTAGCGCAGTTTGGCGGGGATGCGTACCCGTACATGCTGGCGCTGGGCTTCGGACTCATGCACGACATTGGCGTTCACGGCGGTATTCATGGCGATTTCTTTCCTGTTAGTTCCGTTCCGGGGGGCTCACACGATCATGAACAGCACAGCGACGAAGATGCTGGCCGCCGAGAAGGTCATGGTCCGCGAGGACCAGGTGTTGAACCATTGTTGAAAACTTGCGAGGTCACGCTTGAGCGCAGTCGGCTGGCGGGTCCACGACTGTTTGTCGAGGCGGAAGAACACGTAGATCTTCATGATCGCGCCGACGATCTGGTTGTAATAAAGGATCAGCGGGTAGGCCGGCCCTACGTTGTGGCCCGAGCACAGCAGCATGATGGTGAGGATCAGGCGGGTGATGCCGATCCACAGCAGGTACACCAGCAGGAAGCCCAGGCCGAACTTGAGGCTGGCGATCACCGCCACGGTCAGGCCCAGCAGGCTGGTCCACATGGACACGCGCTGGTCGAACAGGACGATGCTGGTGAACAGCCCCAGGCGCTTGAGGCCCAGGCCCAGTGCGCGGGAGTTCTGTCGCAGGTTGTTGCCGTACCAGCGGTACATCAGCTTGCGGCTGGCCTTGAGGAAGCTCTTCTCCGGCGGGTGCTCGACCGTGTTGATCGCCGCGTCCGGCACGTAGAAGGTGTCGTAGCCCAGGCGCATGAGGCTGAACCAGCTGGACTTGTCGTCACCGGTAAGGAACTTGAAGCGGCCCAGGCGCCAGTGGTACAGCGAGTCGCTTTCCACGTCGGCGATGAACTCGGGGTTGGTCACCACGCTGGCGCGGAACATCGACATACGCCCGGTCATGGTCAGCACGCGCTTGGACAAGGCCATCGAGCACATGTTGATGTGGCGCTGGGCGAAGCGCAGCTTGTGCCACTCGCTCATGATGTAGCCGCCGCGCACTTCGCAGAATTCGTTGGTGGTCAGGCCACCGACATTGGGGAACAGCTTGAACCAGGGTACGGTCTTGCGGACCACGCCTTCGCCGAGCACGGTGTCGCCGTCGATCACCGCGACCACCGCATGCTCGTCGGGCATCATCCGCGAGATGGCGCGGAAGCCGAAGGCCAGGCCGTCGCGCTTGCCGGTACCGGCGATGCGCACGAAGTCCAGCTTGACGTGGGCGGGCGGGTTGTAGCGGGCCCACAGGCTCTTGACCAGCAGCTCATCGGACATCTCCACCAGCGAGCAGACCACGGTGGTGGGGTAGCCACAATCGATCGCCTCGCGGATCACCGAGCTGTAGACCTGCGCGGTGGTGTGGGCGTCGATGCGGAAGCTGGTGACCATCAGGTACACGTGGGACGGGTCGGCTGCCTTGCCCAGCTTGCGCACCTTGCGGCGCAGGTACGGGTAGACGCCGTAGAGGAAGACCATGCCACGGATGAAATGGGTGGCGCCCATGGAATAGCGCCAGATGCCGACAGCGCCGACCAGGAAGATGAAGTGCTTCGACTGCGAGTCGAAGATGTCGCTGGGCAGGGCCAGGGCGATCAGCATGAGCAGGCTCACGTAGAGCAGCCACCCGGCGCACTGCAACAGCACTGTCTGGAGCCTTTGCATGTTCAGCATCCGTCGCGAGAATCAGGGGGAAGGGCAGCGGTTGCCCGCTGCCCGGCCGGTTACCAGCAGATGCCTTCGGTACGGCTGGTGCCGCAGGTGGGCTTGGTCATGAAGCCGACCAGGTCGATCACCTGCTTGCCTTCCGGTGCCTGCTGGGCGAGGGCACGGAACTTCTCGTCGCGGTTGCCCAGGACGATCACGTCGGCGTTGTCGATGACGTGCTGCAGGTCATCGTTGAGCAGCGACGACACGTGGGGGATCTTCGACTCGATGTAGTCCTTGTTGGCGCCGTGGACGCGGGCGTACTGGACGTTCTGGTCGTAGATGTTCAGCTCGTAGCCCTTGCCGATCAGACGCTCGGCCAGTTCCACCAGCGGGCTTTCACGCAGGTCATCGGTGCCAGCCTTGAACGACAGGCCCAGCAGGGCGACCTTGCGCTTGTCGTGGCTTTCGATGATGTCGAAGGCGTTCTGCACCTGGGACTCGTTGCTGCGCATCAGTGAGTCGAGCAGCGGTGCCTTCACGTCCAGGCTCGAGGCGCGGTAGGTGAGGGCGCGCACGTCCTTGGGCAGGCACGAGCCGCCGAAGGCGAAGCCTGGGCGCATGTAGTACTGGGACAGGTTCAGGACCTTGTCCTGGCAGACCACGTCCATCACGTCGCGGCCATCGACACCCACGGCCTTGGCGATGTTGCCGATCTCGTTGGCGAAGGTGACCTTGGTGGCGTGCCAGACGTTGCAGGTGTACTTGATCATTTCGGCCACTTCGACCGGCTTGCGGATGATCGGCGCGTCCAGCTCCTCGTAGATGGCCTGGAGCACGTCGCCGCTGGCTTTGTCCAGCTCACCGATGACGGTCATCGGTGGGCGGTCGTAGTCGGCGATGGCGGTGCTTTCGCGCAGGAACTCAGGGTTGACCGCGACGCCGAAGTCGACGCCGGCCTTCTTGCCGGAGCAGTCTTCGAGGATCGGGATCACCACGTTCTTGACGGTGCCCGGCAGTACGGTACTGCGGACCACGATGGTGTGGCGGCGCTCGGTATCGCGCAGCACGTAACCGATCTCGCGGCACACCGACTCGATGTACTCAAGGCCCAGGTCGCCGTTCTTCTTGCTCGGGGTGCCGACGCAGATCATCGACACGTCACTGGCACGAATGGCTTCGGCGAAGTCGGTGGTGCCACGCAGGCGGCCATTGGCGATGCCTTGCTGCAGGAGCGGTTCCAGACCCGGCTCGACGATGGGCGACTTGCCCTGGTTGATCAGGTCGATCTTGGTCTTGGACACGTCCACACCAATCACTTCATGGCCCCGTGCCGACAGGCAACCTGCACAGACGGCACCCACATAACCCAAACCAAAGATGCTGATACGCATCGTATTCACCTCGTGTGTTTATCACGTCGGTTCCTCCGGGAAGAACCGAACCGGGTTGATTGACCAGCAGTTTTCGGGCGCACGGCTCCCGGGCGAATGCACAGTTCGCCGAACGCAGGCATGAATAAATCCGGAGCGCGCAAAGTTGTGCACTCACTATTGGCAGTCAAAGGCCAGTAATTAAAAGGCGTGCCCTGAAATGCAGCCGTCTTTATTGCAGTGTGCTAACTCACATACTGCTGTGCTTGTTCTTTCAATTGGAAAAATCCTATGAAATCAACCACTAGGACGATTAGTAGGGGCGCGTCTCTCCTTCGTGGACAGGGCCTTCGGTCGGTACCGTTGCGCCTGTCGAAGTTATCGGAGCCGGTAGTGGATACCGGCCGGTTGTCATCTGTAAGTCATTTCTCACGTCTGCCGCAGGAAATGCGTTACGGGTCCTATGAGCCATTGCCGGTAGCAGAAGTTCCGAGGTCGGTTCCGCACCGGTGAAAGATTTCTAAATATTTTTCAATGGGAAATACTTTCAATCTGATAGCACGGGTCGGTGCGGCCCTTATATATAAAGGCCTAAATCGGGGTGGGATGTTTTTATGCCAGCATCTGAAAAAATTTTTCAAAAAACGTCAAAAAACTACGAACGGTCTTATGGCATTTTGCGATAAGTGGCGGAGTGCTGGTTTTTTGGCGTCAGGATCGTGGCGGGGTGGCAATATGAAGCATGGTCTTTTGCAGGAGGGGATGCGAGCTTGGTCGCCGTGGGAGGTTCGGCGCCTGTGAGGCCGAGCGCAGCTCACGATGCGCCGCGTGGGCGGCGCTCGATGTGCGCCTCCCACGAATCCCTAACCAAGCATTTCAATCGGCAGCGTGATCCCGCAGGAATACCAGATGATCCGGCTTCGACTGCTCGGCACTGTAGTAATACCCCTGCACGTCGAACCGCTTGAGCTGCTCGGGGTCGTCGATCCGTTCCTGGATCACGAAGCGGCTCATCATCCCGCGGGCTTTTTTGGCATAGAAGCTGATGATCTTGTACTGGCCGTTCTTCAGGTCCTTGAAATCCACGTCGATCACCCGCGCCTTCAATGCGCTGCGCTTGACTGCGCTGAAGTACTCGTTGCTGGCCAGGTTCAGCAGCAGGTCATCGTCCTGGTCGGCCAGCGCCTGGTTCAGCCATTCGCTGATGCGTGTGCCCCAGAAGGCGTAGAGGTCCTTGCCGCGGGCGTTGGCCAGCTTGGTGCCCATTTCCAGCCGATAGGGCTGCATCAGGTCCAGCGGGCGCAGCAGGCCGTAGAGGCCCGAGAGCATACGCAGGTGGTCCTGGGCGTAGGTGAAGTCGTCTTCGCTGAGGCTTTCGGCATCGAGCCCGGTGTACACGTCACCCTTGAAGGCCAGCAGGGCCTGCTTGGCATTGGCGGGGGTGAAGTCCGGCGTCCAGCTGCCGAAGCGGGCGGCGTTGAGGCCGGCGAGCTTGTCGGACAGGTGCATCAGCTCACTGATCTGGGCAGGCGTGAATTCGCGCAACTGGGTGATCAGCTCCTGGGAATCGTCCAGGTACTGGGGCAGGGTGAAGCGCTGGGTCACCGGCGGGGTGTCGTAGTCGAGGGTCTTGGCGGGGGAAATCACCGTCAGCATCGGGTCGGCTCCTGGAATCGTCGGCGCCGATTCTACGGGTTGGCGCGAGCGAGGCCAAACTATGGCGACGATAGTCGCGGACCATCGACGGGCGCCACGTTATAGTGCGCGTGATGATGCTGCGGAGAGTCCGATCGTGCGTATTGCCTTCGTCTTGTTGACGGCCCTGCTGTGCCTGGCTGCCCAGGCCGCCCCGTTACCTGTGGCCAGCCTGGACCGCAGCTCGTGGCCGGAGCAACTGGACAGCCCGGCGCTGTTCGATGTCGCCTCCCGCGCCGAGATCCTGTCATTCGCCCAGGTGCTGCAGGAAAGCGAAATGCTCGATGAGCCGGCGCTGGCGGCGCGTTTGCAGCTGCGCCAGGTCAACCTGGCGTCCGTCCGCGCGGTGCGTGCGCGCATGTGGCAGAGGCTGTGGGAAAACTACCAACAGGCCCAGCGAAGCTGTGAGCAGGATGCCTCGTTCTGCTACCCCCTGGACTCGATGGCCGAGTTACGCACCCTGGCTGGCAATTTCGCCGCTGACGTGGGGGAATTCTATGTGCCATGGATCGAGCCCAGCCGGCAGTTCCATAGTCGCTACCTGGACGAACAGCTGCGCAAGGCGGCCGTGTCGCCCCAGACCAGCAGCGAGATCGACCGCGTCTCCAGCCGCGAGCGCAATGGCGACGAGCTCAACGACCGGATGTTCCTGCTGACCTTCGTCGGTGGCCCTGGCCCGGCAGGCGGCAGTACCGACGTGCTGGCCGACTACCTGCGCCGGCAGAAGCTTGGCGGCCTGTTCTTTGTCATCGGCAACCGCCTGCAACAGCGACGTGACGCCGGTGCGGCTGGCTCGCTCGGCGCACTCTATGACGGCCAATGCGTGGGTATCCAGGGCTGGGAATACCGCTCCCATGCCCAGTGGCAGGATTGGCAGGACTCGCTGCGCCGAGCCCAGGCGCGGGTCCAGGCAGACCTGCCGGAACAGTACGTGCCGCTGTTCCGACCTCCCTATGGGCAGCGCAGGGCCGATGGCGAGGCGTTCATGAGGCGTCAGAAACTGCAGGTATCGTTGTGGGACATCGACGCCCAGGATGACAGCGCCTTGAGCGCCCAGGCCTCGGCCCAGCGGGTGCTGACCTTGATGTTGTTGTGGCGCAAGGGCGTGATCCAGTTGCACGACAGCCAACCCAAGGCGCAGCCGGCAGTGGAGTGGTTGTTGCGCAGTACGGCGCAGAGCGGGATCGGTTGGGAGGATTGCCTGGAATACGGGCGGCGCGAGTAAGAGATCCACTGTAGGAACGGGTGTATATCGCGCAATTATGCCGTGCTTGATCTTTGACTCTAGACCCGTCCCGGCCTCAAGCCAAGCCCCGAACATCAATCGGAAAAATAAACTTCAACTGAACGTAAAAAGACTTTTTCTGGTCATCATTTATGCGGTATGTAGGAACCAGACAGCCGAATCCTGCAGCACAGGTGGCGTCATCCAGGCCCTCCTTGCCAGGTGCGCTCCCCGCCCGTAACGACGCGGATACGGGGAGAACGGCGGTCACTCTGCGGCGCAGCCTTACGCGTCGTGTGGCTTTCACATAAGGTGACCGAGTATGGATGACCATGGACGCAACCCTTCCTCCACCCAGCCAATCCTGTATGTGCTCGATACCAATGTCCTGATTCACGACCCCAACGCATTGCTCAACTTCGAGGAGCACCATGTCGCCATCCCGATGACGGTGCTGGAGGAACTCGACAAACTCAAGACCGGCAAGCACACCATCGCCGCCGAATGCCGCCAGGCCATCCGCCTGATCGACCAGACCCTCGGTGATGCCTCGCCCAGCGATGTCGAACAGGGCGTGCCGATCCAGCGTGGCAAGGGCGGGCCCAAGGGCTTCCTGTCGATCCTGATGAGCCCGCGCAACGAACCGAACCGGCTGCTGCCGGAGAACCTCAACGACAACATCATCATCAACCAGCTCTTGGAACTGCGCAGTCGGCGTGCCGACCTTGACGTCGTGCTGGTGACCAAGGACATCAACATGCGCCTGAAGGCGCGTGCCTGCGGCATCGCAGCCGAGGACTACAGCACCGACCAACTGGTCGATGACGTGTCCTTGCTGTCCAAGGGCTACCACTCGGTGACCGGTTCGTTCTGGGACCGGGTCAGCAAGGTCGAGACCCGCCAGGAGCGCGGCCGTACCTGGCACCGGGTGCAACTGACCGACAACCTGCCGGCGGTGCACGTCAACGAGTTCATCATCGACGAACAGGGCTTCGTCGGCTGGGTCAAGGGCATCCGTGAAGACGAACTGCTGTTGCTCGACCTGCACCAGGAGCCTTTGCTGCACCAGGAAGCCTGGGGCCTGAAACCGCGCGACATCCACCAGAGCCTGGCATTGTTCGCCCTGCTCGACCCGGATATCCACCTGGTCAACCTCACTGGCGCCGCGGGTTCCGGCAAAACCATCCTGGCGCTGGCCGCCGCCATCGAACAGACCATGGTCAGCAAGCGCTACCGGCGCATCATCGCCACCCGCAGCGTGCAGGGGCTGGACCAGGAGATCGGCTTCCTGCCGGGCACCGAGGCCGAGAAGATGGAACCCTGGCTGGGCGCCATCACCGACAACCTCGAAGCCTTGCACATGGATGACGAGAGCACCCACGGCAGCGTGGAATACATCCTCGAGCGGGTACCGCTGCAGTTCAAGTCGCTGAACTACATTCGCGGCCGCAGCTTCCAGCAGAGCCTGATCCTGATCGACGAGTGCCAGAACCTTACCCCGCACCAGATGAAAACCATCATCACCCGTGCCGGGGCCGGGTCGAAGGTGGTCTGCCTGGGCAACCTGGCGCAGATCGACACCCCTTACCTGTCGGCCACCAGTTCTGGCCTTACGTACCTCACCGAGCGCTTCAAGGACTTCCCCCACGGCGTTCACATCACCCTGCAGGGCGTGCCGCGCTCGGTGCTGGCCGAGTACGCCGAGTCGCATCTGTAACCCCACCGCCGGGCGGTTCGCCGCCCGGCCTTTGCCTGTTCATTGCGTGCCCCTTGTAGGAGCGACCTCGTGCCGCGAAAGGGCCGCTCCTACAGGGGACTCAGCGTATTGGCTCGGCACATTCCCCTGCTCAAAGCTGACCTACAGGTTTACACTCTTTGTTCCCTTCACAGGAGCAGAGCAGTGCTGACTCATCTCGATTCCCAGGGGCGCGCCAACATGGTCGACGTCACTGAAAAAGCCGTGACGGCGCGCGAGGCCGTTGCCGAGGCGCGGGTGCGCATGTTGCCGCAGACCTTGCAGATGATCGTCGATGGCGAACACCCCAAGGGCGACGTATTCGCCGTGGCGCGCATCGCCGGTATCCAGGCGGCGAAGAAGACCAGCGACCTGATCCCGCTGTGCCACCCGCTGATGCTCACCAGCGTCAAGGTCGAGCTCAATGCCGAAGGCGCTGACGCGGTGCGCATCGTCGCCCGCTGCAAGCTGGCCGGGCAGACCGGCGTGGAGATGGAGGCGCTGACCGCCGCCAGTGTCGCCGCGCTGACCATCTATGACATGTGCAAGGCGGTGGACAAGGGCATGGTCATCGAGCAGGTACGCCTGCTGGAGAAAATCGGCGGCAAGAGTGGCCATTACCAGGTGGAGGCGTGATGAAGGTCCAGGTGGTGTATTTCGCCCGTTATCGTGAACTGCTGGGCCTTGACGGCGAGCCGCTCGAAGGCACGTTCAAAAGCCTCGACGATGTGCGCCAGGCCTTGGTGGCCAAGGGCGGGCAGTATGAGGTGCTGGCGGACCAGAACCTGATGTGCGCGCGCAATCAGGATTTGTGCAAGCCCGACGAGCCGGTTGAAGAGGGGGACGAAGTGGCGTTCTTCCCGCCGGTAACCGGGGGCTGACCATGGGTATTCGGGTTCAGCAGCAGGCGTTCGATCCCGGCGTGGAAACCAATGCCATGCATGCCGCCAACGTTGGCGTCGGCGCGGTGGTGGCGTTCGTGGGCTACGTGCGCGATTTCAACGATGGCCAGGACGTGGCGGGGATGTTCCTCGAACACTACCCGGGCATGACCGAGAAGGCCCTGGCCAAGATCGTCGTCGAGGCCGAGCAGCGCTGGCCGTTGCTCAAGGTCGAGGTGCTGCACCGCATCGGTTCGCTGCAGCCGGGCGAGCCGATCGTCTTCGTCGGCGTGGCCAGCGCCCACCGTCAGGCGGCGTTCGACGCCTGTAACTTCATCATGGATTACCTGAAGACCCGGGCGCCGTTCTGGAAGAAAGAAGACACCCAGGATGGGCCGCGTTGGGTGGACGGCAAGCAGAGCGACCAGGACGCTGCCGGTCGCTGGTGAACCGGCCGGGCATGGGCGGGCCGGCATCCAGCCTGCCCTTGCCGTACGTTGCGGTTGGTAGTTGAGTTTCTATACAAAAAAGTCCAGTATGGAATCATAAGTACAAAATGATTCCAGGCAGCCTTGCGCCTGTCACTTTTCCTCTGTCTTGCACCACACCTCCAATAACGAGCGAGAGAGATCCCCCATGAGAAAGCTCACCCTGATCAGTGGTCTGGCCCTGGGCCTGTTGGCCGGTAGCAACCTGTACGCTGCCGAGAACGTCCTGCGTATCGGTATCGAGGCCGCCTACCCGCCATTTGCTTCGAAAAACGACAAGGGCGAAATCGTGGGCTTCGACTACGAGATCGGCAATGCCCTGTGCGCGCAGATGAAGGTCAAGTGTGTCTGGCACGAGGTCGAGTTCGACGGGCTGATCCCCTCGTTGAAGGTCAGGAAGATCGATGCGGCTTTGTCGTCGATGACCATCACCAAAGAGCGCAAGCAATCGGTGGACTTCACCCACAAGTACTACTTCACCTCATCGCGTCTGGTGATGAAGAAAGGGGCGGTGGTCGATGACCAATACCAGAGCCTCAAGGGCAAGACCATCGGCGTGCAGCGTGCCACCACCACCGACCGCTACGCCACCGAAGTGCTCGAGCCGATGGGGGTGAAGGTCAACCGCTACAGCAACAACGAAGAGATCTACATGGACCTGGCGTCCGGGCGTGTGGATGCCATTTTTGCCGATACCATTCCCCTGGAGGACTTCCTGTCAATGCCTCGTGGCGCCGATTTTGCCTTCGTAGGGCCGGAGCTGAAGGACCCCAAGTACGTCGGTGAAGGTGCCGGGATCGCAGTGCGCAAAGGCAACACCGAACTGGTGAGCCAGCTCAATAGCGCCATCGATGCCATCCGTGCCAATGGTGAATACCAGAAGATCCAGGCCAAGTACTTCAAGTCGGATATCTACGGCGACTGAAACAGGCCCGGCAATCGTCAATGAAGGCCTGACCGCTCAGGCCTTCAGCTCCTTCAGGTGCTTGTACACCGTCGCCCGTCCCATTCCCAGCACGTTGGCCACGTAGTTGGCCGCGCTCTTGCCCTTGAAGGCGCCCTCGGCATGCAGGGCCAGGACCAGCTCGCGCTTGTGATCGCGGGTCAGCAGGTTAAGGCTCAATTGACGTTGGCGCAGCCAGCCGTTGAGGAAGGTGTTGATGCGTTCCTGCCAGTCGTCGCGAAACAGCGCGTCGGGTTGGGGAATCAAGCGGCTGGGCGAAAGGAACAGGTCCAGCGCCGCCTTGGCGTTCTCGAACAGTGAGATATTCAGGTTGATGCACAGCATTGCCAGGGGCGTGCCTGCGGCATCGCGCAACACGGTGCTCAGCGAGCGGATCTTCTGCCCGTCCCAGTTGAGTTTTTCGTAAGGGCCGATGTTGGTTTCATCGGTGCCGTGTTCGAGCATGTCTTCCAGGGCCGCATCGTCGCCAATCTCGCGCTTGGACAGGTTGTTGGCGATGTAATCGATCTTCTGCGTGCGCAGGTCGTGCAGTACCACTTCGGCATGGGGGAAGAACAGCGTGGCGATGGCATCGGCGATGGCCCGGTAGTTGTCCAGGGCCGGGTCAGGGCGAGGGGATGGCATTGAGGCAGGCTCCAGGTTGTGTCAGCGCCCTGCGGCCAGGGCGCAGCGAGTGTGCCGCAATCGCGGCGGCGCGTCATCCCGACAGACGCGCCGGGGACAGCATGGCGGCCGTCAGGCCAAAGCCATGCAGGTGTTCTGGTAGCGCCTCGCCACGCACCAGAGCGGCGCTGGCCTGGCCCATGGCGGGTGAGGTCTGGATGCCGTAGCCGCCCTGGCCCGCGACCCAGAACAGCCCAGGTACCTGCGGGTCGAAGCCGGCGACCAGGTCGCCGTCGGCAACGAAACTGCGCAACCCGGCCCAGGTGCGGGTAGGGCGGCGGATGCGCAGGGTGGTGGCTTCCTCGATTTGATAGATGCCTAGGGCGATGTCGAGTTCTTCGGGCTGTACATCGTGCGGCTCCACCGGGTCGGCGTTGGCGGGAGAGCCAAGCAGCATGCCGGCATCCGGCTTCATGTAGAAGGACTCATCGAGGCTGACCAGCATCGGCCAGTGGTGGCAGTCGACGTCCTCGGGGGCGGCAAAGATGAAGGCAGCGCGGCGCTTGGGTTGCAGGCCGAGGGGGCGAGCGCCGGCCAACATCCCGATATGGTCCGCCCAGGCGCCCGCGGCGTTGATCAGCACTGGAGCGCTGAAACTGCCGTGGTTGGTATGCACCTGCCACAGCCCTTGGGCGTCACGCTCCATACGTTGCACCTCGCAATCGCTGCGCACCTCGCCCTGCTGCCGGCGAATGCCCCGCAGGTAGCCCTGGTGCAGGGCATCGGTGTCGATGTCGCTGGCGCTCGGGTCGTAGAGGGCGCCATGGACCCTGTCCCGACGCAGCACCGGCAGGCGGGCGCAGGCCTGGTCGGCATCGAGCAGCTCGAATTCGGGCACGCAGGCTTTGGCGCTGAGGTACTGGCGTTGCAGTTCGGTGGGGTCGCCGTTGAAGTCCACGGTCATCTCACCGCGCGGGGTGAGCAGTGGGTGCTCGGCGAAACCACTGGGCGGATGATCGAAAAAGGTGCGGCTGGCGAGGGTCAGGGCGCGTACCTGGGGTGTGCCATAGGCGGCGGTGTAGAGCGCCGCCGAACGGCCGGTGGAGTGATAGCCGGGCTGGGATTCGCGCTCGAGCACAAGCACGCGGCCATGGGCCGCGAGCCAGTAGCCGGTGGAGGCGCCGGCGATACCCGCGCCCACGATGATGTAGTCGGCAGTCTGCATGCTGTTCTCCTCAGGCTTCGCGCAGCAACTGATACAGCGCATTGGCCAGGGCAATGTCCTCCAGGCCCAGTCCGATGGAGCGGAAGAAGGCATGGCGTTGGTAGGCGGGCACGGGGGCCTTGCCACTGAGCAGTTGCGGCAGGTCGCCGACGATCGCATCTGCCTGCCACCCCAACTGTTCGGCGGCGATGCGCATTTCGCCCGCGCTGGCGGGGGTGGTTACCCGGTAATCGCAGTAGATATCCATCTCGGCCAGGCAGGCTGGCGGGATTTCATGGGCGCGCACGGCATTGGTGCTGATCGAGGTAATCAGCGCAGGTTTGCTCAGCGTGCGTGGGTCGATGACTGGCACGGCCGAGGAGGTGCAGAGCATGATCACGTCGGCATCGTCCAGGGCCTGATCCAGGTTTTCCAGCAGTTGCAGGCGACTGTCGAGGCTGGCCAGTTGTTCGCGTTGCGCCGCGCTCTGCTGGTGCAGGCTGGGGGAATACAGGCGAATGTCCTGCCAGTCGCGCAGGCCGCGCACGTAGTGCAGGTGAGCGCGGGCGATCGGGCCGCTGCCGATCACCGTCAGGCGACGGGCATGGCCTGGGGCCAGGGCGTCGATGGCCACGGCAGTGGTGGCGGCGGTGCGTGCGGTGGTCAGTTCGCCGGCGTCGCAGAGCATCAGAGGTTGACCGTTGTCCATGGACATCAGCAGGGTCCAGGCAGTGACCAGGGGGCCTTGGTCGCGAACGATATAGGGCGAGGTCTTCACCCCGTAGACCCGCTCCGTGGCCAATACGCCGCCATAGTTGATGAAGTCGCCCCGGCCAGCCGGAAACTCCACCAGTTGCTGGGGCGGCTGTACCGCCTGGCCGGCGGCCAGGTCACGGAACAGGTTGCGCAGGATGTGTGGAACATCCACCTGGGCGAGCAATTGGCGTGCGTGTTGTTGATCGACGACGAGGGGCGCGGTCATGCGAGACTCCAGATAAACTATTTTTTCCATTATGGACTTTTTGTTTATTTGGACAATATCGCAGGCGTAAAAAGGTTGGGTACAACAGTGGCAAAAAGGGAGGGGGCTGAGGAAAAGCGCTGGGGCTTTGCCCAGGAGACAGGCACGGCGGCTTGGCGCAGTTCTATTGAAGATTACCCGCCCTTCGGGCTGCGCTGTCGCAGAGAACCATGGGTTAGCGCTGCCCTCCTGTGGGTGCGGGCTTGTCCCGCGATTAGGTCGGGCCCGATATCACTGTCGCCTGGCAAGGGCTTCGCCCTTGATCGCGGGGCAAGCCCGCTTGTGTCTTCGCAAGAGGTAAGGTGTTAGGTGAGAGGGGTGGACGGCAAGCTGCTAGCTCGCGGTGCCATGAGCACGGGTAGGAGCCGAGCTGCCGTCCACTCTTCTCGCTCTGGCTCAAGCTCGAACAGTTGACTGAGTCCGACCTCGAACAACAAGCGTGAGCCAGGCCAGAGCGACCTCTCATCTTCAAGACTAGAGGCTTTACTCATGTCTGCCTATGCCGGAATCGATGTTTCCAAAAATACCTTGCAAGTGGCCCTGTATCCCGAGGCCTCCGAGCTTTGCGTGACCAATGATGCTGCAGGGCTCGAAGTTATCGCCCAACATTTCAAAGCCCATGCGGTCGAGCGTGTGCTGGTCGAAGCTACCGGCGGTTACGAAAAGCTGTCGATCCGGTTGCTGGCCAAGGCCGGTTTGAAAGTGCAGCGAATCAATCCTGCCCGGGCACGTCAATTCGCCCTAGCCATGGGCAAGCGAGCCAAGACTGACCCTATCGATGCACGGATGCTAGCCTTATTTGCCTCCGCCTTGGAGGACAAGCATTTCGTTGTACCTGACGAGGCTCGCGAGCACCTGACCGAACTGGTCAATCAGCGCGATAGCTGGTCCAGCAACGCGATGACAATCGTCGCCGCATCAAGCAGGCCTCGCTGCCTGTTGTGCTGGAGCACTATAAAACGCTCGAATCGACATTACGCGTCTTGATCAAGGCATGCGATGAACAGATCGCTGAGCAGAGTCGCCGTGTCGATGCAGACCTATTCGAACGCTTGAGCGAGATCAAGGGTGTGGGCAACGTCACCATTGCCAGTCTGTTCTGCTATCTGCCGGAACTGGGTGATCTGAACCGTGCGCAAGTAGCTGCCCTGGCGGGTGTGGCGCCCTACAACAACGACAGTGGGACCAAAAACGGAAAGCGCCATGTCTACGGCGGCCGGGCGAAACTGCGTCGTGCGGCCTACATGTGCACCTTGGTGATGGCACGCGTGAATCCAGATTTTAAAGCGCGATGGGCCCGGCTGCGCGCGAGCGGTAAGCCAGCAAAAGTAGCGCTGGTGGCATGCATGCGCGTGCTGCTGGTGAGGCTCAATGCCATGGTGCGTGATGGAACGCCATGGCGTGATCAGCCTGTCTGAAGGCACATCGGGTAGGCAGACTGGTGTCTGCCTACCGCTGATACGTGCATTGGTCGGGTGGAAGTGAAAGACAGTTGGCTCCTACAGGGCTCTGCACGTTCGCAATGGGGCACCAGGTGCCCCAGATTGGGGCTCAGTGATGCTTGCGCGGCACCGGCTTTAGCAGTTCGTCGGGCGGCATTTCGCACTTGATCTTGCGCCCCAGTAGCTCCTCGATGGCCGGTAGCTGGTAGGCGTCGTCCTCGCCCGCGAAACTGATCGACACGCCATTGGTGCCGGCCCGGCCCGTGCGGCCGATGCGGTGCACGTAGTCGTCCGGGTCTTCCGGCAGGGTGAAGTTGATCACGTGGCTGATACCATCGATGTGAATACCGCGGCCGGCCACGTCGGTGGCCACCAGCACGGCGATGCGGCCTTCACGGAAGCTTTCCAGGGTGCGGATGCGCTTGTGCTGCGGCACGTCGCCTGACAGCTGGGCGGCGTTGATGCCGTCGCGCACCAGGCGCTCCTCGACCCGCCGCACTTCGTCCTTGCGGTTGGCGAATACCATCACCCGTTCCCACTTGTTCTGGGTCACCAGGTTGTACAGCAGCTTGTACTTGTCGCTCGAGGCCACGGCATAGACGTGCTGCTCGACCGTTTCGCTGGCCACGTTCTCCGGCTCGATCTCGACGATGGCCGGGTTGGTGGTCCACTGCTTGGCCAGGTTCATCACATCGTCGGTGAAGGTGGCCGAGAACAGCAGCGTCTGGCGTTCGCTCTTGGGTGGGGTCTGGCGGATGATCTGGCGCACCTGCGGGATGAAGCCCATGTCGAGCATGCGGTCGGCTTCGTCCAGCACCAGTACCTCGACCATGTCCAGGTGCACCTCGCCGCGCTGGTGGAAGTCCAGCAGACGGCCCGGGGTGGCCACCAGGATGTCGCAATGGCGCGCTTCCAGTGCCTTGAGCTGCTTGTCGAAGTCCATGCCGCCCACGAACGTCATCACGTTCAGGCCGCTGTACTTGGTCAGGGCCATGGCGTCCTTGGCGATCTGCACCACCAGCTCACGGGTCGGCGCGATGATCAGCGCACGCGGCTCACCCATGTAGCGTTCTTTGGGCGGTGGGGTCTGCTGCAGCTGGGAGATGATCGAGATCAGGAACGCCGCAGTCTTGCCGGTGCCGGTCTGGGCCCGGCCGATGGCGTCCTTGCCACGCAGGGTATGGCCCAGCACCTGGGCCTGGATCGGTGTGCAGTAGGGGAAGCCCAGGTCGTGGATGGCATGCATCAGCTCGTTGGACAGCTTGAAGTCATGGAAGCGGGTCTTGCCTTCCTGGGGCTCGACCACGAAGTCTTCCGGCTTCCACAGGCTGGCCTGGGGCTTTGGCTTGCGCTCGCGGCGCGGCTTGTCCTTGGCTGCGGGTTTGTCTGCGCGCGGGGCAGCTGCCGGTGCTGGCGTTTCGACGGGTTGCACGGCCGCTGTCGGCGGCTCTGCCGCGGGCGGAGGGGTAATCACGTTGGCAACGGGCGCGACGGCCTGCGGGGCAGCGTCGGGCTTGCCGAATATTTTCTTGAGTGCCTTGAGCACGATCGTCTCGTCAACTGGTTAAGGAATGTACGCCGGGCAGTGTAATGCAAGAACCGGGCGCGGCGTAGTGGAGTGCGCCGACAACTACAGGCGAACCCTGCTTATTGCAGCTGCTTGCCCAGCCAGTCGTGGATATCGCCGAGTTCCTCGACCACCACTTCGTGTTCCATCGGGTATTCATGCCAGCGGGCGGCGACACCCCAGCTGTTCAGGTATTCGAAGGCGGTACGGCCCATGGAGGGGATCACCACCGGGTCGTGCACACCGTGCAGGCACAGGGCTGGGGTACGTTGCTGGCAGGCGCTCAGCTGGTGGGTATCACTGAAGGTCGGGGCGTAGGTAGACAGCGCGATCACGCCACCCAGCGCCTCCTGCCACTTTATATAGGCTGTATGCAGGACCACGGCGCCGCCTTGGGAAAAACCGGCCAGGAAGATTCGGGTCAGGTCGATGCCCTTGGCCCGTTCCGCTTCGATCAGGCCGATGATCTGCTCGGCCGATTCCTCCAGTTGCGCCTCGTCGATCGCGCGTGCCGGGGTCATGGCCTTGATGTCGTACCAACTGGGCATGGCGTAGCCGCCATTGATGGTCACCGGCCGGGTGGGTGCCTGGGGCATGACGAAGCGGGTGCTGAGCAGGCGCTCCTGCATGAATTCGGCCACAGGTAGGAAGTCGTAACGATCGGCCCCCAGGCCGTGCAACCAGATCACACAGGCGTCGGCGGTGTTCTGGGGTTCGAGGATCAACGGGTTGGTCATGGCTGCTCCGAAAGTGTGCGTACGCCCAGGTTCTGGTGCGTGAAAAGAAGGCGTGCATGGGTAATGCCACAAGAAGATGTCGCAACTCTACAACTTTTCCGCATTGACGACCGCTTAAACGCTCGAGTCCAGAACTGTGGTACGCCCTTTGCTACGGATCAACCGATGCGAAGGGATAGACCGGCGACGGTAACACCCTTGTGCGGATAGAAGGCTGTCATCAGAACAGCTCATTGCACCATTGACCCAATAACAAGCCAACCAGGGTCGGATGCGCCTCATAAGGGTGCGGTGCAATTCCGGCTCGATACAACAAGAGCGATTGGAGGTTGAGAATGAAGATGTTGAAAACCACCCTGGCAGTCCTGACCGCTGCCGCCGCGCTGGGCGCCACCAGTTTCGCCCAGGCCGGCGCGACCCTCGATGCGGTCAAGAAGAAGGGCTTCGTCCAGTGTGGCGTGAGTGACGGCCTCCCGGGCTTCTCGGTACCGGACAGCACCGGCAAGATCGTCGGTATCGACGCCGATGTGTGCCGCGCCGTGGCAGCGGCGGTGTTCGGCGATGCCACCAAGGTCAAGTTCAGCCAGCTCAACGCCAAGGAACGCTTCACCGCGCTGCAGTCGGGCGAAGTCGACGTGCTGTCGCGCAACACCACCTGGACCAGCTCGCGCGATGCCGGCATGGGCCTGGTGTTCGCCGGTGTCACCTACTACGACGGCGTCGGTTTCCTGGTCAACAAGAAGCTGGGCGTGTCCAGTGCCAAGGAGCTCGATGGCGCGACTATCTGTATCCAGGCCGGTACCACCACCGAGCTGAACGTCTCGGACTTCTTCCGCGCCAATGGCCTGAAGTACACCCCCATCACCTTCGACACCTCCGACGAAAGTGCCAAGTCGCTGGAGTCCGGCCGTTGCGACGTGCTGACCTCGGACAAGTCGCAGCTGTTCGCCCAGCGCTCGAAGCTGGCCGCACCGAGCGAATACGTGGTCCTGCCGGAAACCATCTCCAAGGAGCCGCTGGGCCCGGTTGTGCGCAAGGGCGACGAGGAGTGGTTCAGCATCGTCAAGTGGACCCTCTTCGCCATGCTCAACGCCGAGGAAGCGGGCATCACCTCGAAGAACGTCGAGGCCGAGGCCAAGTCCACCAAGAACCCCGACGTTGCCCGCCTGCTGGGCGCCGACGGCGAATACGGCAAGGACCTGAAGCTGCCCAAGGACTGGGTGGTGCAGATCGTCAAGCAGGTAGGCAACTATGGCGAAGTGTTCGAGAAGAACCTGGGCCAGAGCACCGACCTGAAGATCGACCGTGGCATGAACGCCCTGTGGAACAACGGCGGCATCCAGTACGCGCCTCCAGTGCGCTGATGGCTGCACCCTGCGGCGGCATCCCGCCGCCGCAGGTTGTTCGATCCCATCCTTGCGGGGCATTTCATGCAAAATCGAATCGGCGCGCAGAAGGGGTTTTCCCTGAGCGATCCACGTGTGCGCGCGTGGCTGTTCCAGGTGGTCACGGTGGTGTTTGTGGTCGGCCTGGGCTGGTACCTGTTCCATAATACCCAGGCCAACCTGCAACACCGGGGCATCACCTCGGGCTTCGACTTCCTCGAGCGCAGTGCGGGCTTCGGCATCGCCCAGCACCTGATTCCCTACGTGGAGTCGGACAGCTATGCCCGGGTATTCGTCATCGGCCTGCTCAACACGCTGCTGGTGACCTTAATCGGCATCATCCTGGCCACGCTGCTGGGCTTCGTCATCGGCGTGGCGCGGCTGTCGCCGAACTGGATGATCAGCAAGCTGGCGACCGTGTACGTGGAAACCTTCCGCAACATCCCGCCGCTGCTGCAGATCCTGTTCTGGTACTTCGCCGTGTTCCTCACGCTGCCGGGGCCACGGGGCAGCATCAACCTCGACGACACCTTCTTCATCAGCAACCGGGGCCTGAACATGCCCGGCGCGACCCTGGCCGAAGGCTTCTGGCCGTTCGTGCTGGCGCTGGTGCTGGCGGTCGTCGCCATCGCGCTGATGGTGCGCCTGGCCAACAAGCGTTTCGACGAGACCGGCGAGCCGTTCCACAAGTTCTGGGTGGGACTGCTGATGTTCATCGGTATCCCCGGCGTCTGCGTGGCATTGTTCGGCAGCCCGGTGCACTGGGAGGTGCCACAGCTCAAGGGCTTCAACTTCGTTGGCGGCTGGGTGCTGATTCCCGAATTGCTCGCCTTGACCCTGGCGCTGACCATCTACACGGCGGCGTTCATCGCCGAGATCGTGCGCTCGGGCATCCGCTCGGTCAGCCATGGCCAGACCGAGGCCGCGCGTTCGCTGGGCCTGCGCGAGGGGCCGACCCTGCGCAAGGTGATCATCCCCCAGGCCTTGCGGGTGATCGTGCCGCCGTTGACCAGCCAGTACCTGAACCTGGCGAAGAACTCATCCCTGGCGGCCGGCATCGGCTATCCAGAGATGGTCTCGCTGTTCGCCGGTACCGTGCTCAACCAGACCGGTCAGGCGATCGAGGTGATCGCCATCACCATGAGTGTCTATCTGGCCATCAGCCTCAGCATTTCGCTGCTGATGAACGGGTACAACAAGCGCATCGCGCTGATCGAGCGATGAGGGTACGCCTGTGACAGCCCATGTTTTCAAACCTGACATGCCGCCACCGGTGAAGACCGTCGGCGCGCTCGCATGGATGCGTGCCAACCTGTTCTCCAACTGGCTCAACACCGTGTTGACCCTGTTCGCCCTGTACCTGGTCTGGCTCATCGTGCCACCGCTGGTGCAGTGGGCGTTCATCGATGCCAACTGGGTCGGTACCACCCGGGCCGACTGCACCCAGGAGGGCGCCTGCTGGGTGTTCATCCAGCAGCGTTTCGGCCAGTTCATGTATGGCTACTACCCGGTGGAGCTGCGCTGGCGGGTCGATCTGACCGTCTGGCTCGCCGTGCTCGGCGCCGCGCCGCTGTTCATCAAGCGCTTCCCGCGCAAGGTGGTCTACGGCCTGGGCTTTTTGGTGCTGTACCCGATCCTGGCCTATACCCTGTTGCACGGCGGCTATCTGGGCCTTGCCACGGTATCCACCAGCCAGTGGGGCGGCCTGATGCTGACCCTGGTGATCGCCACCGTCGGTATCGTCGGTGCCTTGCCGCTGGGCATCCTCCTGGCGCTGGGGCGGCGTTCCAACCTGCCGGCGGTGAAGGTCGTCTGCGTGACCTTCATCGAGTTCTGGCGGGGTGTGCCGCTGATCACCGTGTTGTTCATGTCCTCGGTGATGCTGCCGTTGTTCCTGCCCGAGGGCATGAGCTTCGACAAGCTGCTGCGGGCCATGATCGGGGTGATCCTGTTCCAGTCGGCCTACATCGCCGAGGTGGTCCGTGGTGGCCTGCAGGCCATCCCCAAGGGCCAGTACGAAGCGGCCGCGGCCATGGGCCTGGGCTACTGGCGGGCGATGGGGCTGGTGATCCTGCCCCAGGCGCTCAAGCTGGTGATCCCCGGCATCGTCAATACCTTCATCGCCCTGTTCAAGGACACCAGCCTGGTGATCATCATCGGCCTGTTCGACCTGCTCAACAGCGTCAAGCAGGCCGCCGCCGACCCGGCCTGGCTGGGCATGGCCACCGAGGGCTATGTGTTCGCTGCCCTGGTGTTCTGGATTTTCTGTTTCGGTATGTCCCGCTACTCCATGCACCTGGAGCGCAAGCTGGACACTGGCCACAAGCGTTAGGAGTTTCGAAATGAGTGAAGCGAGCAAGCAGCCTGTCGGCCCCGAAGGCATCATCCAGATGCAGGGTGTGAACAAGTGGTATGGGCAGTTCCACGTGCTCAAGGACATCAACCTGAACGTGCGCCAAGGTGAGCGTATCGTGCTGTGCGGGCCTTCCGGTTCCGGTAAGTCGACCACCATCCGCTGCCTCAACCGCCTGGAAGAGCACCAGCAGGGTCGTATCGTGGTCGATGGCGTGGAGCTGACCAACGACCTCAAGCAGATCGAGGCGATCCGTCGTGAGGTGGGCATGGTGTTCCAGCACTTCAACCTGTTCCCGCACCTGAGCATCCTCGAGAACTGCACCCTGGCGCCGATGTGGGTACGCAAGATGCCCCGGCGCAAGGCCGAGGAAATCGCCATGCACTACCTGGAGCGGGTGCGTATTCCCGAACAGGCGCACAAGTATCCGGGGCAGTTGTCCGGCGGCCAGCAACAGCGCGTGGCGATCGCCCGGGCGCTGTGCATGAAGCCCAAGATCATGCTGTTCGACGAGCCGACCTCGGCGCTGGACCCGGAGATGGTCAAAGAGGTGCTCGATACCATGGTGGGCCTGGCCGAGGACGGCATGACCATGCTCTGTGTGACCCACGAGATGGGCTTTGCCCGGACGGTGGCGAACCGGGTGATCTTCATGGACAAGGGCGAGATCGTGGAACAGGCGGCACCGGATGACTTCTTCGACCGGCCGCGCAGTGACCGGACCAAGTTGTTCCTCAGCCAGATCCTGCATTGATGTGTTGGGGCCGCGTTGCGGCCCTTTCGCGGCACAAGGCCGCGCCTACCGGGAGACACGCGATTTCCTGTAGGCGCGGCCTTGTGCCGCGAACGAGCTGCAAAGCAGCCCTGGCTTACTTCTGTTCCTGCGCCGCAACCGGCGCGGGTGGCGGCCGCAGCCCCACTTCGGCGATCAGCTTGAGCTGCTCGCCATTGCGCATCACTTCGATGGAAATCTTCTCGTTGGGCTTGATCCGCGCCACCTGGTTCATCGACTTGCGCCCGTCACCGGCCGGTTCACCGTTGATGCTCAGGATCACGTCACCGAGCTGCAGGCCTGCACGTTGCGCCGGGCCGTCGCGGAAGATACCCGCCACCACGATGCCCGGGCGGTCCTTCATGCCGTAGGACTCGGCCAGTTCCTGGCTCAGCGGCTGTACCTCGATGCCCAGCCAGCCACGGATCACCTGACCGTGCTCGACGATCGACTTCATGACCTCCAGTGCCAGCTTGACCGGGATGGCGAAGCCGATGCCCTGAGAGCCACCGGACTTGGAGAAGATCGCGGTGTTGATGCCGATCAGGTTGCCGTTGGCATCGATCAGCGCCCCGCCCGAGTTGCCCGGGTTGATCGCCGCGTCCGTCTGGATGAAGTCTTCGTAGTTGTTCAGGCCCAGCTGGTTGCGGCCGGTGGCGCTGATGATGCCCATGGTCACGGTCTGGCCGACGCCGAAGGGGTTGCCGATGGCCAGGGACACGTCGCCGATGTGGATGGTGTCGGAGCGGCCGATGGTGATGGCCGGCAGTTTCTTCAGGTCGATCTTCAAGACCGCGAGGTCGGTTTCCGGGTCGCTGCCGATCACCCGCGCGAGGGTTTCACGGCCGTCCTTGAGCGCCACGACGATCTGGTCTGCGCCGCTGGTCACGTGGTTGTTGGTCAGCAGGTAGCCTTCGGGGCTCATGATCACCGCCGAACCCAGGCTCGACTCCCAGCGCCGTTGCTTGGGCAGGTTGTCGCCGAAGAAGCGGCGGAACTGCGGGTCTTCGAACAGCGGGTGCGAACTCTTGTTCACCACCTTGGTGGTGTACAGGTTGGCCACCGCCGGCGCGGCCAGGGTCACGGCGTCGGCATAGGACACCGGCCCCTGCACGATGCGCGAGGTCTGGGGGGCCTGCTGCAGGTTGACGTCCTGGCTGGGCAGGCCGACCCATTCGGGAAAACGCTGGATGATCAGCATGGCGATCAGTACGCCGGTAAGCAGGGGCCATCCAAAAAAACGCAAAGCCTTGAGCATCGAATGAATCCTGGGAGTGGGGCAGGGGCCGGTGGCTGCGCAGCAGGGAGCGAGCGCGCGCGATCATACACTGGTAACAGCGTGGTCGGCGACGCGGTAATCGTGGTGCCGGCTTCGCGGGTAAACCCGATCCCACACAAGGGGCGGGCTTACCCGCGAATGACGGTGCCACGAATGGATCCCCAGGCGATTGCAGCCGGTTTCCCCGAAGCCGGCGACGGCCCATAATGGCGGCCATTATACGGGCGTTGCGCCCACCGAACGTGCAGATTTCGAGGAGATTTTCCATGGCCGTCGCCCTGAGCACCCTGGTGGAGGAAGCCGAGCGCTACCTGGCCAGTGCCAAGATCCAGGATTACTGCCCCAATGGCCTGCAGGTCGAGGGTCGGCCGCAGGTCAGCCGCATCGTCAGTGGCGTCACCGCCAGCCAGGCCTTGCTCGATGCCGCGGTCGAGGCCGAGGCCGACCTGGTGCTGGTGCACCACGGTTACTTCTGGAAAGGCGAGAACCCCTGCATCACCGGCATGAAGCAGCGCCGCCTCAAGACCCTGCTCAAGCATGACATCAGCCTGCTGGCCTATCACCTGCCGTTGGACCTGCACCCGGAGGTGGGCAACAACGTGCAGCTGGCTCGCCAGCTGGACATCACCGTCGAGGGGCTGCTGGACCCGGACAACCCCAAGGTGGTCGGCCTGGTGGGTTCGCTCGCCGAGCCGGTGTCGGCGCGTGATTTCGCTCGGCGGGTGCAGGAGGTCATGGGGCGCGAACCGCTGGTGATCGAGGGCGAGCAAATGATCCGTCGGGTGGGCTGGTGCACCGGCGGTGGGCAGGGGTATATCGACACCGCCATTGCTGCAGGGGTCGACCTGTTCTTGAGTGGGGAGGCGTCCGAGCAGACCTTCCACAGCGCCCGCGAGAACGGCATCAGCTTCATCGCCGCTGGCCACCACGCGACCGAGCGTTATGGCGTCCAGGCGCTGGGCGACTACCTGGCACGGCGTTTTGCGTTGGAGCACCTGTTCATCGACTGCCCGAACCCGATCTGACGGCCTGGCAGGCCCAATCGCGGGACAAGCCCGCGCCCACAGGTACAGCGCTGTTCATGGGGCATGCGCGGTACTTGTGGGAGCGGGCTTGTCCCGCGTTTGGGCCTCAAAGCGGCCCTCGATTCCCCCCAAACCCGTAGTCATATCGTTAGATTCTTTCGGTCTATCCAACCTCCTAAATAGAATCAAGTGCTGTGATACAGTGCCAGCCTCGAACACGGCCCGCTGGCCGTCCATAAGATCGTTTTTCGTGAGTAGCCATGGTCGACAAACTGACGCACTTGAAACAGCTGGAGGCGGAGAGCATCCACATCATCCGCGAGGTGGCCGCCGAGTTCGACAACCCGGTGATGCTGTACTCGATCGGCAAGGACTCCGCCGTGATGCTGCACCTGGCGCGCAAGGCCTTCTTCCCGGGCAAGCTGCCGTTCCCGGTGATGCACGTCGACACCCAGTGGAAATTCCAGGAGATGTACCGCTTCCGCGACAAGATGGTCGAGGAGATGGGCCTGGAACTGATCACCCACGTCAACCCCGAAGGCGTGGCCCAGGGCATCAACCCGTTCACCCATGGCAGCTCCAAGCACACCGACATCATGAAGACCCAGGGCCTGAAGCAGGCGCTGGACAAGTACGGCTTCGACGCCGCGTTCGGCGGTGCCCGCCGCGACGAGGAGAAGTCCCGGGCCAAGGAGCGTGTCTACTCCTTCCGTGACAGCAAGCACCGCTGGGACCCGAAGAACCAGCGCCCGGAGCTGTGGAACATCTACAACGGCAAGGTCAACAAGGGCGAGTCGATCCGCGTCTTCCCGCTGTCGAACTGGACCGAGCTGGACATCTGGCAGTACATCTACCTCGAAGGCATCCCGATCGTGCCGCTGTACTTCGCCGCCGAGCGCGAGGTCATCGAGAAGAACGGCACCCTGATCATGATCGACGACGAACGGATCCTCGAGCACCTCACCGATGAGGAGAAGGCACGTATCGTCAAGAAGAAGGTGCGTTTCCGTACCCTCGGCTGCTACCCGTTGACGGGCGCGGTGGAGTCGGAGGCCGACAGCCTCACCGACATCATTCAGGAAATGCTCCTGACGCGCACTTCCGAGCGCCAGGGCCGCGTCATCGACCACGATGGCGCAGGCTCCATGGAAGACAAGAAACGTCAGGGCTATTTCTAATTCTCAGGGTTACTCCATGTCGCACCAATCCGATTTGATCAGCGAAGACATCGTCGCTTATCTGGCTCAGCACGAGCGCAAAGAACTGCTGCGTTTCCTCACCTGCGGCAACGTGGATGACGGCAAGAGCACCCTGATCGGGCGCCTGCTGCACGACTCCAAGATGATCTACGAGGACCACCTCGAGGCCATCACCCGCGATTCGAAAAAGGTCGGCACCACCGGCGAGGACGTGGACCTGGCGCTGCTGGTCGACGGCCTGCAGGCCGAGCGTGAACAGGGCATCACCATCGATGTCGCCTACCGCTATTTCTCCACTGCCAAGCGCAAGTTCATCATTGCTGACACCCCAGGCCACGAGCAGTACACCCGCAACATGGCCACCGGTGCCTCGACCTGCGACCTGGCGATCATCCTGGTCGATGCGCGCTACGGTGTGCAGACCCAGACCCGCCGCCACAGCTTCATCGCCTCGTTGCTGGGCATCAAGCATATCGTGGTCGCGGTCAACAAGATGGACCTGAAGAACTTCGACGAGCAGGTGTTCGAGTCGATCAAGGCCGACTACCTGAAGTTCGCCGAGGGCATCAACCTCAAGCCGTCGAGCCTGCACTTCGTGCCGATGTCGGCGCTCAAGGGCGACAACGTGGTCAACCGCAGCGAGCGTTCGCCGTGGTACACCGGCCCTGCGCTGATGGAAATCCTCGAGACCGTGGAAGTGGCGGCCGACCGTAACTTCACCGACCTGCGCTTCCCGGTGCAGTACGTCAACCGCCCGAACCTGAACTTCCGCGGTTTTGCCGGCACCATCGCCAGCGGCGTCGTGCACAAGGGTGACGAAGTGGTCGTGCTGCCCTCGGGCAAGAGCAGCCGGGTCAAGTCCATCGTCACCTTCGAAGGCGAGTTGGAAAACGCAGGGCCCGGCCAGGCCGTGACCCTGACCATGGAAGACGAGATCGATATTTCCCGTGGCGATCTGCTGGTGCATGCCGACAACGTCCCACCGGTGACCGACCAGTTCGACGCCATGCTGGTGTGGATGGCCGAAGAGCCGATGCTGCCGGGCAAGAAGTACGACATCAAGCGCGCCACCAGCTACGTGCCGGGCTCTATCGCCAGCATCACTCACAAGGTGGATGTGAATACCCTGGAGCAGGGCGCCGCCAGCGCGCTGCAACTGAACGAGATCGGCCGCGTCAAGGTCAGCCTGGACGCCGCTATCGCCCTGGACGGCTACGACAGCAACCGCACCACCGGTGCGTTCATCGTCATCGACCGCCTGACCAACGGCACCGTCGGCGCCGGCATGATCATCGCACCGCCGGTATTGCCGCACGGCAGCACCGGTCACCACGGCAAGCTGGCCCACGTTTCCACCGAGGAGCGTGCCCTGCGCTTCGGCCAGCAGCCGGCTACCGTGCTGTTCAGCGGCCTGTCCGGTGCAGGCAAGAGCACCCTGGCCTATGCCGTGGAGCGCAAGTTGTTCGACATGGGCCGTGCGGTATACGTGCTCGACGGCCAGAACCTGCGTCACGACCTGAACAAAGGCCTGCCGCAGGACCGCGCCGGCCGTACCGAGAACTGGCGCCGTGCCGCCCATGTGGCGCGCCAGTTCAACGAAGCCGGCATGCTGACCCTGGCGGCCTTCGTGGCGCCGGACGCCGAAGGCCGCGAGCAGGCCAAGGCGCTGATCGGCAAGGAGCGCCTGGTCACCGTCTACGTGCAGGCATCGCCGATCGCCTGCCGCGAGCGCGACCCACAAGGCCTGTATGCCGCCGACGGCGACAACATCCCGGGCGAAAGCTTCCCGTACGATGTGCCGCTGGATGCGGACCTGGTGATCGACACCCAGGTCACCAGCGTCGAAGAAGGTGTCAAGCAAGTGCTGGACGTGCTGCGCAAGCGCGGCGCGATCTGATCTTCGATGCCCCTAGACAACCCCGCTTCGGCGGGGTTTCTTTTTTCGCATTTCGGTAATTTTTCCGCTGGTCATTGTTGAAAAGCCAACTGGTTGCAGTGTGTCTCGTTTCGGCATCCTCGTACGGCAAATAAGCAATCCATGTAGGAAGATTCATGACCATCAAGAAAGTCGCCTCCATCGTGCTCCTCGCACTCTCCGCTACGGTGGCAAGCGTTGCCTACGCCGACATCGGCGCCAAGTGCTGCCCGTTCAGCGACGAGCGTTTGAAGACCAACGTCGAGACCCTGCTGGACTCGACCAATACCTTGACCAAGATCCACGGCGTGCGCTTCAAGTGGAAGGACTCGGGACGCGAGGACATCGGCGTCGTCGCGCAGAACGTCAAAGCGGTATACCCCGAACTGGTGCACGAAAAGGACGGCATGCTGACCGTCGATTACGAGAAGCTGGTGGGCCCGCTGATCGAGTCGGTGCGCGAGTTGAATCAGCGTATCGAAGTGCTGGAAAAGGCCCAGGTCGCCCATTGAGTTCCCGCGCGCTGCGCTGCCTAGAAAACAGGCGGTAGCGCTGCTCCTGTGGGGCGGGCCTGTCCGGCGATCGCGCCAGCCCAGGAATCGCTGCATGCTGCATCCCTGCCCCTACCTCCCGGCATGCTACCCAAGCCGGCAACGTCGCCAGCGTTCTCACAGGAGCATGACCATGAAAACAGCAATGAAGCAGGGCATTATCGACCTCCGTCGTGGTGGAGACGATGATGAGGGCGGGCAGTCCTGGCGCAAGCCGTAAGTCGGGTTGATGGCGGGCAATGATCATGTTGTTCCGCTGATGCAGAGCACCCCGCCAAGGGCTGCTATGCGGCCCATCGACAGGATCACGCAAACCCTCAAGGTGAGCGAGCTCCTTGTTGGAGCGGGCTTGTCCCGCGATGGGTCGCGTAGCGGCCCCAACTGCTTGAATGAGCGCCCTTGAGCCATGGCGGGTGTTTTTTCTTATGGACTGAATTTCAGCCACCTTTCTGCTTTCCTGGCCGTGTTACCCGCTTCAAGCTGTAGGATCTTTTATCCATCGAAAATGCTCTTGATAATCCATCTGCCGCTCGCAGCCTTGCTTGTAAGGGTCCATATCGCACTGGAAATGGATCTCTTGCTTGTCTGGAAGAATCATGGGCATTTCGCCGCTGCATCCACATAGCAAGAACATGGCCATCACTGCTAATTGCCTCATGGGGAGTCCGTCTATTTTTTTTTTGGGCTGGCCGTTTGTGCTCGATAAATTATTGTCGATTAATGGCGCTGAGGTGTGGTTGTTTCGTGCGGGAAAAATCCTTTTGTGATGTAGGATGTTTTTCCAATGGTTAGGTTGGAAGTTGCAGACGAGAGGCAACCCTACCGTTCGACGTTTCATCATGAGCGAGTGCATGAGCACTGCAGCACCCCGGGACGCTTATATGACCCATTTCGGGGACGAATAGCGTCCGCCAGCCATAGGAACCTGCGGCCTGGGCCTCCAAGCTACAAGGTATTATAAAGTAGCTTGGCGGTCGTTATCAGTGATTCAAATATGGGTTTCCGACACCGGTATTACGCGTTTTTCTTTTACCGCCTTGTAGGAAAAACTCGAATAAATTTCCTTCACCCCCGGCAACCGCTGCAACACTTCCCGGGTGAACTCCCCAAACGACTCCAGATCCCGCGCCAATATCTCCAGCAGGAAGTCATACCGCCCGGAAATGTTGTGACAAGACACGATCTCCGGGATCTCCAGCAAACGCTTTTCGAATGCCAGGGCCATTTCCTTGGTATGCGAATCCATCATGATGCTGACGAACGCCGTGACGCCGAAGCCCAGCGACTTGGGCGAAAGAATGGCCTGGTAGCCGGTGATATAGCCGTTGTCCTCGAGCAACTTGACACGCCGCCAGCAGGGCGAGGTAGTCAGGGAAACCTGATCGGCCAGTTCGGCGACGGTGAGGCGGGCGTTGTCTTGCAGGGCCGCGAGCAGGGCGCGGTCGGTGCGGTCCAGGGTCGAAGGCATGTCTTGCCCTCCCATTGTCGTGATTGTTGTTTTTATTCCAAAAAATCTGTGGGTGCGTGGGCGATTTTGGAAAAATACCCGCTGCCTGGTGGCATAAGCTTATAACAAACCACCAGAGGCTGTTGCCATGCGCGACTGCGATAACAAGACCGGTTTTTCCACGCGGGCCATCCACCATGGCTATGACCCGCTGTCCCACGGCGGCGCCTTGGTACCGCCGGTGTACCAGACCGCGACCTATGCCTTCCCGACCGTCGAGTACGGTGCCGCCTGTTTCGCCGGGGAGGAGAGCGGGCATTTCTACAGTCGCATCTCCAACCCGACCCTGGCCCTGCTCGAGCAGCGTATGGCGTCGCTGGAAGGCGGCGAGGCGGGCTTGGCGCTGGCGTCGGGGATGGGCGCCATCACCTCGACGCTATGGACGTTGTTACGCCCGGGCGACGAGCTGATTGTCGGGCGCACCCTGTATGGCTGCACCTTCGCCTACCTGCACCACGGCATCGGTGAGTTCGGCGTGAAGATCCGCCACGTAGACCTCAACGACGAAAGCGCCCTGAAGGCGGCCATCACGGCGAAAACCCGGATGATCTATTTCGAAAGCCCGGCCAACCCCAACATGCAGTTGGTCGATATCGCAGCCGTGGCCGACGCGGTGCGCGGGCATGACATCCACATCGTGGTCGACAACACCTATTGCACGCCCTACCTGCAACGCCCGCTGGAACTCGGCGCCGACCTGGTGGTGCATTCGGCCACCAAGTACCTGAGCGGCCATGGCGATATCACCGCTGGCCTGGTGGTGGGGCGCAAGGCGCTGATCGACCGGATCCGCCTGGAAGGCCTCAAGGACATGACCGGTGCGGTGCTCTCGCCCCACGATGCCTCGCTGCTGATGCGCGGCATGAAGACCCTGACGCTGCGCATGGAGCGCCATTGCAGCAATGCCCAGCAATTGGCCGAGTACCTGGCGCGCCAGCCCCAGGTGGAACTGATCCACTATCCAGGCTTGCCCAGCTTCCCTCAGCATGCGCTGGCCCAGCGACAGATGCGCCTGCCCGGCGGGATGATCGCCTTCGAGCTCAAGGGCGGCATCGAGGCGGGGCGGCGGTTCATGAATGCGCTGCAACTGTTCAGCCGCGCCGTGAGCCTGGGCGACGCCGAATCGTTGGCCCAGCACCCGGCGAGCATGACCCACTCCAGCTATACGCCGCAGGAGCGCGCCCACCATGGCATTTCCGAAGGCCTGGTGCGCTTGTCGGTGGGCCTGGAGGACATCGAAGACCTGATCGCCGATATCGCCCAGGCATTGAAGGCCTGTGCTTTCTCGGGGCAACGCTGAACGCTGTGGGAGCGGGCTTGCCCCGCGATTGGGCCGGTCTTGCCATCGCGGTTGCCTGGCAAGCGCTTCGCGGGACAAGCCCGCTCCTACAGGGACCGCGAAATCAGACAGTGATGCGTTTGTTCTGCGAAGGGGACACCCGATGGTGGCAATGATCAACCCGAACGAGCCATCCTCGGCTCAAGATGTCGATCTGGACAGCGACCCGGCCGAAACGGCTGAATGGTGCGATGCACTCGAGTCTACCCTGGCCCATTGCGGCCCGGCGCGGGCGCGCTACCTGTTGCAGCGCCTGCAGAACTATGCCCTGGAACTGGGTTTGGTGCGCGATGGCCAGCCGTTTTCCGCCTACCGCAACACCTTGCCGGTGGAGCAGCAGGGTGCCTACCCTGGTGACCTGGAGCTGGACGAACGCATCACCGGCATCCTGCGCTGGAACGCCCTGGCCATGGTGGTGCGGGCCAACCACGCCTACGGCGACCTGGGCGGGCATATCGCCAGCTACGCCTCGGCGGCGGAGATCTTCGAGGTCGGCTTCCAGCATTTCTTCCGGGGCGAGGGGGGAGGTGAGCAGCGTACCGGCGACCTGGTGTTCTTCCAGCCCCATTCGGCACCGGGTATCTATGCGCGTGCCTTCCTCGAAGGGCGGCTGAGCGAGGCGCAACTGGCCAACTATCGCCAGGAGGTCGCCGGCAACGGCCTGTGCTCCTATCCGCACCCCTGGCTGATGCCTGATTTCTGGCAATTTCCCACCGGCTCCATGGGCATCGGCCCGCTCAATGCGATCTACCAGGCGCGCTTCATGCGCTACCTGCAGCATCGCGGCCTGGCCGACACGGGCTCGCGGCATGTCTGGGGCGTGTTCGGCGACGGCGAAATGGACGAGCCGGAATCCATCGCTGGCCTGACCCTGGCGGCGCGGGAAGGGTTGGACAACCTGACCTTCATCGTCAACTGCAACCTGCAGCGGCTGGATGGCCCGGTACGCGGCAACGGTCAGATCATCCAGGAACTCGAGGCACTGTTCAGTGGTGCCGGCTGGAACGTGATCAAGGTGCTCTGGGGTTCCGAGTGGGACCCGCTGTTCGCCCGCGACCATGAGCACGTGCTGCTGCGCCAGCTGGCAGCGACGCCGGATGGGCAGTTCCAGACCCTCGGCGCCAAGGACGGCACCTACAATCTCGAGCACTTCTTCAACCAGCACCCGGCCCTGCAGCGGCTGGTGGCGCACATGAGCGCCGAGCAGATCAACGCTCTGAAGCGCGGTGGCCACGATTTTCGCAAGCTGCACGCGGCCTATGCCGCGGCCAAGGCCTGCAAGGGCCGGCCAACGGTGATCCTGGCCAAGACCAAGAAGGGCTACGGCATGAGCAGTGCCGGCGAATCAAGGATGACCGCGCACCAGGCCAAGAAGCTGGATGTCCAGGCGCTGCTGGCGTTTCGGGATCGCTTCCACCTGCCGTTGTCGGACGAGGCGGTGGCGCAATTGCGCTTCTATCGCCCGGCCGATGACAGCCCGGAAATGCTGTACCTGCGCCAGCGTCGAGCGGCGCTCGGTGGGCCGTTGCCGGTGCGGCGCAGCGACTGTCGCCGCTTGCCCTTGCCTGACCTGGAAACCTTCGGCGGTTTCGCCCTGCATGCCCAAGGCAAGGACATGTCCACCACCATGGCGGCGGTGCGCTTACTCGGGCATTGGCTCAAGTCGCCGGAGCTGGGGCCTAGGGTGGTTCCGATCGTCGCGGACGAGGCCCGCACCTTCGGCATGGCCAGCCTGTTCCGGCAGATCGGCATCTATTCCTCGTGCGGGCAACGCTACGAGCCGGAGGATGCAGGCTCGCTGCTGGCCTACCGGGAAGCCAGGGACGGCCAGTTGCTGGAGGAAGGCATCACCGAGGCTGGGGCTATTTCCTCGTGGGTAGCCGCGGCAACGTCCTATGCGGTACATGGCGAGCCGATGCTGCCGGTGTACATCTACTACTCGATGTTCGGCTTCCAGCGGGTCGGCGACCTGATCTGGGCGGCTGCGGACCAGCGTGCCCGCGGCCTGCTGCTGGGCGCCACGGCCGGGCGTACCACCTTGGGTGGCGAAGGGCTGCAGCACCAAGACGGTTCGAGCCTGGTGATGGCCGCGCTGGTTCCCAATTGCCGAGCCTGGGACCCCTGCTTTGCCGGTGAGCTGGCGGTGATCTTCGACCATGCCGCCCGGCGCATGCTGGTGGAGCAGCAGGACGAGTTTCACTACGTGGCGGTGATGAACGAAAACTACCCACAGCCTTCGTTACCCGAGAGCAAGCATGCGGATGTGCTGCGCGGCATGTACCTGTTCGCCAGCCAGCGCTTGCTGCAGTCGCGTGGCACGGTGCGGCTGCTGGGCTCGGGTGCGATCCTGCGTGAGGTTGTCGCCGCCAGTGAGCTGTTGGCCACCGAGTGGCAGGTCGACAGCGAGGTGTTCAGTGTCACCAGCTTCAGCGAGCTGGCTCGCGAGGCGCGGGATGCGCAGCGCACGGCGGTACGCGGACAGGGCGCTGGGCAAAGCCATGTAGGCCGTTGTCTGGCCGGTGATGCGCCCGTGGTCGCGGCCAGCGACTATGCGCGGGCCTGGCCGCAGTTGATCGCCGAGTACGTGCAGGCACCCTACATGACCCTGGGCACCGATGGTTTCGGGCGCAGCGACACGCGCCAGCAACTGAGGCGGTTCTTCGAGGTGGACAGGTTCAGTGTGGTGATGGCGGCGTTGTATAGCCTGGTCAGACAAGGGCGGTTGGGTGAGGGGGTGCTGGAGCAGGCGAGGGCGCGGTATGGCGTGGGCGAGGACATGGCGCCTTGGTATTGCTGAGGCGAGGACTGCGTCCTCTATCGCGGCGCAAGGCGGGGAGCGTCGCCGTGTTTGGAGCGGCCTTGTGCCGCGAAAGGAGGGCGCAGCCCTCCCGGCGGTGTCAATGAAAAAGGCCTCTTGCGAGGCCTTTTCGATGTTCAGCGCTTGAGCCCGTAGCTCTCGTCGAGCATGCCCGGCGAGTTCGGGGTCTTGGGCGCGTAGTCGCGAGGCACCTCGGCGGTGTCCTTCGGCGGGGTCAGGCGGTCACGTGGGCCCTGCGCGGCTTCGGAGTGCAGCGCGGCCAGCAGGCGCTGGCGGGTCAGATCATCCAGGGCCAGGCGGTTGGCGCCGTCGGCCAGGTGATCCTGCACGTCCTGGTAGCTCTGGGTCAGTTTCTTGACCAGGGCTGCAGTGCTGTTGAAGTGGGTGACCACTTCATTCTGGTAATTGTCGAAACGCTGCTGGATATCATCCAGCTGACGCTGGGTATTGCTGGGCGCTGCGTTGGGCAGCAGGCGGGCCACGACGAAGCCGACCACCACGCCGACGACGAGGGCCAGGGTCGGCAACAACCAAACAAGGAGCGAGAGTTCCACGAGTCCTTCCTCTATAAACGGCTTTGCTTTACGTTAACGGCTCAGACCTGCGCTGTATACCGCGAGCGATCGCAAATCAGAACAGAATTCTTCAGCTAGACGAGTCGACCCTTCCCGAGGTCACGGAGTTGTGCCTTGCTTATCCGCGAAACCCCCTTGTTCATCGATGGCCCCTGCGGCCAGCTGGAAGCCTTGTACCTGGATGTGGCCGATGCCCGCGGTGCGGTGCTGATCTGCCACCCGAACCCGGTGCAGGGCGGTACCATGCTCAACAAGGTGGTCTCGACCCTGCAGCGCACCGCCCGCGATGCCGGCTACATCACCTTGCGCTTCAACTACCGTGGCGTGGGCCAGAGTGCAGGCAGCCATGACATGGGCGCCGGCGAGGTCGCCGATGCCGAGGCCGCCGCCGCCTGGTTACGGGCCAAGCATCCTGGCTTGCCGCTGGTGCTGATGGGCTTCTCGTTCGGTGGTTTCGTCGCCGCCAGCCTGGCCGGTCGCCTGGAAGCCGATGCTGTCGAGCTGCAGCATCTGTTCATGATTGCCCCGGCCGTGATGCGCCTGAGCGAGCAGTTCCCGCTGCCCCAGCGTTGCCCGCTGACCGTGGTACAGCCGGAAACCGACGAAGTCGTCGACCCACAGCTGGTATACGACTGGTCCGACAAGCTGCCGCGCCCCCATGAGCTGCTGAAAGTGGCAGAATGCGGACACTTCTTCCATGGCAAGCTGACCGATCTGAAGGATCTGGTGCTGCCGCGTCTTTCGAACTGAGCCAAGCCTGATCAAGCGATAACCCATGACTACGCGCATCCTCACCGGTATCACCACCACCGGCACCCCGCACCTGGGCAACTACGCCGGCGCCATCCGCCCGGCGATCCTCGCCAGCCAGCAGCCCGGTGCCGACTCGTTCTACTTCCTGGCCGACTACCACGCCCTGATCAAGTGCGACGACCCGCTGCGTATCCAGCGCTCGCGTCTGGAAATCGCCGCCACCTGGCTGGCCGGCGGCCTGGACCCGGACAAGGTCACCTTCTACCGCCAGTCCGATATTCCCGAGATCCCCGAACTGACCTGGCTCCTGACCTGCGTGGCCGCCAAGGGCCTGCTCAACCGTGCCCATGCCTACAAGGCCTCGGTGGACAAGAACGTCGAGGCCGGCGAAGACCCGGACGCCGGCGTGACCATGGGCCTGTTCAGCTATCCGGTGCTGATGGCCGCCGACATCCTGATGTTCAACGCCCACAAGGTGCCGGTCGGCCGCGACCAGATCCAGCACGTGGAGATGGCCCGCGACATCGGCCAGCGCTTCAACCACCTGTTCGGCCAAGGCAAGGACTTCTTCGCCCTGCCGGAGGCTGTGATCGAGGAAAGCGTGGCCACCCTGCCGGGCCTGGATGGCCGCAAGATGTCCAAGAGCTACGACAACACCATCCCGCTGTTCACCAGCGCCAAGGACATGAAGGATGCCATCTCGCGCATCGTCACCGATTCCCGAGCCCCGGGCGAGCCGAAGGATCCGGACAACGCTCACCTGTTCACCCTGTTCCAGGCCTTCTCCACCCCGGCGCAATCGGCCGAGTTCCGTGAAGAACTGCTCCAGGGCCTGGGTTGGGGCGAGGCCAAGCAGCGCCTGTTCCAATTGCTCGACGGCCAGCTGGCCGGGCCTCGCGAGCAGTACCACCAGCTGATCGCCCGGCCTTCGGACCTGGAAGACATTCTCCTGGCTGGTGCCGCCAAGGCCCGCAAGATCGCCACGCCGTTCCTCGAGCAGCTGCGCGAAGCCGTTGGCCTGCGTTCGTTCCGCACCGCCGTGCAGGTGTCCACCGAAGTGAAGAAGAAGGCTGCCAAGAGCGCCCGCTTCGTCAGCTTCCGTGATGAAGACGGCAGCTTCCGCTTCCGCCTGCTGGCTGCTGATGGCGAGCAATTGCTGCTTTCGCGCAGCTTCGCCGATGGCAAGAGCGCCGGCGCCGTGAGCAAGCAGCTGCAGCAGGGCGGTGACGCCGATGTGCGCATCGAAGGCCTGGGTTTCTCGCTCTGGCTGAACGGCGAGCAGGTTGCCGACGGGCCGCAGTTCGACAGCGTCGAGGCCCGTGATTCGGCCATCCAGAGCCTGCACGAGGCCCTGGCGCCGCAGCAGGGCTGAGGCAATTCGCCGCAACGCCAATTGCCATTATGCGGGCCTGTCGCTACAGTGACGGCCCGTTTTTTGTTGCCTCGCTAACGAATCATGACGCCCCTCGAACGATATCAAGCAGATCTGAAACGTCCCGACTTCTTCCATGACGCGGCGCAGGAAACTGCGGTGCGTCACCTGCAGCGCCTGTACGACGACCTGCTGGCGGCGCAGAACAACAAGCCGGGCGTGTTCGGCAAGCTGTTCGGCAGGAAGGAACAGGCGCCGGTCAAGGGCCTGTACTTCTGGGGTGGGGTAGGGCGAGGCAAGACCTACCTGGTCGACACCTTCTTCGAGGCGTTGCCCTTCAAGCAGAAGATGCGTACGCACTTCCACCGCTTCATGAAGCGTGTGCACGAAGAGATGAAGACCCTCAAGGGTGAGAAGAACCCGCTGACCATCATCGCCAAGCGCTTCTCCGAGGAAGCCAAGGTGATTTGCTTCGACGAGTTCTTCGTTTCCGACATCACCGATGCCATGATCCTCGGCACCTTGATGGAAGAGCTGTTCAAGAACGGCGTGACCCTGGTGGCGACGTCCAATATCGTCCCCGACGGCCTGTACAAGGACGGCCTGCAACGCGCGCGCTTCCTGCCGGCCATCGCCCTGATCAAGCAGAACACCGAAGTGGTCAACGTCGACAGCGGCGTCGACTATCGCCTGCGCCACCTGGAGCAGGCCGAGCTGTATCACTACCCGCTCGACGATGCTGCCCACGAGAGCCTGCGCCAGAGCTTCCGGGCGTTGACACCCGAGTGCACCCAGGCGGTCGAGAATGACGTGCTGGTGATCGAAAACCGCGAGATCCAGGCCATCCGCACCTGCGACGACGTTGCCTGGTTCGACTTCCGCGCCCTGTGCGACGGCCCGCGCAGCCAGAACGACTACATCGAACTGGGCAAGATCTTCCACGCCGTGCTGCTGAGCAATGTCGAGCAGATGGGCGTGACCACCGACGACATCGCCCGCCGTTTCATCAACATGGTCGACGAATTCTACGACCGGAACGTGAAGCTGATCATCTCGGCAGAGGTAGAGCTCAAGGACCTGTACACTGGCGGGCGTCTGAGCTTCGAGTTCCAGCGCACCTTGAGCCGCCTGCTGGAGATGCAGTCCCACGAGTTCCTGGCGCGAGCGCACAAGCCTTGACCCAATGAATAAGGGGCCGCTCCTACAGGAGATCACGTACCTTCTGTAGGAGCGGCCTTGTGCCGCGAAAGGGCTGCAAAGCAGCCCCCAGGGTGTCAGGCTTCCTGCATGAATTGCTGCCGATACTGGTTCGGCGACAGTTCGGTGTGCTGGCGGAACAACCGCGCAAAGAAGCTGGCATCGTCATAGCCCACTTCGTAGCTGATGGTCTTGATGCTCTTGCGGGTGCTGGAGAGCAAGCCCTTGGCCGTCTCGATGCGCAGGCGCTGCAGGTAGTGCAGGGGCTTGTCACCGGTGGCGCTCTGGAAGCGGCGCATGAAGTTGCGAATGCTCATGCCGTGGTTGCGCGCCACGTCCTCGAACCGGAACTTGTCGGCGAAGTGCTCCTCCAGCCAGTGCTGGATCTGCAGGATGATCAGGTCCTGGTGCAGCTTCTGCCCGCCGAAACCCATGCGCCCTGGGGTATAGCTGCGCTGGACCTCGTAGAGAATGTCCCGGGCCACGGCGCGGGCGACGTTGGCGCCGCAGAAACGCTCGATCAGGTAGATGTACAGATCGCACGCCGAGGTGGAGCCGCCTGCGCAGTAAAGGTTGTCGGCATCGGTCAGGTGCTTGTCCTGGTTCAGGCGCACGTTCGGGAAGCGCTCGGCGAAGCTGTTGAAGAAGCGCCAGTAGGTGGTCGCCTCCTTGCCGTCGAGCAGGCCGGCCTCGGCGAGCCAGAACACGCCACTGGCCTCGCCACACAGCACGGCGCCGCGGGCGTGCTGTTCGCGCAACCACGGCAGGACCTGCGGGTAGCGTTGCTGCAGGGTGTCGAAGTCTTCCCAGAACGCCGGGAGAATGATCACGTCGGCATCACCCAGGCCGCCATCGACCGGCACCTGCACATTGCTGAAGCTGTCTACGGGTTTGCCGTCCGGGCTCACCAGGCAGATGTCGAACATCGGTTGCAGGCCCAGGCCCAATTGCTTGCTGTAGCGCAGGCTGGCCAGGTGGAAGAAATCCTTGGCCTGCATGAGGGTCGAGGCGAACACCTTGTCGATGGCCAGGATGCTGACGCGCCGCAGCGACGCGGAGGGTTGGGTGAACATCATTGTCATTGTTCTTATAGGGTAGAGTGGTCAATCACCGGCTGGATCGTCTTATTTTTTGGCGATTATGTCTACCCTGGCATACCGCGCGGGTTCCTTGATGGGTGTACCCGCTTCCACAAGTGCTCGACAGGCCAGAAAGGCAGTGAGGCCCAGTGGGAGCGGGTTTACCCGCGAACAGGGCGGCTCGGGGCTGCGCTCAAGGCGCCGGGTTGGGCTGCTCCTGATGGATCGCCTCGATGGCCGCGAGCAGTTCGTCGCTCAGGGTCAGGGCCAGGCTGTCCAGGTCGCTCTGCAGTTGCTCGACGCTGGTGGCGCCGAGGATATTGCTGGTCACGAACGGTTGGCGGGTCACGAACGCCAGGGCCATCTGCGCCGGGTCCAGGCCATGGGCCCGGGCCAGTTGTACGTAGCGGCTGCAGGCTGCCACGGTCTGCGGGTTGGAGTAGCGGGCGAAGCGGCTGAACAGGGTCAGGCGCGCACGCTCTGGCCGGGCACCGTCTTCGTACTTGCCCGAGAGCATGCCGAACGCCAGAGGCGAATACGCCAACAGCCCGCACTGTTCACGGATCGCCACTTCCGCAAGGCCCACCTCGAAGCTGCGGTTGAGCAGGTTGTAGGGGTTCTGGATCGACACTGCCCGCGGCCACCCGCGGGCTTCGGCCAGGTGCAGGAACTTCATCGTGCCCCAGGGCGTTTCATTGGACAGGCCGATGTGGCGTATCTTGCCTGCGCGCACCTGTTCGTCGAGCACTTCCAAGGTTTCTTCCAGCGGCGTGAAATGGTCGTGCGGCAAGTGCTGGTAGCCCAGCTTGCCGAAGAAGTTGGTGCTGCGCTCGGGCCAGTGCAGCTGGTACAGGTCGATGCGGTCGGTGTGCAGGCGGCGCAGGCTCTCGTCCAGGGCGGCGACGATGTGCTGGCGGTTGTGCTTGAGCTGGCCATCGCGGATATGGCTGATGCCGTTGCCGGGGCCGGCCACCTTGCTGGCCAGGACCCAATCGTCGCGATCGCCATGGCGGCGGAACCAGTTGCCGATGATGCGCTCGGTGGCAGCGTAGGTTTCCGGGCGCGGGGGCACCGGGTACATTTCGGCGGTATCGATGAAGTTGACCCCACTGGCCTTGGCCAGGGCGATCTGGGCGAAGGCTTCGGCCTCGTCGTTCTGCTCGCCCCAGGTCATGGTCCCCAGGCACAGGGCGCTGACGTTGAGGTCGGTACGGCCGAGCTGGCGGTATTCCATCAGGCATCGTCTCCTTGCAAATGAAGCCATCAAATCAGGTTGAAATTTTTTGCGCAATCTGGATAATTCTGCCCCTCTCCGTGTGGCGGAAGTGATGCACCACCATGCAGGAGGAACCCTTGTCGAACATTGGACGCGCCGACCCGAGCCCCCAATAGCGTCCGTGTGCGGCTGCGCGCTTGCCCTTGGCAAGCTGTGCACTATCCAGTAAGATTCGCCGTCTATTTTTCGCTGGGCGGCCTCTGAGGCTTTAGAGAATGAAAACTTTTACTGCTAAACCGGAAACAGTAAAGCGCGACTGGTACGTAGTTGACGCCGCTGGTCAGACCCTGGGTCGTCTGGCTACCGAAATCGCTCGTCGCCTGCGTGGCAAGCACAAGCCAGAATACACCCCTCACGTTGACACCGGCGACTACATCGTCGTCATCAACGCCGAGCAGGTACGTGTCACTGGTGCCAAGACTTCGGACAAGATGTACTACTCCCACTCCGGTTTCCCAGGCGGCATCAAGGAAATCAGCTTCGAGAAGCTGATCGACAAAGCCCCTGAGCGTGTTATCGAAACTGCGGTCAAAGGCATGCTGCCGAAGAACCCGCTGGGTCGCGACATGTACCGCAAGCTGAAAGTGTACGCGGGTGCTGCTCACCCTCACACTGCTCAGCAGCCTCAAGAACTGAAGATCTAACGGGATAGTTCATTATGTCGGCGACTCAAAATTACGGCACTGGCCGTCGCAAGACCGCAACCGCTCGCGTTTTCCTGCGTCCGGGTACTGGTAACATCTCCATCAACAACCGTCCTCTGGACACCTTCTTCGGCCGCGAAACCGCTCGCATGGTTGTTCGCCAGCCGCTGGAGCTGACCGAGACCGTCGAGAAGTTCGACATCTACGTCACCGTCGCCGGTGGTGGTGTCAGCGGTCAGGCCGGTGCGATCCGTCACGGTATCACCCGCGCGCTGATGGAATACGACGAAACCCTGCGTGGCGCTCTGCGTCGTGCTGGCTACGTCACCCGCGACGCTCGTGAAGTCGAGCGTAAGAAAGTGGGTCTGCGTAAAGCGCGTAAGCGTCCTCAGTACTCCAAGCGTTAATACCGCTTCGGCAGTCGAAAAAAAGCCCGGTTCCATATTTGGAACCGGGCTTTTTTTATGTCTTGAACTAACCTGTCAGCATGTCAGTGACAACTTGCCGCATAGACACAGATCAAGCAAAGCGAGGGTTGCAGCCCGACCGGGGGGTAATCACCTTGTCAGTGTGTGGACTTGTTCCTTACCATTGCGGCCAATTTTTAGTGCCACAGACATTACTAAGTAGATGCCTGATCCAACAGGCCAAAGCAGCTGATGGGAGAGGACTGAATGAGCAATGACGGCGTCAACGCAGGCCGGCGCCGCTTCCTCGTAGCCGCCACATCCGTGGTAGGCGCAGCGGGGGCAGTGGGGGCTGCGGTACCGTTCGTGGGGTCATGGTTCCCCAGTGCCAAGGCGAAAGCCGCAGGTGCACCGGTGAAGGTCAATATCGCCAAGGTCGAGCCGGGTCAGCAAATGGTGGCTGAGTGGCGGGGGCAACCTGTTTTCATTGTGCGACGAACCGAGGAGATCCTCGGCAACCTGAAGAAGATCACCGGGGATTTGTCCGACCCCGAGTCCAAGTCGTCGGTGCAGCCGACCTATGTCGATCCGCAGAACCGCGCCATCAAACCCGAGATTCTCGTTCTGGTCGGCCTGTGTACCCACCTGGGCTGCTCGCCCACGTTCCGTCCTGAAGTCGCACCCGCCGACCTGGGGCCGAAATGGGTGGGGGGCTACTTCTGCCCTTGCCATGGTTCGCACTACGACCTGGCTGGTCGCGTCTACAAGGCGCAGCCGGCACCTCTCAACCTGCCAGTGCCTCCGCACTCGTACGAGTCGGATGACATCATCGTCATCGGCGTCGATCAGGAGAACGCATGATGAGCAAGTTCATGGACTGGATTGATGCTCGCTTCCCCGCTACCAAGATGTGGGAAGACCACCTGAGCAAGTATTACGCGCCCAAGAACTTCAACTTCTTCTACTTCTTCGGCTCCCTGGCCTTGTTGGTGCTGGTCAACCAGATCGTCACTGGCGTCTGGCTGACCATGAGTTTCACGCCGTCGGCCGAAGAGGCGTTCGCCTCGGTCGAATACATCATGCGCGACGTGGAGTACGGCTGGATCCTGCGCTACCTGCATTCCACCGGCGCTTCGGCGTTCTTCATCGTGGTGTACCTGCACATGTTCCGCGGGCTGCTCTATGGCTCGTACCAGAAGCCGCGCGAGCTGGTCTGGCTGTTCGGCATGCTGATCTACCTGGCGCTGATGGCCGAGGCGTTCATGGGCTACCTGCTGCCTTGGGGGCAGATGTCCTACTGGGGCGCGCAGGTGATCATCTCGCTGTTCGGTGCCATTCCGGTGATCGGCGACGACCTGACCCAATGGATCCGCGGTGACTACCTGATCTCGGGCATCACCCTGAACCGCTTCTTCGCCCTGCACGTGATCGCCTTGCCGATCGTCATACTGGGCCTGGTGGTGTTGCACATCCTGGCACTGCATGAGGTGGGTTCCAACAACCCCGATGGCGTCGACATCAAGAAGAACAAGGACGAGAACGGCGTGCCGCTCGATGGCATTCCTTTCCACCCGTACTACACCGTGAAGGATATCGTCGGGGTGGTGGTGTTCCTGTTCGTGTTCTGCGCCGTGGTGTTCTTCTTCCCTGAAATGGGTGGCTACTTCCTGGAGAAACCGAACTTCGAGCAGGCGAACGCGTTCAAGACCCCCGAGCACATCGCGCCGGTATGGTACTTCACGCCATTCTACGCGATCCTGCGCGCCGTTCCTGACAAGCTGTTCGGCGTCATCGCCATGGGCGCCGCCATTGCCGTACTGTTCGTGTTGCCCTGGTTAGACCGCAGCCCCGTGCGCTCCATGCGCTACAAGGGCTGGCTGAGCAAGATCTTCCTGCTCGTGTTCTGCGTGGCCTTCATGATCCTGGGTGTGCTGGGCGTACTGGCGCCGACGCCGGGTCGGACCTTGCTGTCGCAGGTCTGCACCGTGCTGTATTTCGCCTACTTCCTCCTGATGCCGTTCTACACCAGGCTCGAGAAGACCAAACCGGTTCCGGAAAGGGTGACTGGCTGATGAAAAAGCTAATAGCAGTATTGTTCCTGGCAGTGATGCCCGCCTTGTCCTTCGCCGCCAGCGAGCACGGCCCGGTGCTGGACAAGGTCGATATCGACCTCACCGACAAGGCCGCCATGCAGGACGGCGCGCGTACCTTCGCCAACTATTGCATGGGGTGCCACAGCGCCAAGTTCCAGCGTTACGAGCGGGTCGCCGACGACCTGGACATCCCGCACGAGCTGATGCTCGAGAAGCTGGTGTTCACCGGGGCGAAGATCGGCGACCACATGAAGATCGGCATGCAGCCCGACGATGCCAAGACCTGGTTCGGTGCGGCGCCGCCGGACCTCACCTTGGTCGCCCGCGTGCGCGGCACCGACTGGCTGTACACCTACCTGCGCAGCTTCTATGAGGACAAGTCGCGTCCTTATGGGGTGAACAACAAGGTGTTCCCGAACGTCGGCATGCCTAACGTGCTGGTGGGCTTGCAAGGCAACCAGGTGATCGGCTGCAAGCAAGTGCAGACTGTGGTCGACGGCAAGAAGCAATTCGACCCGCTGACCGGCAGCCCATTGACCCATGAAGCTTGTGACCAGCTGACCATCGAGCCGAATTCCGGTACCCTGACGACCGAGCAGTTCGACGAGAAGGTCAAGAACCTGGTGACCTTCCTGGCCTATTCGGCCAACCCGGTCAAACTGGAAAGCCAGCGCATCGGTACCTATGTGTTGCTGTACCTGGCTTTCTTCTTCGTATTCGCCTACTTGCTCAAGCGCGAATACTGGAAGGACGTGCACTGATCACGCAGTAGTTTCTGGTAGTTGAACGCGCCCTGGGGCGCCCCTTCGCGATTGCGTCGGGGTCCTCCAGGGCGCGTTTGCATTTGGAGTTTCACAAGCATCCCCATGCGAGGAGGCGCTACATGGGCGCAACCAACAGGTTAGCCTGCTATTCCGACCCCGCTGATCACTATTCTCACCGGGTACGCCTTGTTCTCGCCGAGAAGGGCGTCAATGTACAGATTGTCGACGTCGACCCCGGTCGTCTGCCGCCCAAGCTGGTCGAAGTGAACCCTTACAGCAGTGTGCCGACGCTGGTCGATCGTGACCTGGCGCTCTACGAGTCCAGCGTGGTGATGGAGTACCTCGAGGAACGTTACCCGCACCCGCCCTTGATGCCGGTCTACCCGGTGGCCCGGGGCAACAGCCGCTTGCTGATGCATCGCATCCAGCGCGACTGGTGCGTACTGGCGGACACCATCCTCGACCCGCGCAGCACGGATGCGGCGCGTGCCGAGGCGCGCAAGGCCCTGCGCGAAAGCCTGACTGGTGTGTCGCCGTTGTTCGGCGAGTTCTCCTGCTTCATGAGCGAGGAGCAAAGCCTGGTCGATTGTTGTCTATTACCCATATTGTGGCGGTTGCCAGTCATGGGTATCGAATTGCCGCGGCAGGCCAAGCCGCTATTGGATTACATGGAGCGGCAGTTTGCCCGCGAGCCTTTCCAGGCGAGCCTGTCCGCTGCAGAACGTGAAATGCGCAAGCTTTAAGGAGCCGTTGATGAACTCCAGTCGCCCCTATCTGGTTCGAGCGCTGTATGAGTGGATCGTCGACAACGATTGCACCCCCCATATGCTGGTCAACGCCGAATATCCGGCTGTCCAGGTTCCCCAGGGATTCGCCAGTGACGGCCAGATTGTCCTGAACATCTCCCCCAACGCCGTGCGCAGCCTGCACATGGATAACGACGCCGTGAGCTTCGAAGGCCGCTTCAGTGGTGTGGCCCATTCGCTGTTCGTGCCGGTGGGCGCGATCCTGGGTATCTATGCCCGGGAGAACGGCCAGGGCATGGTGTTCGAGCTGGAGCCGCCATTGATGGGCGGCGACGACCTGGACGATGAAAGCGTCGAGCCGGATGACGATGGCCCGCCCGAGCCACCGCGCCCGAGCGGCCGGCCCAGCCTCAAGGTGGTCAAGTAAACAAAAAAGGCGATCCGGATGGATCGCCTTTTTTGTGTCGCGGAACCTGTGATTACAGGTCCTTGATGCTGCGCACCTGGTCCTTGTTGACGCGGGTGCGTTTGCCGTCCAGTTGCTCGAACTCATAGAAGCCCGAATCGGCGTCGTATTCCGGGGCGTCGGTGGTCTGGAATTCGCGGCCGTCGTTGAGGGTGATCTGGCTCGGGGTGGAGCAACCGGCCAGGGCGGCGAAGGCGCCGATTGCAAGGACGGACAGCAGGGACTTCTTCATGGGTACTTCCTGGGTTTTGGTTGAACGCTGTTGTTGCCGGTCATGGCTCATCGCCGGCAAGCCGGCTCCCGCAGTAACGCAGCGCATGACGGGCGGGAGCCGGCTTGCCGGCGATGCAGTTGGGTATCAATCGATGTATTCGAACAGCTTGACGATCTTCTGCACGCCCGACACACCCTGGACCACATTGGTGGCGGCGTTGGCTTCCTGTTGGGTCACCAGACCCAGCAGGTAGACGATGCCGTTCTCGGTGATCACCTTGATGCGCGTGCTTGGTACGTTGGCATCGCCGAGCATCTGTGCCTTGATCTTGGTGGTCAGCCAGGCGTCATTGTTGCGCGCCAGGATCGAGGAGGGCTGCATGACCTGCAGTTCGTTGTGCACCTTCTTGACCCGCTGTACCTGGCCTGCGGTTTGTTCGGCCAAGCTCTTGAGGTCGGCGCGCGGGGTCTGGCCGGCCAGCAGGACGATGCCGTTGTAACTGCTGACGACGATGTGCGAGCCCTTGTCGAGATCGGCGTGGGCCTTGGCGATGTTCACCGAGACCTTGGTTTCGATCAGCGAGTCGTCGATCTTGCTGCCGATGGTGCGGGTGCCGCGATCATCCTCGATGGGCGAGTTGCGGGCCGAGGTCAGTACCGAGCTGCAGCCGGAGATGCTCAGGCACAGGGTCAGGGCCATCAGGCCAAGGCGCTTGGGGATCATTCTTCACTCCCGAACAGTTGGCTGTCGATCAGGTCGCACAGGCAGTGGATCGCCAGCAGGTGGACTTCCTGGATTCGCGCGGTGACGTTCGACGGCACGCGGATCTCCACATCTTCAGGCAGCAACAGCGAGGCCATGCCGCCGCCGTCACGCCCAGTCAGTGCCACGACGATCATTTCACGGTCGTGCGCGGCCTGAATCGCTTGTATCACGTTGGCGGAATTGCCGCTGGTAGAGATCGCCAGCAGCACGTCACCCGGTTGCCCCAGGGCGCGGATCTGCTTGGAGAAGACTTCGTTGTAGCTGTAGTCGTTGGCGATCGAGGTCAGGGTCGAGCTGTCGGTGGTCAGGGCAATGGCCGGCAGGCTCGGGCGCTCGCGCTCGAAGCGGTTGAGCAGCTCCGAGGAAAAGTGCTGCGCGTCGCCGGCCGAGCCGCCGTTGCCGCAGGCAAGCATCTTGCCCTCATTGAGCAGCGCATTGACCATGACCAGGCTGGCCTGCTCGATGTGGGGTGCCAGGATGTCCATCGCCTGTTGCTTGGTATCGATGCTGGCCTGGAACAGCCGGCGAATTCGGGATTGCATGTCCATCTGGTGTGACCTTAAGTGGGGCGGTGGCCGACGCGACGCGCGACAGGAACCAGCCCGCGAAACATAGAGCTAAAAAATCGGAATGGGTTCAGCATTCGAAGGCGTTTTTCAGCCATTGCAGCGGCTGGCCCGCGTGGTGGCTGCCCTGCAGGGCGACAACGTCGAAGCGGCAGGGCTGGTTGGCCCAGCGCGGCTCCTTCTGCAGGAACAGGTTGGCGGCTAGCGCCAGTCGCTTCTGCTTGCGTCCGTCGATGCTGCCGACGGCGCCGCCGAAGGCCGCATGCAACCGGTAGCGGACTTCGACGAATACTACTGTATCGGCGTCGAGCATGACCAGATCGAGCTCACCGCCCTTGCATCGCCAATTGCGCGCCAGTAATCGCAGGCCATGCCCCCGAAGGTATTCGAGGGCATGGTTTTCCGCGGCAAGGCCTGCGCTGGAAGGCGATGCGTCGGGCATCAGCGTGGGGTGTCCGGCAGGCGCTTGACCTGGCCGCCGGAGAACTCGGCCCAGGGCAGTTGGCGCTCGACGCGCTGGCTGGGGCTCATGGTCAGGCTGCCGGAGAGGCCTTCGATGCGGTTGTCCGGCAGGGCCTTCAGCTGGCCCAGGCGAGGGGCCAGGCTGTAGGCGTCCACGCCCATGGCGTACAGGCGGCCGAGGCTGCCGGCGGCCTGGGGCCACTGCTGGACCACCTGCTGGCGCAGGCTGTTGCTGCTGTCGAGCAACCAAGGGGTCTCGCAGAAGCGGATGCCGTTCATGTCGTTGTACTGGTTCACGTCACCGCTGGCGCTGTAGAGGTTGGAGGTGGCGTAGACCGGCACGTCGCCCGCGTACTGGAAGTTCAGGGTCGGCTTGATCTGCTGGGCCTGCTGCGGTGTGGAGGCGAGGAAGATGAAGTCGATGTCCTGGCGGCGCGACGGTTGTGCGGCGATGGTGCCGCCAACGGTGCTCTGCAGGCTCTTGGCGCGGCCTTCGCTCTGGCGCAGTTGGAACAGCTCGGCGATCTGCTGGGCCAAGGCGACCGGTTGGGCGATGCGTTCGGCGGCCAGCAGCGTGCCGCCATGGCCTTCCCAATCCTGGCGGAAGGCGGCGAGCACGCGGTCGCCCCATTCACCGCTCGGTACCAGGGCCACGGCGCGGACCAGGCCATCGGCGCGGGCACGTCGCGAGACTTCGCGGGCTTCGTCCTCGGCGGCAAGGCCGAACTGGAACAGCTGGGGTGGTGCTTTCTGGCCGGCATCGGCGTAGTTCAGCGCCAGGGTGGTGATCGGCAGTTGCGGGTTGGCCGCGAGCTTCTTCACCAGCGGTTTTTCCAGCGGGCCGACCACCAGCTGCACGCCGGCGGCCTGGGCCTGGCGGTAGAAGTCGTCCAGCGAGGTCAGGCGCGAGCTGTCGAACACCTGTACGGCAGGAGCCGGCTGGCCGGATTGCTGGGCCTGGAAGTGGGCCGCCATGAAGCCGTCGCGCAGGGCGCGGGCGACGCCGGCCAGCGGTCCTTCCTGGGGCAGCAGCAGGGCGATCTTGGTCAGCGGTTGGCTGGCCAGTTCCTTGAGCTTGACCAGGGCCAGGGGCAGTTGCTTGGCGGCGGGGTGTTCCGGGTGCTGGTTGCGCCAGGTGTCGATGGCGGCCTGTTGTTGCTCCAGGGTGCCGGCGCTCTTCACCGCCAGGGCCAGGCTGGTCCAGCCGGCCAGGGTCTCGTTGGCGGCCGGCTGTTGCAGCTGTTCGGCCGGCAGCGAGGCGACCAATGCCCAGATCGAGTCGTTGTTGGCGGCAGCGGCCTGGTCGCTGAGCAGGGGCGCGAGCAATACGCGCTGCTGGGCGGCAGCCAGCGCCTGGCCATCGGCCTCGAGGGCGGCGGCGTGGACGCTGTAGGTGCGTGCCTGCTGCTCCTGCGGCAGTTCGCCCAGGCGCTGCAGGCTCGGGTGGGCGAGGGCGGTCAGGGCGGCCTTGGGCTGGTTGCGGCTCATGGCGAGCTCGGCAGCCAGGGTGCTGGCGAACACCTGCTGGGCAGGCTTGAGCGAGTCCAACGGGACCTGCTCGAGAATGCGTGCGGCGCGTGGGTAGTCCTTCTGCTTATAGGCCAGGTCGGCGGCGCTCAGGCGCAGCAGGGCGGCATCTTCAGCGGACTTGCTGGTGGCGGCCTTGTCGAGCAGTTGCTCGATGCTGGCATCTGGGGTGCGTGGCAGTTCGCCCAGGCTGGATGAGGGCGAGCTGGCGCAGGCTGCCAGCAGGGCAGTCAGGCAGAGGGCTGTGAACAGCCGCAGGCAAGCGATCATGTAAAAGTCCTGTTACTCGATCAAGTTGGCCGGCAATTGTACCCAAGCGTCGGCCGGGGCGCGATGTCGCTGACGTTGATCCTTCAATATAGGTCGCCTTGCGGGGGTTGCCGGTGAAGTTCTTTGCGCGTTGTTGCGGGCGCTCGGGCTACAATGGCGCCTTTGATCCACATGACAGGTATGCGCAGTGACTGATGTTGCAGGGGCTTCGAAATCCACGATGGGCACGCTTTACGTGGTCGCCACGCCGATCGGCAACCTCGAGGACATGAGTGCACGGGCCCTCAAGGTGCTGGCCAACGTGGCGCTGATCGCCGCCGAGGATACCCGTCACTCGGTGCGCCTGCTCCAGCACTTCGGCATCGATACACCTCTGGCCGCCTGCCATGAACACAACGAGCGCGACGAGGGTGGGCGCTTCATCACCCGCCTGCTGGCGGGCGACGACGTGGCCTTGGTGTCCGACGCGGGCACGCCGTTGATTTCCGACCCCGGCTACCACCTCGTGCGCCAGGCGCGCGCCGCCGGGGTGCAGGTGGTGCCGGTGCCGGGCGCTTGCGCCTTGATCGCCGCGTTGTCTGCGGCCGGCCTGCCGTCGGACCGGTTCATCTTCGAAGGGTTCCTGCCCGCCAAGGCGGCTGGCCGTCGCGCTCGCCTCGAGCAGGTCAAGGAGGAGCCGCGCACCTTGATCTTCTACGAGGCGCCGCACCGTATCCTCGAGTGCCTGGAAGACATGGAAGCGGTATTCGGCGCACAGCGCCCGGCGGTGCTGGGCCGTGAGCTGACCAAGGCCTTCGAGACGCTCAAGGGGTTGCCGTTGGGTGAGTTGCGTGCCTTCGTCGCAGGCGACAGCAACCAACAGCGTGGTGAGTGCGTGGTTCTGGTGGGTGGCTGGAGTGCTCCCGAGGACGAGCAGGCAATCAGCAGCGAAGCGCAGCGCGTGCTGGACCTGCTGCTGGCGGAGCTGCCACTCAAGCGTGCGGCTGCGCTGGCGGCGGAAATCACCGGTGTGCGCAAGAACCTGCTCTATCAGGTGGCATTGGAAAAACAAAAAGCGCAGTAGTGGCAAAGTGACATAGTTCATCGAGTCACTTGTTCTTGGGCGCCTGTGCCGTTAACCTTGTCGGCGGAGAGTCGATTGGACAGTCGCTGCCTTCTTTTGTTCCGCAAAAGAGGGGGGAGGAAAGTCCGGGCTCCATAGGGCAGAGTGCCAGGTAACGCCTGGGGGGCGCGAGCCTACGGAAAGTGCCACAGAAAACAACCGCCTAAGCACTTCGGTGCCGGTAAGGGTGAAAAGGTGCGGTAAGAGCGCACCGCGCGACTGGTAACAGTTCGTGGCTAGGTAAACCCCACTCGGAGCAAGACCAAATAGGGTTCCATACGGCGTGGCCCGCGTCGGAACCGGGTAGGTTGCTAAAGGCGTCCAGTGATGGCCGTCGTAGAGGAATGACTGTCCTCGACAGAACCCGGCTTACAGATCGACTCTCCACCTCCTTCCTTCCCTGCTTGAATCGTCAGCAGATACGTCCCGGTAATACCAAAAAAATCTTACTCTTAATAAATCACTTTAAGTTCTCACTCTATCCGCTTGAGTGAACTTGATTTTTCCCGCCAGTTTTTCCTTCCGGTAATGCTTCCTCCTTCCTTTGTTGCGCTAAATCTCCGTCCTATAAGGGATTTCCTTCTGAACGTGCCTTGACGGTGTGCCGGACGGATTCCTATAGTGTGCGCAAGTGGCAGAAAGTGGGATGAAGTGGGTTTTCTGACACAAAAAAGCTAACATTGTGGGGAATCGCAGCCGTGTTCCGCGGAGCTAACGCCGTCAGCCTCGATGCAAAGGGCCGACTCGCCATGCCGAGTCGGTACCGTGACGAGCTCGATTCGCGTTGCAATGGTCAATTGATCGTGACCATCGACGCGGTGGACCCCTGCTTGTGTGTTTATCCCCTCGATGAGTGGGAACAGATAGAAGCCAAGTTGCGTGCCTTGCCGTCGCTGCGTGAGGAAAACCGCCGTTTGCAGCGTTTGCTGATCGGTAATGCGGTGGACCTGGAGCTCGATGGCAGTGGCCGTTTCCTGGTACCGCCCCGCCTGCGCGAATACGCCAAGCTCGACAAGAAGGCGATGCTGGTGGGGCAGCTGAACAAATTCCAGCTGTGGGATGAGGATGCCTGGAACGCGGTTTCGGCAGCTGATCTTGCAGCTATCCAACAACCGGGCGCCATGCCCGACGATTTGCGTGACCTGATCCTGTGACGATAGATAGCGGCTTCAACCACATCACCGTGCTGCTCGACGAGGCTGTCGAGGCATTGGCCCTGCGCGCCGACGGTTGCTATCTGGACGGCACGTTCGGCCGGGGTGGGCATAGCCGCCTGATCCTCAGCAAGCTCGGGCCGCAAGGGCGGCTGCTGGGCTTCGACAAAGATCCACAAGCGATTGCCACGGGGCAAGCGCTGGCGGCCGAAGACGGCCGCTTTGTCATTGTGCAGCGCAGCTTTGCCGAGATGGGCGATGAAGTCGCCCAGCGTGGCTTGGACGGCAAGGTCAGCGGCGTACTGCTCGACCTGGGCGTGTCGTCGCCGCAGCTGGACGACCCGGAGCGCGGCTTCAGCTTCCTCAATGATGGCCCTTTGGATATGCGCATGAACCCGGACCAGGGCATCAGCGCTGCCGAGTTCATTGCCACCGCGCCCGAAGAAGAAATCGCTCGTGTCTTCAAAGAGTACGGCGAAGAGCGTTTCGCCAAGCGCATGGCGCGCGCCGTGGTGCAGCGCCGCGAGCAGCAACCGTTCACCCGCACGGGCGACCTGGCCGAAGTCCTCAAGGTCGCCAACCCGGCCTGGGAGAAGGGCAAGAACCCGGCGACCCGCGCTTTCCAGGGCCTACGCATCCATGTCAACAACGAACTGGGCGACCTGGAGGCGGGCCTGGAGGCTGCTATCGAGGCGCTGGAAGTCGGTGGCCGCCTGGCGGTGATCAGCTTCCACTCGCTCGAAGATCGCATCGTCAAACTGTTCATGCGCAAGCTGGCCAAGGGCGAGGCGGACAACCTGCCGCGCAACCTGCCGGTGCAGCACAAGGTGTTCGAGCCGAAGATCCGCCTGATCGGCAAGGCGCAGTTCGCCTCTGAAGCCGAACTCAAGGCCAACCCGCGGGCGCGCAGCGCCGTCATGCGGGTGGCGGAGAAATTGCGGTGAGCCGGCTGTTCGCCAAGCCCCTGCCAGGCGGAAGCTTCCTGATGCTTCTGCTGTTCGTCGGCGTCCTGGTTTCGGCCATTGCCGTGTCCTACAGCGCCCACTGGAACCGCCAACTGCTCAACACGCTGTACGGTGAGCTGAACGAGCGTGACAAGGCCCAGGCCGAATGGGGCCGGCTGATCCTCGAGCAAAGTACCTGGACGGCTCACAGCCGTATCGAGAACCTGGCCTCCGAGCAATTGAAGATGCGCGTGCCGGCCGCCGACGAAGTGCGGATGGTGGCGCCATGATGAAGCTTGAAGGCGCACTCTACCCCTGGCGCTTCCGGGTGGTGATCGCATTGCTGGCGTTGATGGTCGGCGCGATCGCCTGGCGCATCATTGACCTGCAGGTGGTCGATCGCGACTTCCTCAAGGGCCAGGGCGATGCCCGCAGCCTGCGCCATATTCCCATTCCCGCGCACCGCGGCCTGATCACCGACCGCAACGGCGAGCCGTTGGCCGTCAGTACGCCGGTCACCACCTTGTGGGCCAACCCCAAGGAAATGCAGGCCTCCCGCGAGCGCTGGCCGCAACTGGCCGCCGCACTCGGGCAGAATCCTCAACAGTTGGCCGACCGCCTGACCCAGCAGGCTGGCAAGGAATTCATCTACCTGGTGCGGGGTCTGACCCCGGAGCAGGGGCAGCAGGTGCTTGACCTCAAGGTGCCAGGTGTCTACGGCATGGAGGAATTCCGGCGCTTCTACCCGGCCGGTGATGTCACCGCGCACATGGTCGGCTTCACCGACCTGGACGACCACGGTCGCGAAGGGGTGGAGCTGGCCTATGACGAATGGCTCGCCGGGGTGCCCGGCAAGCGACAAGTGATCAAGGACCGGCGCGGCCGGTTGATCAAGGACATCCAGGTGACCAAGAACGCCAAGGCCGGCAAGACCTTGGCGTTGTCGATCGACCTGCGCCTGCAATACCTGGCCACCCGCGAGCTGCGCAACGCCATCGCCGAGCAGGAAGCCAAGGCCGGTAGCCTGGTGATCATGGACGTCAAGACCGGCGAGGTTCTGGCCATGGTCAACCAGCCGACCTACAACCCGAACAACCGCCGCAGCATGTTCCCCGCGGCCATGCGCAACCGGGCGATCATCGACGTGTTCGAGCCAGGCTCCACGGTCAAGCCGATCTCCATGAGTGCCGCCCTGCAGAGCGGTCGCTGGAAGCCTACCGACAAGGTCGAGGTCTACCCCGGCAGCCTGCAGATTGGCCGCTACACCATCAAGGACGTGTCCCGTAGCGAGGGGCCGATCCTCGACCTGACCGGCATCCTGATCAACTCCAGTAACGTGGGCATGAGCAAGATCGCCTTCGATATCGGTGGCGAGGCGATCTACCGGGTCATGTCGCAACTGGGGCTTGGCCAGTACACAGGCTTGGGTTTCCCGGGCGAGCGCGTCGGCAACCTGCCTAACCACCGTGAATGGCGCAAGGCCGAAACCGCCACCTTGTCCTATGGGTATGGCGTCTCGGTGACTGCCTTGCAGCTGGTGCATGCCTATGCCGCCCTGGCCAACGACGGCAAGATGGTGCCGTTGTCCATCGTCAAGGTCGACAAGGCACCGGAGGCCGTGCAGGCGATCCCGAAGGAAACGGCCGAAACCGTCCAGGCGATGTTGCAACAGGTGATCGAGGCGCCGCGGGGCGTGTTCCGTGCGCAGGTGCCGTTCTATCACGTCGGCGGCAAGTCGGGTACCGCGCGCAAGGCATCCGTGGGTGCCAAGGGCTACCGGGAAAATGCCTACCGTTCGCTGTTCGCAGGCTTCGGCCCGATGAGCGACCCGCGCTACGCCATCGTCGTGGTCATCGACGAGCCGAGCAAGGGTGGCTATTTCGGCGGTCTGGTATCGGCCCCGGTATTCAGCAAGGTGATGTCGGGCACCCTGCGCCTGATGAACGTGCCGCCGGACAACCTGCCACCGCCACCGGCCCCTTCGGCGACCCAGCCCCAGACCCAGCAGGCCAGCGCAGTACCCGCCAATGGAGGGCGTGGTTGATGACAATGCCATTGAGCAAGCTTTTCGCCCATGCCAGCCGCGATCCGTTGATCCGCGAGCTGACCCTCGACAGCCGCCTGGTCCGGCCGGGTGACCTGTTCCTGGCCGTTCCCGGTGCCAAGGTCGACGGTCGTGCGCACATTGCCGATGCACTGGCTCGCGGCGCTGCCGCCGTGGCCTACGAAGAGCAGGGCGCCAGCGTTCTGCCGATCACCGAGGCGCCCCTGATCCCGGTGCGTGGCCTGATCGGCCAGCTGTCGGAGATCGCCGGGCGCTTCTACGGCGAGCCCAGTCGCCAGCTCGACCTGGTGGGTGTCACCGGTACCAACGGCAAGACCAGCGTCACCCAGCTGGTGGCCCAGGCCCTCGATGCGTTGGGCCAGCGCTGCGGGCTGATCGGCACGCTGGGTACCGGTTTTTATGGCGAGCTGCGCAGCGGCCGCTTGACCACCCCGGACCCTATCGCTGTGCAGGCGACCCTGAACGACCTCAAGAAAGGTGGCGCCAAGGCCGTGGCCATGGAGGTTTCCTCCCACGCCCTGGAACAGGGCCGGGTCGCCGCCCTGGCCTTCGATATCGCGGTGATGACCAACCTGTCCCGCGATCACCTGGACTACCACGGCAGCATGGAGGCCTACGAGGCCGCCAAGGCCAAGCTGTTCGCCTGGCCGAACCTGCGTTGCCAGGTGGTCAACCTGGACGATGAGTTCGGGCGTCGCCTGGCTGAAGACTTTGCCCGGCGCCCGAGCCCCGAGCATGTCGAAACCCGGCTGCTCAGCTACAGCCTGGAAAACCCGGACGCTTCGCTGTTCTGCCGCGAAGCCCATTTCGATGACGATGGCGTGCGCGCCATCCTCGTCACCGCCCAGGGCGAACATACCCTGCGCAGCCAGCTGCTGGGCCGCTTCAACCTGAGCAACATGCTCGCCGCGGTCGCCACGCTGTTGGCGCTGGACTACCCGCTGGACGAAATCCTCAAGGTCACCCCGCAGCTGCAAGGCCCGGTCGGTCGCATGCAGCGCCTGGGAGGCGGCGACAAGCCGTTGGTGGTGGTCGACTACGCGCACACCCCGGACGCCCTGGAAAAAGTCCTGGAAGCCCTGCGCCCCCACGCCCATGGCCGCCTGCTGTGCCTGTTCGGCTGTGGTGGCGACCGCGATCGCGGCAAGCGTCCGCTGATGGCCGCAGTAGCCGAGCGCCTGGCCGATCGCGTGCTGGTCACCGATGACAACCCGCGCACCGAAGACCCCCTGCGGATCTTCGATGACATCCGCCCCGGCTTTGCCAAACCCGCCGACGTCGAGTTCGTCGCCGGTCGTGGCGAGGCCATCGCCCACCTGATCGCCACTGCGGCCGCGAACGACGTGATCGTGCTGGCCGGCAAGGGGCATGAGGATTACCAGGAGATCAATGGTCAGCGCCATGATTTCTCCGACTTGATCGAAGCCGAGAAGGCACTTGCAGCCTGGGAGGCGACCGATGCTTAAGCCCATGACACTCAGCCAGCTGGCCACGCCGCTGCAGGCACGTGTGGTCGGTGCCGATGCCAGCTTTACCGGCGTGAGCATCGACAGCCGGACCGTGGCTGCCGGCCAGCTGTTCGTCGCCCTGGCCGGGCCGCGCTTCGATGGCCATGACTACCTGGCTGACGTGAAGGCCAAGGGCGCCGTCGCCGCCCTGGTCGAGCGCGAAGTCGCCGATGTCGACCTGCCGCAGCTGCTGGTCGCCGACTGCCGCGTCGCCCTGGGCCAGCTCGGCGCCCTGAACCGTGCCGCGTTCGACAAGCCGGTGGTGGCCATCACCGGCTCCAGCGGCAAGACCACGGTCAAGGAAATGCTGGCCTGTATCCTGCGTACCCGTGGTCCGGTGCTGGCGACCCGTGGCAACCTGAACAACGACCTCGGCGCGCCGCTGACCTTGTTGGAGATCGCGCCTGAACACAGCGCCGCGGTGATCGAACTGGGGGCCTCGCGTATCGGCGAGATCCGCTACACCGTCGGCCTGACCCAACCCCAGGTGGCCATCATCAACAATGCCGGCACTGCCCATGTGGGCGAATTCGGTGGCCCCGAGAAAATCGTCGAGGCCAAGGGCGAGATCCTCGAAGGCCTGGGCGTGGGGGGGACCGCCATCCTCAACCTGGCCGACAAGGCCTTCGATACCTGGCGCAAGCGTGCGGGCGAGCACCGCATCCTGAGTTTCGCCCTGGACAATCCGCAGGCCGACTTCCACGCCAGCGACATCGGTCGCGACGCCCGGGGCTGCCCGTCGTTCACCTTGCATGGCCCGGACGGCAGCGTCCCGGTGCAACTGAACCTGCTGGGTACCCATAATGTCAGCAACGCCTTGGCTGCCGCTGCCGCCGCCCATGCCGTCGGTCTGAGCCTGAGCGGCATCGCCGCAGGCCTTGGCGCGGTGCAGCCGGTCAAGGGCCGTACCGTGGCGCAGATCGCCCCCAACGGCGTGCGGGTGATCGACGACAGCTACAACGCAAATCCCACCTCGATGTGCGCCGCCATTGATATACTCGCCGGCTTTTCCGGCCGCACCGTCCTGGTGCTCGGGGATATCGGCGAACTGGGGCAATGGGCGCAGGAAGGTCACCGTCAGGTGGGCGACTATGCGCGCGGCAAGGTCGACGCCCTGTACGCAGTGGGTACCAACATGGCCCATGCGGTCGCGGCGTACGGTGCCAATGGCCGTCATTTCGCTACTCAAGCTGAGCTTATCGATGCCGTTCGCGCCGAGACTGCCAGCGACACCACTATCTTGATCAAGGGCTCGCGCAGCGCTGCGATGGAAAACGTCGTGGCGGCTTTGTGCGGTGCCAGCGGGGAGAAACATTAATGCTGCTGCTGTTGGCCGAGTATCTGCAACAGTTCCACAAGGGCTTCGCGGTCTTCCAGTACCTGTCCCTGCGCGGGATCCTGGGCGTGCTGACCGCATTGTCCCTGGCACTGTGGCTGGGGCCGTGGATGATTCGTACCCTGCAGATCCGCCAGATCGGTCAGGCCGTGCGCAACGACGGCCCGCAATCGCACCTGTCCAAGTCCGGCACCCCGACCATGGGCGGTGCGCTGATCCTGTCCGCCATCGGCATCAGCACCCTGCTGTGGGCCGACCTGACCAACCGCTACGTCTGGGTCGTGCTGATCGTGACCCTGCTGTTCGGCGCCATCGGCTGGGTCGACGACTACCGCAAGGTGATCGAGAAGAACTCCCGCGGGCTGCCAAGCCGCTGGAAATACTTCTGGCAGTCGGTGTTCGGCCTGGGGGCCGCAGTGTTCCTCTACATGACTGCGCCGACCAGCGTGGAGACCACCCTGATCGTGCCGATGCTCAAGGACGTGACCATTCCGCTGGGCATCGGCTTCGTCGTGCTGACCTATTTCGTCATCGTCGGCTCGAGCAACGCGGTCAACCTGACCGACGGTCTCGATGGCCTGGCGATCATGCCGACGGTGATGGTCGGCGGTGCCCTGGGCATCTTCTGCTACCTGTCGGGCAACGTGAAGTTCGCCGAATACCTGCTGATCCCCTACGTGCCGGGTGCCGGCGAGCTGATTGTGTTCTGCGGCGCGCTGATCGGCGCCGGGCTGGGCTTCCTGTGGTTCAACACCTACCCGGCCCAGGTCTTCATGGGCGACGTCGGCGCCCTGGCGCTGGGCGCGGCCCTGGGCACCATCGCGGTCATCGTCCGCCAGGAGATCGTGCTGTTCATCATGGGTGGCGTGTTCGTCATGGAGACCCTTTCGGTGGTGATCCAGGTGGCCTCCTTCAAGCTGACCGGCAAGCGCGTGTTCCGCATGGCGCCGATTCACCACCACTTTGAACTCAAGGGTTGGCCCGAGCCGCGGGTGATCGTCCGATTCTGGATCATCACCGTGATTCTGGTGCTGATCGGCCTTGCCACCCTGAAACTGAGGTAGACGAGCGTGTCACTGATCGCTTCCGACCAATTCCGCATCGTTGTCGGCCTCGGCAAGAGCGGCATGTCCCTGGTTCGCTTCCTGGCGAACCGGGGCATCGCCTTTGCGGTCGCCGACACCCGCGAGCAGCCGCCGGAACTGGACACCCTGCGCCGTGAATACCCGCAGGTGGAAGTGCGCTGTGGCGAATTGGACGTGGACTTCCTGTGCCGCGCCAGCGAACTCTATGTCAGCCCTGGCCTGGCCCTGGCCACCCCGGCGCTGCAGCAGGCTGCCACACGTGGCGTGAAGCTGTCCGGCGACATCGAGCTGTTCGCACGTTTCGCCAAGGCGCCGATCGTGGCCATCAGCGGCTCCAATGCCAAGAGCACCGTGACCACCCTGGTCGGCGAAATGGCCGCCAAGGCTGGCAAGCGCGTGGCCGTGGGCGGCAACCTGGGCACTCCGGCGCTGGACCTGCTGGACGACACCGTGGAGCTGTACGTCCTGGAGTTGTCCAGCTTCCAGCTGGAGACCACCGACCAGCTCAACGCCGAAGTGGCCACCGTGCTCAACATCAGTGAAGACCACATGGACCGTTACAGCGGCCTGCCGGCCTATCACCTGGCCAAGCACCGGATCTTCCGTGGCGCGCGTCAGGTGGTGGTCAACCGCCAGGATGCCCTGAGCCGGCCTTTGCCGGTCGAAGGCCGCCCATGCTGGACCTTCGGTCTCAATACTCCGGACTTCAAGGCCTTCGGCCTGCGTGAAGTGAACGGCGAGAAACACCTGGCCTTCGAGTTCCAGGCATTGATGCCGGTGCGCGAGCTGAAGATCCGTGGTGCCCACAACCAGAGCAACGCCTTGGCCGCCCTGGCCCTGGGTCATGCCGTGGGCCTGCCGTTCGCCCCGATGCTCGAAGCCCTGCGCGAATTCGCCGGGCTCGCCCACCGCTGCCAATGGGTGCGCGAGCGCAATGGCGTCAACTGGTACGACGACTCCAAGGCCACCAATGTCGGTGCCGCCCTGGCGGCGATCGAAGGCCTGGGCGCGGATATCGACGGCAAGCTGGTGCTGATCGCCGGTGGCGATGGCAAGGGCGCCGATTTCTCTGCCTTGCGCGAGCCGGTGGCGCGTTTCTGCCGCGCGGTGGTGCTGCTCGGCCGTGACGCCGAACGCCTGGCCGAGTCGCTGGGCGAGGGCGTGCGCCAAGTCAGGGTCAAGACCCTGGACGAAGCGGTGCAGCAGTGCGCCGAGCTGGCCCAGCCCGGCGACGCCGTGTTGCTGTCGCCGGCCTGCGCGAGCCTGGACATGTTCAAGAACTTCGAAGAACGCGGGCGCCTGTTCGCCCAGGCGGCGGGAGGGCTGGCATGATCTTCGGCATCCTCAAGCCCTACCCATCGCCACTGATCAGCGGTCGCGGCATCGACCTGGACTTCGCCTTCCTCGCCGGTTGCCTGGCGCTGCTCGGCCTGGGCCTGGTGATGATCACCTCGGCGTCCTCGGAAGTCGCCGCGGTGCAGTCGGGCAACCCGCTGTACCACATGTTCCGGCACCTGGTGTACGTAGCCCTGGGCCTGGTCGCCTGCGGCGCCACCCTGCTGGTCCCGATCGCCACCTGGCAACGCATGGGCTTCACCATGCTGGTCGGCGCCTTCGGCCTGCTGGTGCTGGTGCTGGTGCCGGGCATCGGCCGGGAAGTGAACGGCTCGATGCGCTGGATCGGCTTCAGCTTCTTCAACGTCCAGCCTTCGGAGATCGCCAAGGTCTTCGTGGTCATTTACCTGGCTGGCTACCTGGTTCGCCGGCAACAGGAGGTGCGCGAAAGCTGGATGGGCTTCTTCAAGCCGTTCATCGTCCTGCTGCCGATGGCAGGCCTGCTGCTGATGGAGCCGGACTTCGGGGCCACTGTGGTCATGATGGGCGCCGCGGCGGCCATGCTGTTCCTCGGCGGGGTGGGTCTGTTCCGCTTCAGCCTGATGGTGGCGCTGGCGGTGGTGGCGGTGTTCGTCCTGGTCCAGGCGCAACCCTACCGGATGGCGCGCCTGATCACCTTCACCGACCCGTGGGCCGACCAGTTCGGCTCCGGCTACCAGTTGACCCAGGCGCTGATCGCCTTCGGTCGCGGCGAATGGCTGGGCGTGGGCCTGGGCAACAGTGTGCAGAAGCAGTTCTACCTGCCCGAGGCGCACACCGACTTCGTGTTCTCGGTACTGGCCGAGGAGCTGGGTGTGGTCGGCTCGCTGTGCACCGTGGCGTTGTTCGTCTTCGTCACCGTGCGTGCCCTGTACATCGGCCTGTGGGCCGAGAAGGCCAAGCAGTTCTTCGCCGCCTACATGGCATTCGGCCTGGCTTTCCTGTGGATCGGCCAGTTCCTGATCAACATCGGTGTGAACGTCGGCCTGCTGCCTACCAAGGGCCTGACCTTGCCATTCCTCAGCTACGGCGGCAGTTCCCTGGTGATCTGCTGTGCCTGTGTGGGCTTGTTGCTGCGCATCGAATGGGAGAGCCGCACGCACCTGGGCAGCGAGGAGCACGAATTCAAGGAAAGCGATTTTGCCGAGGAGACCTATCATGGCCGCTGACGGCAAGAACGTCCTGATCATGGCTGGCGGCACCGGAGGGCATGTGTTCCCGGCCCTGGCCTGTGCCCGCGAATTCCAGGCCCGTGGCTACAGCGTGCACTGGCTAGGTACCCCGCGTGGCATCGAGAACGAGCTAGTGCCCCAGGCTGGCCTGCCCCTGCACCTGATCCAGGTCAGCGGCCTGCGTGGCAAGGGCAAGCTGTCGCTGCTCAAGGCGCCCTTCACCTTGGTCAAGGCTGTGCTCCAGGCGCGGCGTGTCATTCGTCAGCTCAAGCCGGTATGCGTGCTGGGCTTCGGCGGTTATGTGACCGGTCCTGGCGGCGTTGCCGCACGGCTGTGCGGCGTTCCACTGGTGATTCACGAGCAGAATGCCCGCGCCGGTACCGCCAATCGGCTGCTGGTGCCATTGTCGGCCCGTGTCTGCGAGGCTTTCCCGGACACCTTCGAGGCCAGCGACAAGCGCCGTACCACCGGTAACCCGGTACGCCCGGAGCTGTTCCTGGATGCCCATCGCGCGCCCCTGGCCGAGCGCCGTGCACGCCTGTTGGTGCTCGGCGGCAGCCTGGGTGCGGAACCATTGAACAAATTGCTGCCTAAGGCCCTGTCGGAAGTGCCCGCCAGTGTACGCCCCGAGGTGTTCCACCAGGCCGGCAAGCAGCATGCGCCGATCACCGCCGAGCGTTATCGCGAGGCCGGGGTCGAGGCTCAGGTAGAGCCCTTCATCAAGGACATGGCCCACGCCTATGGCTGGGCCGACATGGTGGTCTGCCGGGCCGGTGCCCTGACCGTCAGCGAACTGGCGGCCGCAGGCCTGCCTTCGGTGCTGGTGCCCTTGCCCCATGCCATCGATGACCACCAGACCCACAACGCCCAATACCTGGCACGTGAAGGCGCCGCCTTCCTGATGCCACAAGCGACAACTGGCGCAGCGCAGCTCGCTGAACGCCTGAACGAGGTGCTGATGCAACCCGAGAAACTCAACACCATGGCCAGCACCGCACGGCGCCTGGCCAAACCTGCCGCAACCAGCACCGTGGTCGACATCTGCCTGGAGGTGGCCCATGGTTGAGAGCCAGAAAGCCATGCCCCAGCCGAAGATGGGCCGTATCCGTCGTATCCACTTCGTCGGTGTCGGCGGTGTGGGCATGTGCGGCATCGCCGAAGTGTTGCTGAACCTGGGTTACCAGGTGTCCGGCTCCGACCTCAAGGCCTCGCCGGTTACCGAGCGCCTGGAGTCGTTCGGTGCCGAGATCTTCGTCGGCCACCGTGCCGAGAACGCGGCCAACGCCGATGTGCTGGTGGTATCCAGCGCGATCAACCCGGCCAACCCGGAAGTTGCCACCGCCCTGGAACGTCGCATTCCCGTCGTGCCACGCGCCGAGATGCTCGCCGAGCTGATGCGCTACCGCCATGGCATCGCCGTGGCCGGCACCCATGGCAAGACCACTACCACCAGCCTGCTGGCCTCGGTATTCGCCGCTGGCGGCCTGGACCCGACCTTCGTCATCGGCGGCCGCCTGACTGCCGCCGGCACCAATGCCCAGCTCGGCACCAGCCGCTATCTGATCGCCGAGGCCGACGAGAGCGACGCCAGCTTCCTGCACCTGCAGCCGATGGTCGCGGTGGTCACCAATATCGACGCCGACCACATGGCCACCTATGAAGGCGACTTCAACAAGCTGAAGAAAACCTTCGTCGAATTCCTGCACAACCTGCCGTTCTATGGCCTGGCGGTGATGTGCCTGGACGACCCGGTGGTGCGTGAGATCCTGCCGCAGGTCAAGCGCCCGAGCGTCACCTACGGCTTCAGCGACGAGGCCGACATCCGCGCGATCAACGTGCGCCAGCAGGGCATGCAAACGCACTTCACCGTGTTGCGCCGCGACCGCGAGCCGCTGGACGTCTCGGTCAACATGCCGGGCAACCACAACGTGCTCAATGCCCTGGCCACCATCGCCATTGCCACTGACGAAGGCATCAGCGACGAAGCCATTGTCCAGGGGCTGTCCGGCTTCCAGGGCGTCGGCCGACGCTTCCAGGTGTATGGCGAGCTGCCGGTCGAAGGTGGCAGCGTGATGCTGGTCGACGACTACGGCCACCACCCGACCGAAGTGGCTGCGGTGATCAAGGCGGTGCGTGGCGGCTGGCCGAGCCGGCGCCTGGTGATGGTCTACCAGCCGCACCGCTACAGCCGTACCCGCGACCTGTACGACGATTTCGTGCAGGTGCTGGCCGATGCCAACGTGCTGTTGCTGATGGAGGTGTACCCGGCCGGCGAAGAGCCGATCCCCGGTGCCGACAGCCGCCAGCTGTGCCACAGCATCCGCCAGCGCGGTCAGTTGGACCCGATCTACATCGAGCGTGGTGTCGACCTGGCACCGCTGGTCAAGCCACTGCTGCGTGCCGATGACATCCTGCTGTGCCAGGGCGCCGGTGACATCGGCGGCCTGGCCCCGCAACTGATCAAGAGCCCGCTGTTCGCTGGCGCCGTCGCCAGCCCGGAGAAGTCGAAATGAGCAGCGCATACGCCAAGTTGCATTCCACCCTGGACGTGAAGGCCTTCGGGCGGGTCGCCGTGCTGTACGGCGGCAAGAGCGCCGAGCGCGAAGTCTCGCTCAAGTCCGGCAAGGCCGTGCTGCAGGCACTGACCGACGCCGGTGTCGACGTGGTCGGCATCGACGTGGGCGATGACCTGCTGGCTCGCCTGCAGAGCGAGAAGATCGACCGCGCCTTCATCATCCTCCATGGTCGTGGCGGCGAAGACGGCAGCATGCAGGGCCTGCTGGAGTGCCTGGGCATTCCCTACACCGGCAGCGGCATCCTCGCCTCGGCGCTGGCCATGGACAAGCTGCGTACCAAGCAGGTCTGGCAGAGCCTGGGCATCCCGACCCCGCGCCACGCCGTGCTGGGTAACGAAAACGATTGTGTCGAGGCCGGCACGGAACTGGGCTTCCCTTTGATCGTCAAACCGGCCCATGAAGGTTCCAGTATCGGCATGGCCAAGGTGAACAGCGTCGAAGAGCTGGTCGCTGCCTGGAAGGATGCCGCCAAGTACGATTCCCAGGTGTTGGTCGAACAGTGGATTCGCGGCCCGGAGTTCACCGTCGCGGTGCTGCGTGGCCAGGTGCTGCCGCCGATCGCGCTGGGCACCCCGCACGTGTTCTACGACTACGACGCCAAGTACATCGCCAATGACACCCAGTACCGCATCCCGTGCGGGCTGGACAGTGCCAAGGAACAGGAACTGATCGACCTGACCGCGCGCGCCTGCGATGCCATTGGTATCGAAGGCTGGGGCCGGCTGGACGTGATGCAGGACGAGCAGGGCCGGTTCTGGCTGCTCGAAGTCAACACCGCACCCGGCATGACCGACCATAGCCTGGTGCCCATGGCGGCCCGCGCGGCCGGCCTGGACTTCCAGCAATTGGTGCTGGCGATCCTGGCCGCCAGCGTCGAGACGCGAGGTTAACAGCCATGCAAGGCGCGATGTTACGTCATCAGCAACCCGCCACCGGCCGTAGCAAGCCGGTGCCGCGTGGTGCCAGCCGACTGGTGGCCAAGGAGCCAATGTCGGCGCGCCTGCCCAAGGCCAATTTCAGTGTGTTCAAGCGCCTGCTGTGGCCGGTGCTGCTGGTCGCCGCGGGCTTCGGTGCCTATGAAGGTGCCGTGCGCCTGATGCCGTACGCCGATCGGCCGATCACCAAGATCGCCGTGCAGGGCGACCTGAGCTACATCAGCCAGCAGGCGGTGCAGCAGCGGATCGCGCCCTACGTGGCCGCGAGCTTCTTCAGCGTCGACCTCACGGCGATGCGCACGGAGCTCGAGCAGATGCCGTGGATCGCCCATGCCGAAGTCCGCCGTGTCTGGCCGGACGAGGTGGTGATCCGCCTGGAAGAACAGTTGCCGGTGGCGCGTTGGGGCGACCAGGCCCTGATCAACAATCAGGGGCAGGCCTTCACCCCGCGCGAACTGGCCAACTACGAGCACCTGCCGCAGCTGTTCGGGCCGCAGCGCGCTCAGCAACAAGTCATGCAGCAGTATCAGGTATTGAGCCAGATGCTGCGCCCCTTGGGCTTTTCCATCGCTCGCCTGGAGCTGCGCGAGCGAGGCAGCTGGTTCCTGACCACCGGCGCGGGCAGCGCCGGGCCTGGGATCGAGCTGCTGCTGGGGCGCGACCACCTGGTGGAGAAGATGCGCCGTTTCATTGCCATTTACGACAAGACACTCAAAGAGCAGATCACCAACATCGCCCGCGTTGATCTGCGGTACGCCAACGGGCTTGCCGTTGGCTGGCGGGAACCGATTGCACCGACGACGGCCCAACCCGCCGTTGCGAAGAATTAGAGAGAGGCAGGACCATGGCAAACGCGCATAGCGGCAAAATGATCGTCGGGCTGGACATCGGCACCTCCAAGGTGGTGGCGCTGGTGGGTGAAGTGGCCGACGACGGCTCCCTGGAGATCGTGGGGATCGGCACCCACCCGTCCCGCGGCCTGAAGAAGGGCGTGGTGGTGAACATCGAATCGACCGTGCAGTCGATCCAGCGCGCCGTGGAAGAAGCGCAGCTGATGGCCGGCTGCCGTATCCACTCGGCATTCGTCGGTGTCGCCGGCAATCACATCCGCAGCCTGAACTCCCACGGCATCGTCGCCATCCGCGACCGGGAAGTGAGCACCGCTGACCTCGAGCGCGTGCTCGACGCTGCCCAGGCCGTGGCCATTCCGGCCGACCAGCGGGTGCTGCACACCCTGCCGCAGGACTACGTGATCGACAACCAAGAGGGCGTGCGCGAGCCCCTGGGCATGTCGGGCGTACGCCTGGAGGCCAAGGTTCACGTGGTCACCTGCGCGGTCAATGCCGCGCAGAACATCGAAAAATGCGTGCGCCGCTGCGGCCTGGAAATCGACGACATCATCCTCGAGCAGCTGGCCTCGGCCTACTCGGTGCTGACCGATGACGAAAAAGAACTGGGCGTGTGCCTGGTGGACATCGGTGGTGGCACCACCGATATCGCCATCTTCACCGAAGGCGCTATCCGCCACACCGCGGTGATCCCGATCGCCGGCGACCAGGTGACCAACGACATCGCCATGGCCTTGCGTACGCCGACCCAGTACGCCGAGGAAATCAAGATCCGCTACGCCTGCGCCCTGGCCAAGCTGGCCGGCGCCGGCGAGACCATCAAAGTGCCGAGCGTGGGCGATCGCCCGCCGCGCGAGCTGTCGCGCCAGGCCCTGGCCGAGGTGGTGGAGCCCCGTTACGACGAGCTCTTCACCCTCATCCAGGCCGAGCTGCGTCGCAGCGGTTACGAGGACCTGGTGCCGGCCGGCATCGTCCTCACCGGTGGCACCGCGAAGATGGAAGGCGCCGTGGAATTGGCCGAGGAAATCTTCCACATGCCGGTACGCCTGGGCGTGCCGCACAGCGTTCGGGGGCTGAGCGATGTCGTACGCAACCCGATCTATTCCACCGGCGTGGGCCTGCTCACCTATGGCCTGCAAAAGCAGACCGAGGACCTGCCCTTGACCGGTAACAGCAGCAGCAACAGCTATGGCGATGAACCGAAGGCCCCGGTGCTTGAGCGATTCAAGCGTTGGGTCCAGGGCAACTTCTAAGTTTCAAAGCAGTAGTGGTAGGCGCAAAAACTAGAGAACTGTAAGGAGAGGGAAAATGTTCGAGCTCGTAGACAACGTCCCGCAAAGCCCGGTCATCAAAGTGATCGGTGTCGGCGGTGGTGGCGGCAACGCCGTCAACCACATGGTCAAAAGCAACATCGAAGGCGTCGAGTTCATCTGCGCCAACACCGATGCACAGGCGCTGAAGAACATCGGCGCGCGCACCATCCTGCAACTGGGTACCGGCGTCACCAAGGGTCTGGGTGCAGGTGCCAATCCGGAAGTCGGCCGCCAGGCTGCGCTGGAAGACCGCGAGCGCATCGCCGAAGTGCTGCAGGGCACCAACATGGTGTTCATCACCACCGGCATGGGTGGCGGTACCGGTACCGGTGCTGCGCCGATCATCGCCGAAGTGGCCAAGGAAATGGGCATCCTCACCGTTGCGGTGGTGACCCGTCCGTTCCCGTTCGAAGGCCGCAAGCGCATGCAGATCGCCGATGAAGGCATTCGTATGCTGGCCGAGAGCGTCGACTCGTTGATCACCATCCCCAACGAGAAGCTGCTGACCATCCTGGGCAAGGATGCCAGCCTGCTGTCTGCCTTCGCCAAGGCCGACGACGTGCTAGCCGGTGCCGTACGCGGTATCTCCGACATCATCAAGCGCCCAGGCATGATCAACGTCGACTTCGCCGACGTGCGCACCGTGATGGGCGAAATGGGTATGGCAATGATGGGGACCGGTTGCGCCAGCGGCCCGAACCGTGCCCGCGAAGCGACCGAGGCGGCGATCCGCAACCCGCTGCTCGAGGACGTCAACCTGCAGGGCGCCCGCGGCATCCTGGTGAACATCACCGCAGGCCCGGACCTGTCCCTGGGCGAGTACTCCGACGTCGGTAGCATCATCGAAGCCTTCGCCTCTGACCACGCAATGGTCAAGGTCGGCACCGTGATCGACCCAGACATGCGCGACGAACTGCACGTGACCGTAGTGGCCACCGGCCTGGGCGCGCGCATCGAGAAGCCGGTCAAGGTCGTGGACAACACCCTGCAGAACGCCCAGCAGGCCTACGAGGCGTCCATCCCGGCACCGGCCCGCCAGGAGCAGCCAGCGGTCAACTACCGTGACCTGGAGCGTCCGACCGTGATGCGCAACCAGGCCCACGGCGGTGCTGCCGCAGCCGCTAAACTCAACCCACAGGATGATCTGGACTACCTCGACATCCCGGCGTTCCTGCGTCGTCAGGCCGATTAATGGAATTTATCAGGGGTATAGGGGTGATTGGTGTTCAGCAAAGGCCGGGTCTGTTATCATCCCCAGCCTTTGTTGATACCTGTTCGCAATTTGCGCTGAAGCGGCCAATGCCATGATTAGACAACGCACCCTGAAGAATACCATCCGTGCCACAGGTGTCGGCCTGCACTCCGGGGAGAAGGTTTACCTGACCCTCAAGCCAGCGCCTGTGGACACCGGCATCGTCTTCCGCCGTGCCGACCTCGACCCTGTCGTCGAGATCCCGGCGCGCGCGGCCAACGTCGGCGAGACAACCATGTCGACGACGCTGGTCAACGGTGACGTAAAGGTCGATACGGTCGAGCACCTGCTCTCCGCCATGGCGGGCCTGGGCATCGATAACGCCTACGTCGAGCTCTCCGCCTCGGAAGTACCGATCATGGATGGCAGCGCGGGCCCCTTCGTATTCCTGATTCAATCCGCCGGCCTGGAAGAACAGGACGCAGCCAAGAAGTTCATCCGCATCCTGCGCGAAGTGACGGTGGAGGAGGGCGACAAGCGCGCCACTTTCCTGCCTTTCGACGGGTTCAAGGTGAGCTTCGAGATCGACTTCGATCATCCGGTACTGCGCAACCGGACCCAGAGCGCCAGCGTCGACTTCTCCAGCACGTCGTTCGTGAAGGAAGTCAGCCGCGCCCGTACCTTCGGTTTCATGCGCGACATCGAGTACCTGCGCAAGCACAACCTTGCGTTGGGCGGCAGCGTGGAAAACGCCATCGTGGTCGATGAGGACGGCGTGCTCAACGAAGACGGCCTTCGTTACGAAGACGAATTCGTCAAGCACAAGATCCTCGACGCCATCGGCGACCTCTACCTGCTGGGCAACAGCCTGATCGGCGAGTTCAAGGGCTACAAGTCCGGACACGCGCTGAACAACCAGCTGCTGCGCAAGCTCATTGCCGAGAAAGACGCCTGGGAAGTGGTCACCTTCGAAGATGCCAGCACGGCACCGATCTCCTACATGCGCCCTGTTGCGGCCGTGTAAGTTCGAACACTCTCTAGTTCATTGAGGCCACCTTCGGGTGGCCTTTTTTATGCCGCGTATATGCAGCCCCGGTAGGAGCGGCCTTGCGCCGCGAAAGGAGCGCGAAGCGGTCCCAGCGGGCCTATGGCTTGTCGCGGGCGTGACTGGCCAACCGTTCCAGGGCTGCGCGCAGCCTGGGGTCGGCAATGCCTTCGGCGGAATCGCGAATGTTCTCGGCTGCCTTGCTCGACAGCTCGACCCCTTGCCCCTCGCGCTTGGCCGGCACCAGCGGCGGCTGCACCTTGAACAGGATACGTTGCAGGTTGCCGAACGCCTCCAGCGTCTGTAGCTGACGTTGCAGCCTTTTCTGCTGGTAGCGCAGGCGTGTCGCCCAATGACCATCCGTCACCACCAGCAACAAAGTGCCATCGCGCCAGGACGCCACGTGGCAATGCTCGCGAGCAGCTGGCTGCAGCTGGCTCTCCAGCAGGCGCTGCAGGTATTCCAGGCGTTCGGCCTGGTTGAGCAGCAGGCGCAGCGGTCGGGCCTGGCGTAGCAGGGCGGCCGGTGGGCGGGCGGGGGAGGGCTTGTAGGCCATTGGAGTACACAGTGGGTTGCTGGGTGGCCATCTTAACAGAAGCTGCACGCCACACGGCCTGTCTTGCCGAACCCCTGCGGGAGCGGGCTTGTCCCGCGATTGAGCAGCAAACGCAACGCAACCGCCTGATCCGCTTCGGAAATGTCCCAGATACGTTTCATCTTCCAGCACCTTGAACTTGCCCGAAAAGCCCTTATGTTAGGAGGGCCCCCGCCAAAGCGCTGTGCCAGCATCGTGGAAATCCACCACTTTCCTCACCATCGTTTCCGGGTAGAATGCTCGTTCGCATGCAGCCCATGGGCTGCACGGGCGACTCACGGGGCCGCCCTCCATCCCTAAGTGTGGAAGATCCTGTCGATATGTTTGCGCCTTTGTTAAAGAAACTTTTTGGAAGCAAGAACGAGCGTGAAGTCAAACGCATGCTCAAGACGGTGAATATCGTCAATGCCTTCGAAGAGAAGATGGTGGCCCTCTCCGACGAGCAGCTGCGGGGCAAGACCGCAGAGTTCAAGGAGCGCCTGGCCAAAGGCGAGACCCTCGACCAATTGCTGCCCGAAGCCTTCGCCGTGGCCCGTGAGGCCGGCAAGCGCGTCATGGGCATGCGTCACTTCGATGTGCAGCTGATCGGCGGCATGACCCTGCACGAGGGCATGATCGCAGAAATGCGCACCGGTGAAGGCAAGACGTTAGTCGGTACCCTGGCCGTCTACCTCAACGCACTGTCCGGCAAGGGCGTGCACGTGGTGACGGTGAACGACTACCTGGCCCGCCGTGACGCCAACTGGATGCGTCCGCTGTACGAGTTCCTCGGTCTTTCCGTGGGTATCGTCTCGGCCTTCCAACCGCCGGAGGAGAAGCGCGCCGCCTACGCCGCCGACATCACCTACGGCACCAACAACGAATTCGGTTTCGACTACCTGCGCGACAACATGGCGTTCAGCCAGGAGGAGAAGTTCCAGCGCGAGCTGAACTTCGCCGTGATCGACGAAGTCGACTCCATCCTCATCGACGAAGCCCGTACCCCGCTGATCATCTCCGGCCAGGCCGAGGACAGCTCCAAGCTGTACATCGAGATCAACCGCCTGATCCCACGCCTGACCCAGCACATCGAGGAAGTCGAAGGCCAGGTGACCCAGGAAGGTCACTACACCATCGACGAGAAGAGCCGTCAGGTGGAGCTCAACGAAGCCGGCCACCAGTTCATCGAGGAGATGCTCACCCAGGCCGGCCTGCTGGCCGAGGGCGAGAGCCTCTATTCGGCACACAACCTGGGGCTGCTGACCCACGTCTATGCCGGCCTGCGCGCCCACAAGCTGTTCCACCGCAACGTCGAGTACATCGTCCAGGACGGCCAGGTCCTGCTGATCGACGAGCACACCGGCCGCACCATGCCGGGCCGCCGCCTGTCCGAGGGCCTGCACCAGGCCATCGAGGCGAAGGAAAACCTGAACATCCAGGCCGAGAGCCAGACCCTGGCCTCGACCACCTTCCAGAACTACTTCCGCCTCTACACCAAGCTGTCCGGCATGACCGGTACCGCCGATACCGAAGCGTTCGAGTTCGCCCAGATCTACAACCTCAACGTGATGGTCATCCCGCCGAACAAGCCATTGGCGCGCAAGGACTTCAACGACCTGGTGTACCTGACCGCCGACGAGAAGTACGCGGCGATCATCGCCGACATCAAGGAAAGCATGAAGCAGGGCCGTCCGGTCCTGGTCGGTACAGCCACCATCGAAACCTCCGAGCACATGTCCAACCTGCTCAAGAAGGAAGGTATCGACCACAAGGTGCTCAACGCCAAGTACCACGAGAAGGAAGCCGAGATCATCGCCCAGGCCGGTGCGCCGGGCGCGCTGACCATCGCCACCAACATGGCCGGTCGAGGTACCGACATCCTGTTGGGGGGTAACTGGGAAGCCGAGGTCGCAGCCCTCGAGAACCCGACCCCCGAGCAGATCGCCCAGATCAAGGCCGACTGGCAGAAGCGTCACCAGCAGGTGATCGAGGCTGGCGGCCTGCACGTGATCGCCTCCGAGCGCCACGAATCCCGCCGTATCGACAACCAGCTGCGCGGTCGTGCCGGCCGTCAGGGTGACCCGGGTTCCAGCCGTTTCTACCTGTCGCTCGAAGACAGCCTGATGCGTATCTTCGCCTCCGACCGGGTGAAGAACTTCATGAAGGCCTTGGGGATGCAGTCCGGCGAGGCCATCGAGCATCGCATGGTCACCAACGCCATCGAGAAGGCCCAGCGCAAGGTCGAAGGCCGTAACTTCGACATCCGCAAACAGTTGCTCGAATACGACGACGTGGCCAACGAGCAGCGCAAGGTGATCTACCACATGCGCAACAGCCTGCTGGCGGCCGACAACATCGGCGACACCATCGCCGAGTTCCGCCAGGAAGTGCTCGACGCCACCATCAGCCAGCACATTCCGCCACAGTCGCTGCCCGAGCAGTGGGACGTGGCCGGCCTGGAAGCCGCTTTGGCCAGCGATTTCGCCATCAAGCTGCCAATCCAGCAGTGGCTCGACGAGGACGAGCGCCTCTACGAGGAGACCCTGCGCGAGAAACTGCTCAGCGAAATCACCGCAGCCTACAACGAGAAGGAAGACCAGGCCGGCGAGGAAGCCCTGCGTACCTTCGAGAAGCAGATCCTGCTGCGCGTACTGGACGACCTGTGGAAGGACCACCTGTCGACCATGGACCACCTGCGTCACGGTATCCACTTGCGCGGCTATGCGCAGAAGAACCCGAAGCAGGAGTACAAGCGCGAGTCCTTCAGCCTGTTCCAGGAGCTGCTGGAGTCGATCAAGCGCGACACCATCCGTGTGCTGTCCCATGTCCAGGTCCGTCGCGAGGACCCGGCCGAAGAGGAAGCGCGCCTGCGTCGCGAGGCCGAGGAACTGGCCCAGCGCATGCAGTTCCAGCATGCCGCCGCCCCTGGCCTGGAAAGCGAAGAGCAAGCTGCCCAGGAAGGTGCCGAAGTGGCCGTGGCCACCGCGCCGGTGCGCAACGAGCAGAAGCTGGGCCGCAACGAGCCATGCTGGTGCGGTTCGGGCAAGAAGTTCAAGCATTGCCACGGCCAGATCGAATGATCTGATCCGCCTGCTGTAACGTGACAAACCTGGGCCGCTGTGCGGCCCATTCGCGGCACAAGGCCGCTCCTACAGGGACTGCGCCCGAGGCACTGTAGGAGCGGCCTTGTGCCGCGAATGGGGTGCGAAGCGGCCTCGCTCTTCCATCACCTGTCCACCGTATTTTCTAGGAGCGCTCTAATGGCTGTTGGTCTTGGTCCTTTGCCCACCCTGCACCCGGTTCCCGGTTTCGAACTCGGCATCGCGTCTGCCGGCATCAAGCGCCCTGGGCGCAAGGACGTGGTGGTGATGCGTTGCGCCGAAGGCTCCAGCGTCGCGGGTGTGTTCACCCTCAACGCCTTCTGTGCAGCGCCGGTGATCCTCTCCAAGCAGCGTGTACAAGGCACCGTGCGCTACCTGCTGACCAACACCGGCAACGCCAATGCCGGCACCGGCGCGCCGGGCCTCGCCGCCGCCGAGCGCACCTGCGCCAAGCTGGCCGAATTGGCGGGTGTCGATGCCAGCACGGTATTGCCGTTCTCCACCGGCGTGATCGGCGAGCCGCTGCCGGTCGAGAAGATCGAGGGTGCGCTGCAGGCCGCCCTGGACGACCTGTCGGAAGACAACTGGGCGCAAGCCGCCACCGGCATCATGACCACCGACACCCTGCCCAAGGGGGCCAGCCGCCAGTTCCAGCACGACGGCGTCACCGTCACGGTCACCGGCATCAGCAAGGGCGCCGGGATGATCCGCCCGAACATGGCCACCATGCTCGGCTACATCGCCACCGACGCCAAGGTTGCGCCGGGCGTGCTCAAGGACCTGCTGCTCGACGGCGCCAACAAGTCGTTCAACCGGATCACCATCGATGGCGATACCTCGACCAACGACTGCTGCATGCTGATCGCCACCGGCAAGGCCAACCTGCCGGAAGTCACTGAAGCCCGCGGCGCGCTGTTCGACGCCCTGAAGCAGGCCGTGTTCGAGGTGTGCATGGAAGTGGCCCAGGCCATCGTGCGCGACGGTGAAGGCGCCACCAAGTTCGTCACCGTGCAGGTCAATGGCGGCGGCAACCACCAGGAGTGCCTGGACGTCGGCTACGCCGTGGCCCACTCGCCGCTGATCAAGACCGCGCTGTTCGCCTCCGACCCCAACTGGGGCCGCATCCTCGCCGCGGTCGGCCGTGCCGGCGTACCGGCGCTGGATGTCAGCCTGATCGACGTGTTCCTCGATGACGTCTGCATCGCCAGCAAGGGTGGCCGTAGCCCGAGCTATACCGAGGAGCAGGGGTCCAAGGTGATGGCCCAGGAGGAAATCACCATTCGCATCGAGCTGGGCCGTGGCCAATGCAGCGAAACCATCTGGACCACCGACCTGTCCCACGAGTACGTGAAGATCAACGCTGAATACCGCACCTGATTCAGCTGGGGCCGCGTCGCGGCCCTTTCGCGGCACAAGGCCGCTCCTACAGGGCCCAGGTAGGAGCGGCCTTGTGCCGCGATGGGCTGCAAGGCAGCCGCAAAATCCCAAACCGATGGAGCCGAACCATGAGCTATCACCTGATCATCGGCGACAAGCTGTACTCCTCCTGGTCGCTGCGTGGCGCGCTGGCCCTGGAGCTGGCTGGCGTGCCCTATGAAGAAACGCTGATCAAGCTGAACCAGCCCGACACCCGCAAGCGCATCCTCGAGTTCTCGACCAGTGGCAAGGTGCCGCTGCTCAAGACCGAGCATGGTGTGATCGCCGATTCCCTGGCCATCGCCGAGTACCTGGCCGAGCGCCACCCCGACGCCCAGCTGTGGCCGGCCGACGTCACTGCCCGTGCCCTGGCCCGCTCGGCTTGCGCGCAGATGCACAGCGGCTTCATGGCCCTGCGCAGTGCCATGCCATTCGACCTGTCTCGCGACGAGGGCCTGGAAAGCATCCCGCTGGATGTCCAGGTGGATATCGACCGTATGGTCGCCCTGTGGTCCGAATGCCGGCTGGCGGCCAAGGAAAGCGGCCCGTTCCTGTTCGGCAAGCCGAGCCTGGCCGACGCCTTCTTCGCCCCGGTGGCTGTGCGCCTGCGTACCTACCGCGTCGAAGTGCCCGCGCAAGCGGCGACCTACATCGAGACCATCTACCAGTGGCCGGCCTTCCAGGCCTGGCAGAAGGCAGGCCTGGCGGAGCGTGAAGGGTGAAGCGGATTCATGTCGTAGCAGCAGTCATTCGTGGTACCGATGGGCGCATCCTGATCGCTCGACGCGCCGACACCCAGCACCAGGGCGGCCTGTGGGAGTTCCCCGGCGGCAAGGTGGAGGAGGGCGAGGCCGTCGAGGCGGCGCTGGCCCGTGAGCTGCGCGAGGAACTGGGCATCGAGGTGACCCGTTCCCGGCCGCTGATCAAGGTCAGCCATGATTACCCAGACAAGCAGGTGCTGCTGGATGTCCGTGAGGTCGACGGTTTCACCGGCGAGCCCCATGGCGCCGAGGGCCAGCCGCTGGCCTGGGTGGCGACCCGGGATCTGGGGCAGTACGACTTCCCCGAGGCCAACACGCCGATCGTGGCGGCCGCCCGCCTGCCAGACCAGTACCTGATCACCCCGGACGGGCTGGACGCGCCGCAACTGCTGCGCGGTATCCAGAAGGCCATCGCCAACGGCATCCGCCTGATCCAGCTGCGTGCACCGGACATGTACGACCCCAAGTATCGCGACGTGGCGGTGGATGCGGTCGGCCTGTGTGCCGGCAAGGCCCAGTTGATGCTCAAGGGGCCGTTGGAGTGGTTGGGCGATTTCCCCTCCGCCGGCTGGCACCTGACCTCGGCACAACTGCGCAAGTACGCTGCCAATGGTCGCCCCTTCCCCAAGGCGCGCTGGCTGGCGGCGTCCTGCCACGATGCCGAGGAGTTGGCCCTGGCCGAGCAGATGGGCGTGGATTTCGTCACCCTGTCGCCGGTGCAGGCTACCCAGACTCATCCGGATGCGGCGCCGCTGGGTTGGGAAGACGCGGAGCGTTTGATTCAGGGCATCAACCACCCGGTATTCCTGCTCGGGGGCGTAGGGGCCGCTGAGCGGGAGCGGGCCTGGAGTGTGGGAGCCCAAGGTGTCGCGGGGATTCGGGCCTTCTGGCCTGAGGTCTGAGGCAAGGGGGCCGCTGTGCGGCCCTTTCGCGGCACAAGGCCGCTCCTACACCGCATAGGGCCGGTAATATCAGGCTTGCGGCCTGGCTGCCGCCTGCCACAACACTTCGGCCACCCCCTGCCGCCGCCCGATGATCCGGGCCGCCACGAACAGCAGGTCTGACAATCGGTTGATATACGCCAACCCGACCCCCTCCAGCGGCTCGAGCCCATTCAGCTGTTGGCAACGCCGCTCCGCGCTGCGTGCCAGGCTCCGGCATACATGGGCCTGGGCCACCAGCGCCGAGCCACTGGGCAGGATGAAATTCTTCAACGGCCCGAGTTCTTCGTTCCAGCGGTCGATCGCTTCTTCCAGCCGTTCGACTTCCATGGCGTTCAGTGCCTGGTAGCTGGGCATCGCCAACTCGCCCCCCAGGTCGAACAACCGGTGCTGGCAGGGCGACAGGACCTCGATCACTTCTTCCAGCCCTTCTGCGGCGAGCCCTGCGAGCAACAGGCCCAACTGGCTGTTGAGGCTGTCCACCTCGCCGATGGCCTCGATACGCGGGTGGTCCTTGGGCACCCGGCGCCCATCGCCCAGGCCGGTCTCGCCTTTGTCGCCGGTGCGGGTGTAGATCTTCGACAGGCGATAGCCCATGTCATGCCTCCGTGGTACCCGGTGCCGTCGGCGCCGGTTGGCCAAGGGGCAGGCGCAAGGTGAAGCAGGTACCCTGGCCGGGGGCGGAATGCACTTCCATTTGCCCCTTGTGGTTGTTGGTGATGATGAAATACGAGACCGACAAGCCCAAGCCGGTGCCCTGCCCAATCTCCTTGGTGGTGAAGAACGGTTCGAAGGTTCGCTTGCGTACGGCTTCGGGCATGCCGACGCCATTGTCTTCCACCTGGATTTCCGCCCACGGCGGGTTGAGCCGGGTGCGCAGGGTGATGCGCCCCGGTTCGCTGGGTTGCGGGCGCTGGTGAATGGCCTGGGCGGCATTCTTGAGCAGGTTGAGCAGCACCTGCTCCAGCTCGTTGGCCGTGCAGGGTACTGGCCCGAGCGCCGGGTCGAATTGACGCACGATGTGTTGGCCCTTGAAGTCGAAGCCGATGGCCAAATCGAAGTCGTTGCCGGCGATTTCCACGGCCTGGTCGATCAGCGCCGGCAGATCGCAGGGCGCCAGCTGACGGTTGCTGCGGCGGCTGAAACTGAGCATGTGGGTGACGATCTTCGCTGCGCGCGCGCCGGCCTGCTGGATGCCATCGAGCAGTTGGGGTACCTCGCGGCTTTCCAGGTAGCGGTTGACGCTGGGCAGGTCGATGTCCAGCTCGGCCGCCTGCTCCTGGTTGCGAGGCAGCTCCGGCGACAGCCGTCGGCGGATGTTCTGCACGTTGTGCAGGATGGCCCCCAGGGGGTTGTTGATCTCGTGGGCCATGCCCGCGGCGAGCCCGCCCACCGAGAGCATCTTCTCCGACTGCACCATCATCTCTTCCAGCGAGAGGCGCTGGGTGATGTCGTCGATGCGGATCACCACGCCACGCCCTCCGCCGCCCGTCAACGGGTAGAAGGTCAGGGCGTAGTGGCGCACGTCCTCGCCCTTGGGCCAGGTGACCCGTTCGATCTTCGCCACGCGGTGTTTCTCCACGCTTTCCTTGAGTTGCGGAAGGAACGGCTTGAGCGGCTCGAAGGCGATGAAGATCGGCTGGTTCAGCGCCTCATCCAGCGGTGTGCCGGAGAGCACCGTGGCTTCATGGTTCCACTGGGTCACGTAGAGCTGTTCATCGAGGGCGATCAGGGCCGAAGGCATGGAGTCGATGATGCTGTTGAGGTAGTTCTGGAAGCCCGTGAGCTTCTTCTCGATCTTGCTGCGCACCTGGACTTCCAGTTCCAGCTTGCGGTTGGTGTGCCGCGTTTCTTCGGCCAGGCCCTGGGCCTGGTCATAGGCCATCTGGAATTCGTCGCGGGTGCGCTTGAGCTGCTGCTCGCGGGCCTCGATGCGCGAGAGCATGGTATTGAAGGCGTTGGCCAGGCTGCCGATCTCGTCGTCGTTGCCGCGTTGGGCGCGCAGGGCGTAGCTTTCCTCACGGGTGACCTGGCGGCTCAGTTCCTCGAGCTGGTTGATCGGTTCGGTGATCAGGCGCTTGATCTGCCGAGCGATGAGCAACCACAGCAGCACACTGAAGACCAGGATCGCCAGGCTCGCGGTGAGGGTGCCCGTGTAGAAGGCCGTCGGCAGTTCGCTGCTGGCGACCAGCAGCAGGTGGGCCGGGGGCTTGCCTTCGCGGGGCAGGGGGATCAGTTGGGTGCTGCGAAATTCCATCATGCGCCAGCCGCTGATGTTGCGAAAACGCTTGGGCAGCGCCAGCGGGTCGCCATGTTGCAGCTGTGCGAGCATGCGCCCATCGCCGCCATAGAGGGCGGCGGCGCGCAGGGGAGAGTAGCTGTCCAGTTCCTTGAGCAGTGCGCTGGCCGCCTCCTGCGAGTCGCCGGCGCGCGCCGACAGCTGTGGGTTGGATACCAGCCGGCCGATGGTGTGCAGGGCCTGGGGCGCCATGCTTTCCTGGGTGATCCAATAGGCGGCGCTGATGAACGCCAGGTTGGCTACCAGCAGGATGGTGACCAGCAGTACCAGCAAGGCCGCCAGCAGTTTCTGCCCGACCGGGAGGTTTTCCAGGCGTTGGCGCAGGGTCATGGGCGAGGCGGTGTCCTCTGTGCGGTTGATGGGGCAGCGTCAGTCGCTGGGCAGGCCACGGGCCTGCAAGCTATCGACCAGGCGCTGGTGCAGGCGTTCCAGGTGCGGCAGGCCCAGGCCATGGCGGGCTGCGGTCCGGCAGGCATGGCCGAGCAGATAGTGCACCTCGGTGCGCCGGCCATGACGAACGTCCTGGTACATGGAAGAGTAGTTGGCTGCCGTGGCCAGCACGACCCGCTGCACTTCCTCGCCCAGCGCTTCGGCAGCCTGGGGTTGGCCGCAGCGCCGCAGCAGTTCGGCCAGTTCCTCGCACAGGATGGACACCTCGCCCAGGTGCTCCAGCAAGCCACCGTTGTGGCAATCGTGAAGCACGGTCAGCGGGTTGATCGCACAGTTGAGCGCCAGCTTGCGCCACAGGCGGGTGAGGATATCCACGGTCCATTCGGCAGGGATGCCGGCATCGCCCAGGTCGTCGAACCACTCCGGCACGGCAGGGTTGGCAGGGTCGCCCAGCCAGTTGAAGCCTTGGCCGGCGAAGCGCACGCGCCAGTCGTCCTCGCGAAAGGCGCCTTCGGTGCTCGAGGCGAAGATGCAGCGGGCCCGAGGCACCTGCTCGGCGACTTCGTCCTGGCTGCCCAGGCCGTTCTGCAGCAGCACCAGCTCGGCGCCTTCGGCCAGGCGCGGTGCCAGGCGGGCCACGGCGGGGGCGGCATCATAGGCCTTGCAGGCCACCAGCAGGCGATGGATCGGCCCATGGGCGCCGGGGCTCTCGGCCGGGATCGCATAGTGGCTGGCCTGGTCATGCTCGACCAGGGTCAGGCCGCCGACGGCCTGGTAGGCGGCCACGCGCTGTTCGTCACGCAGGACCAGGCGCACCGCCTTGCCCGCGCGGGCCAGGCGGCAGGCCCAGAGGCTGCCGAGGTTACCGGCGCCGAGAATATGCCAGGTGCTGCTCATCTGCGTTTCGCAACCCGTTATAATGAGCCCGCATTTTAACCGTCAAACCTGGCGCGCTCCATCCGACCGAGCGCGCTTTTATTTTGGAGAACAACCATGCCTTCGTTCGACGTGGTATCGGAACTGGACAAGCACGAAGTCACCAACGCCGTGGACAACGCGGTGAAGGAACTGGACCGTCGCTACGACCTCAAGGGCAAGGGCAGCTTCGAGTTCAAGGACAAGGAGCAGACCGTGCTCCTGACCGCCGAGGCGGAATTCCAGCTCGAGGCGATGATCGAGATCCTGCGCCTGGCCCTGGTCAAGCGCAAGATCGACGTCAAATGCCTGGAAGTCAAGGATGCCTACCCCTCCGGCAAGGAAATGAAGCAGGAAGCCAAGTTCCGCGAGGGTATCGATAAAGAACTGGCCAAGAAGATCGTCGCTACCATCAAGGACGCCAAGCTCAAGGTCCAGGCCGCCATCCAGGGCGAGCAGGTGCGGGTCACCGGCAAGAAGCGCGACGACCTGCAGGAAGCCATCGCCCTGCTGCGCACCAAGGAATTCGACATGCCGCTGCAGTTCAACAACTTCCGCGACTGACCGTTTGTGAAGCAGGAACCTTGATGGCCTAGTGATGTCCATTGGAACCTGGGGCCGCGAGATCTTCGCGGCCTGTTTTTTTCGTGTACGTGCCGTTCGGCATCAGGAGATGAAATAGATGGATTTGAACGCTGAAGTCGACCAGCTCGTCCGCCAGTCGCAGACCTGGATCCCGTTGATCATGGAATACGGCAGCCGCGTGCTGCTGGCATTGGTGACCCTGGGTATCGGCTGGTGGGTGACCAACAAGATCAGCAACCGCCTGGGCCGCCTGGTCGGCCTGCGCAACCCCGACCTTGCGCTGCAGGGCTTCATCAGCACGATCGCCAATATCGTGCTCAAGGTGCTGCTGGCCATCAGCGTGGCTTCGATGATCGGCATCGAGACCACCTCGTTCGTGGCGGCCATCGGTGGTGCCACCCTGGCCATTGGCCTGGCCCTGCAAGGCAGCCTGGCGAACTTCGCCGGTGGCGTATTGATCCTGCTGTTCCGCCCGTTCCGCATCGGCGACTGGATCGAAGCCCAGGGCGTGAGCGGTACCGTCGACAGCATCCAGATCTTCCACACCGTGCTGCGCACCGGTGACAACAAGACCGTGATCATGCCCAACGGCAGCCTGTCCAACGGCATCATCACCAACTACAACCGCCAGCCGACCCGCAAGGTGGTGTTCGATGTCGGTGTGGATTACGACGCGGACCTGCAGAAGGCGCGCAACGTACTGCTGGAGTTGGCCAAGGACCCGCGCGTGCTGCAGGACCCGGCTCCGGAAGCCGTGGTGTCGACCCTGGGCGACAGCGCCATTACCGTCTCCCTGCGTGCCTGGGTCAACACCGCCGACTACTGGAGCGTGATGTTCATGCTCAACGAGCATGCCCGTGATCGTCTGAAGGCCGAGGGTATCGACATTCCGTTCCCGCAGCGGGTGATCCGCGTGGTGCAGGAAGCGGCTGCGCAATAAGGTCGTTGTTCCCGGGGCTGCTTTGCAGCCCTTCGCGGGGCAAGCCCGCTCCTACAGAGTCGTGTGGGGGTTGGCTTGCCCCGCGATGCGTTGGTAGCCATTACACTTGTTCACAGCCTCGCCCCGCCGTTTCTGGCATATAGGCTGGCCCCTCCTGTTTTCCAAGCTGTCTTCGATCATGAAACCATTGCTGTACATCACGCCCCTGCGTGCCTTGCTGTTCGGGCTGACCCTGGCCCTGTTCGAATTGCTGACCTACCTGGCCAGCGACGCGGTCATGCCCGCCATGCCGGTGGTGGTCGACGATCTGAAGGCCAGCCCCGAATACATTCCCCATGCCCTGAACCTGTACCTGCTCGGTGGCGTGCTGCTGCAGTGGCTGATCGGCCCCCTGGCCGACCGCTATGGGCGGCGGCCGCTGCTGCTGGCTGGTTGTGCGTTGTTCGGCCTGGCGTGCCTGGCCACCTACTGGGTGCACGACATTGGCCTGTTCAACCTGCTGCGCCTGTTGCAGGGCATTGGCCTGGGCTTCGTGGTGACGGTCAGCTACCCGGCGCTCAACGAGGCCTTCAGCGAAGCCGATGCCGTGCGCATGATGGCCCTGTTGGCCAACATCGCCCTGTTGTCGCCGCTGCTGGGGCCGCTGGTGGGGACCCTGATGCTGCAATGGCTGGATTGGCGCTGGTTGTTCGTGGCGTTTGCCGTGGGCGCTGTGCTGACCTGGGCGCTGCTCTACCGGTTGATGCCGGAGACCCTGGGCGTGGAGCGCCGCGATGGCTCGCGCCTGCCGTTCACGCCGATCCACCTGCTGCCGTTGCTCGCCGGTTATGGCCAGCTGCTGGGCAACTCTCGCTTCGTCGCGGGCAGTGCAGCGCTCGGGCTGGTGGGCTTGCCGCTGATCGGCTGGATCGGCCTGTCGCCGGTGTTGCTGATCACCGACGAAGGTTTGAGCACGATGGAGTACGCCTTGTGGCAGTTGCCGGTATTCGGTGGGCTGATCCTGGGCAACCTGATCATCAACCGTATCGCCGACCGCTACCCCTTGGCCAGTCTGGTACGTGGGGCGCTCTGGCCGTACCTGGCAGGGCTTTGCCTGATGGCGCTGGCGACCTGGTACTGGCCGACGGTGACCAGTCTGGTGGCGGGCATGTCGCTGTATGCGTTGGGCCTGGGTGTGGCCAATGCGGTGTTGTATCGCATGACGCTGTTCGCCAGCGAGCAGAGCAAGGGGCTGGTATCGGCGATGCTGGGGATGATCACCATCGCCCTGCTGGGGCTCGGTGGCGCGGTGCTGGCGATGCTGGGGGCGGGGGCGAGCCTGGTGCACTTTGCCCTGGGGGCCGGCCTTGCCGGAGCGTTGGCGCTGTGGCCGTTATGGTTTGTGGTAGGCGGGCGTCGGGACCAAGGCGCTGTGGTCTAGGATCCGGGGGCCGTTTCGCGGGGCAAGCCCGCTCCTACAGGGACCTCACCCTTCTATAGGTGCGGGCTTGTCCCGCGTGGGCTGCACCGCAGCCCCCAGAGCTCAAGGCCGCTCGGCCGCGGAATTATCCACAGGCGCCGGCTTGCCACGCCCGGCCTCCTGGTGCCAGTGCAGGGCGATCAGGATCAGCGTCGGTACGCCCAGCAGAGCGGTGATCAGGAAGAAATCGTGGTAGCCGAACTTCTCCACCAGCACCCCTGAGTAACCGCCGATCAGACGCGGCAGCAGCAGCATGATCGAGCTGAGCAGTGCGTACTGGGTGGCCGAGAACTTCAGGTTGGTCAGGCTCGACAGGTAGGCCACGAATGCCGAAGTGGCAAGGCCCGAGCTGAAGTTGTCGAGGGAGATGGTGACCACCAGCATTTCCAGGTTCGGGCCCATGTCGGCCAGCATCAGGAACAGAATGTTGGTCGCCGCCGAGGCTGCGCCACCGATGAACAGGATCGGCAGGATGCCGAAGCGCACGATCAGCAGGCCGCCAGCCCCGGCGCCGACCAGTGTCATGACCAGCCCGAAGATCTTGCTGACGCTGGCGATCTGGTCCTTGGTGAAGCCCTGGTCGATGTAGAACACATTGGCCATCACGCCCATCACGGTGTCGGACATGCGATAGGTAGCGATCAGCCCGAGCAGCAGCAACGCCTGCCAGCGATAACGCAGGATGAAGTCGTTGACCGGCGTCAACACCGGCGCCAGGCCTCTTCGGCCCAGGGAGGACAGGCAAGCCCAGGTCAGCAGCACATAGAGGATCAGGCGCAGGAAGGCACGATCCTCGAGCAGCAGGTCGAGCATGGTCGCATCACCGGCAATCACGCTGGACCAGCCGGTATTGAACATCTGCGTGAAGCTCGCCGGCACCGACACCAGCAGAATGATCAGCACGAACACCGAGGCCAGCTGATGGACCAGGCCGTAGCGCGCAGCCGACAGCTGGGTGCGCATCGGCACGGGCGGCTCGCGCATCACCAGGGTGGTGAACACCGCAGGTAGCATCAGTACGCCGAACAGCACATAGGTGCCGGTCCAGGCCTTGTGCAGGTAGCTGAAGCCGGTGGAGCCGAACCATTCGGCGAAGAACAGCGCACCGGCCGTGGCGAGCAGGGCCGCGACACGGTAGCCGGCCATGTAGCTGGCAGCCAGGGCGGCCTGGCGCTGGTCATCGGCGATTTCCAGGCGGTAGGCATCCACGGCGATGTCCTGGGTCGCCGAGGCGAAGGCCACCAGCACGGCCAGGGCGATCAGCCAGGACAGGTGTTTCTGTGGATCGCACAAGCCCATGCCGACCAGGCCGACCACGACCAGGGCCTGCGACAGCAACAGCCAGGAGCGGCGCCGGCCAAGACGACCGAGCACCGGCAGGCGCCATTGATCCAGCAGCGGCGACCAGACCCATTTGAACGCGTAGGCAAGGCCGATCAGGCTGGCATAGCCGATGGTCTCGCGTGCGACACCCGCTTCCCGAAGCCATACGGAAAGCGTCGAAAACACCAGCATGTAGGGCAGGCCGGCAGCGAATCCAAGCAGCAAAAGCACCAAGGTCGACGGGCTGGCATAGGCAGCGAGCGCAGCGCGCCAGGTTTTACGGGGCATGGGCCAACATCTGCCTCAACATTTGCGAAAACAAAGCGCGCACTCTAACCGCTGTGCTCCATCGGACGCCAGCCATGACGCGACATATCGACGCGATTGTTCACGACTGCAACGCCTTCTGCACGCAGGCGAGCACGCTGTTCATCCCCCGATGGCGTGCCCAGCGCCAGGCTCAGGCGGCCGCCTGCACCCACCACTCGGTGCCACGGCAGGCGGGTGTCCACCGGGAGCTGCCCGAGGGTGCGCCCGACCCAGCGGGCTGCACGCCCCAGGCCGGCCAGCTCGGCCAGCTGGCCATAGCTGACGACCTTGCCGGGGGGAATCTGGCCCAGTACCGAATAAAGCGCCATTCGTCGGCCTTCGGCATCTTCCGCTGGCCCAGAAGGGGGCGCCGGCATCACTGCAGCCCTGGCCTGTGGATGAAAGCGGACCGGCGGTCGGGGTAAATGAGAGTGGAACTCAACGGCATGGTCTGGGTCTGTCCTTGCTCTGGTCGTGGTGATCTGGATAATGCCCGGCTTTTTTTGGTAAATCGAACCCGTAGTCAGCTTATGTATTCTAGAACCCTGCTATGCATCCTTGCCGCTTCACTCTGCGCGCCGGCGCTCGCCGACACCGTGTGGATGAAGAACGGCGACAGGCTCAGCGGCAAGATCAAGGTCTTCGATGGCGGCAAGTTGTTGCTGGAAACCCCGTATGGCGGTTCCATCGCCCTGGACTGGAAAGAAGTGCAGACCCTGGAAAGCGACCAGGAACTGCTGGTCAAGCAGGACGCCTACAACGGCGAGAAGACCAAGTCGCTCAAGGCTGCCGAGCCGGGCAAGGTGACCCTGGCCAATGGCGAGGCGCCCAAGACCGTGGACCTGGCGAGCATCGAACAGATCATGAAGCCCAGGCCACTGGTCGAGGACTTCCTGTGGAAGGGCAATGTCGATGTAGCCATGGACTACAAGCGCGCCGAGAACGATACCGACGACTACGACGTCAGCTTCAAGACCACCGCGCGCCATGGTCGCTGGCGGCACAATGCCGAAGGCGAATACAACCGCGAGACCAAGGACGACGTCACCACCACCAACAACTGGAGCGCTGAATACGCCCTGGACCGTTTCATCACCGACCAGTGGTTCTGGCAGGGGCGCATGGAATACAAGCGCGACCACATCGAGGACCTGGCGCGCCAGCGCACCGTCGGTACGGGCCCGGGCTACCAGTTCTGGGACGACGAGCTGGGGGCGTTCTCCCTCGGTTCGCTGATCAACCGCACCGACTTCGAATACCGGGACGGTGGCAAGGACAACTTCTATTCCGCGGCGCTGAAGTGGGACTACAACCGCTACCTGATCGGCAAGAGCGTCGAGATCTTCACCAATGGCGAATTCGGCAAGCCTCTGGGTGGCGTGGCGGATTACTCGCTGGATGCCGAGGCGGGCCTGCGCTACAAGGTCACCGAATGGGCCTCGCTCAACCTCAAGGCGGAGAAAGACATCATCAGCGGAACCCGGGACAGCGACCTGGACAAGACCCGTTACACCGCCGGCTTCGGGGTGACCTGGTAGGGCACAAGGTGACTCGCGCCTGCAACGGGTGTGACAAGGCAGCGATTGGCAGTGGGCAGTGATAATGCTTATCTTGTCCGCATCCAGTCCGCCGCCCAGGAGCGCGCTTCGTGAGTAACAATGCCATCCGCCCCGCCCGGGAACTGCTGCTCAAGGAATACCGTGGCGTCCTTTCGACCCACTCCAAGTCCATGCCCGGTTTCCCCTTCGGTTCGGTGGTGCCGTACTGCCTGGACGGCGATGGCCACCCGCTGATCCTGATCAGCCGTATCGCCCAGCACACCCATAACCTGCAGAAGGACGCCAAGTGCTCGCTGCTGGTGGGCGAGCGCGATGCCGAAGATGTCCAGGCCGTGGGGCGGCTGACGATCATGGCGCAGGCCCGCAAGCTCACCGACGAAGCCGCCATCGAGGCGGCGGCCGAGCGCTACTACCGCTACTTCCCGGATGCGGCGAACTACCACAAGGCGCACGATTTCGACTTCTGGGTCCTGGAGCCGGCTCGCCACCGCTACATCGGCGGCTTCGGCGCGATCCACTGGCTCGACCAGGTGACCCTGGCCAACCCCTTCGCCGGCCAAGTCGAGGCGAGCATGATCGAGCACATGAACAACGACCATGCCAATGCCATCGCCCACTACGTCGAGCTCACCAACCTGCCGCGCACGGCGCCGGCGCAACTGGTGGGCATCGACAGCGAGGGCATGCACTTGCGGATCGGCCAGGGTATTCACTGGCTGGCGTTTCCCAGTGTTTGCAACACCCCGATACAGGTTCGCGAAGCCTTGGTTTTGCTGGCCCGCGCCGACCAATGGCCGGTTGCGGCGAAGGTCGAGGGTTGAAAACAGGCGCAGACGCATCCATCTGATGGTCTTACTGGAAGGTTTTCTTCCGCCGAGGATCCCTTGAATGCGTGCCTTTCTACTGCTGTTCCTGATTTTTCCGGTGCTGGAGCTGTTCGTCTTCGTCAAGGTCAGCGCCGCCATCGGTTTCTTTCCGGCGCTGCTGCTGATCATCGCCGGTTCCGCCCTGGGTGTGCTGGTAATGCGCGTGGCAGGCCTCGCGACCGCCCTGCGTGCCCGTGAAAGCCTGCAGCGCGGCGAACTGCCCGCCGAGGACATGTTCCAGGGCATGATGCTGGCCGTCGGTGGCGGCCTGCTGTTGCTGCCCGGCTTCATCAGTGACGTGCTGGGCCTGCTGTGCCTGTTGCCGTTCACCCGTCACCTGGCCGCACGCAAGATGCGCCAACGCGCCGAAGCCCAGGCCATGCGCCAACGCGCCTTCCAGGACGACCCGTTCCAGGCGCAGCCGCGTGACGGTGGTCATCGCCCGAATGTGATCGAGGGCGAGTACGAACGTCGCGACAAGTAATTCTGCTGGGGCCGCTTCGCGCCCCGTTCGCGGCACAAGGCCGCTCCTACAGAGGCAAGCGTGTTCATGTAGGAGCGGCCTTGTGCCGTGAAAGGGGCGCGAAGCGGCCCAGTTTTTTCGCCTGAAAAAATTTTTACGTACCAAGCCTTGTAATTGATTTCGCCGACCACATGTATGGGTCACCGCAAGGTTTCTGGTGGCAACACCAGACATATATACGGGGTTCGCCCGGGCGAGCCCCGACCGGCAACGCCGGACCGTATCAACCCGCCGGTATCGACACCGGCCGATGAAAACCACAATTTGGGAGAGATCGACAATGAAGCTTCGTCCTCTGCATGACCGCGTCGTCATCCGTCGCAGCGAAGAAGAATCGAAAACCGCTGGCGGTATCGTCCTGCCGGGTTCGGCCGCTGAAAAACCAAACCGCGGCGAAGTCGTCGCCGTCGGCACCGGTCGCATCCTGGACAACGGCGAAGTACGCGCGCTGGCCGTGAAAGTGGGTGACAAAGTGGTTTTCGGCCCTTACTCGGGCAGCAACACCGTGAAAGTCGATGGCGAAGACCTGCTGGTCATGGCTGAAAACGAAATCCTGGCCGTCATCGAAGGCTGATTTCCCCGACTTCCCGTTACTCCAAAGATTTTTCAAGGAATAAACGATCATGGCTGCTAAAGACGTAAAATTCGGCGATTCCGCTCGTAAGAAAATGCTGGTTGGTGTCAACGTTCTGGCTGACGCCGTAAAAGCGACCCTGGGCCCGAAAGGCCGCAACGTGGTCCTGGCCAAGAGCTTCGGCGCGCCGACCATCACCAAGGACGGTGTTTCCGTCGCCAAGGAAATCGAGCTGAAGGACGCCTTCGAGAACATGGGCGCCCAGCTGGTCAAGGAAGTCGCTTCCAAGGCCAACGACGCTGCCGGTGACGGCACCACCACCGCTACCGTCCTGGCCCAGGCCATCGTCAACGAAGGCCTGAAGGCCGTTGCTGCCGGCATGAACCCGATGGACCTCAAGCGCGGTATCGACAAGGCCACCGCCGCCATCGTCGCCGAGCTGAAGAACCTGTCCAAGCCATGCGCCGACTCCAAGGCCATCGCCCAGGTAGGTACCATCTCCGCCAACTCCGACACCTCCATCGGTGAAATCATCGCCGAAGCCATGGAAAAAGTCGGTAAAGAAGGCGTGATCACCGTTGAAGAAGGCTCGGGCCTGGAAAACGAACTGTCCGTCGTCGAGGGCATGCAGTTCGACCGTGGCTACCTGTCGCCGTACTTCATCAACAAGCCGGACACCATGGTTGCCGAGCTGGAAAGCCCGCTGCTGCTGCTGGTCGACAAGAAGATCTCCAACATCCGCGAGCTGCTGCCTGTTCTGGAAGCCGTTGCCAAGGCCGGCCGTCCGCTGCTGATCGTTGCCGAGGACGTCGAAGGCGAAGCCCTGGCCACCCTGGTGGTCAACAACATGCGCGGCATCGTCAAGGTCGCTGCTGTCAAGGCACCTGGCTTCGGCGACCGCCGCAAGGCCATGCTGCAGGACATCGCCACCCTGACTGGCGGCCAGGTCATCTCCGAGGAAATCGGCCTGACCCTGGAAACCACCACCCTGGAGCACCTGGGTAACGCCAAGCGCGTCATCCTGTCCAAGGAAAACACCACCATCATCGACGGCGCCGGTTCCGATGCCGACATCGAAGCACGCGTCAAGCAGATCCGTGCCCAGATCGAAGAGACTTCCTCGGACTACGACCGTGAGAAGCTGCAAGAGCGTCTGGCCAAGCTGGCTGGCGGTGTTGCCGTGATCAAGGTCGGTGCTGGCACCGAAGTCGAAATGAAAGAGAAGAAGGCTCGCGTCGAAGACGCCCTGCACGCTACCCGTGCAGCCGTCGAAGAAGGCGTGGTGCCTGGCGGTGGTGTTGCCCTGGTGCGCGCCCTGCAAGCCGTTGCCGACCTCAAGGGCGAGAACGAAGACCAGAACGTCGGTATCGCGCTGCTGCGTCGCTCGGTCGAAGCCCCGCTGCGTCAGATCACTGCCAACGCCGGCGACGAGCCAAGCGTTGTCGCTGACAAGGTCAAGCAAGGTTCGGGCAACTACGGCTACAACGCTGCTACCGGCGAATACGGCGACATGATCGAGATGGGTATCCTGGACCCAGCCAAGGTCACCCGTTCGGCCCTGCAAGCCGCAGCTTCGATCGGCGGTCTGATGATCACCACCGAAGCGATGGTTGCCGACCTGCCGGAAGACAAGCCAGCAGCTGGCGGCATGCCAGACATGGGCGGCATGGGTGGCATGGGCGGCATGATGTAAGCCAGCCTTACCCCTGCTGTAACAAAAAGCCCCGCCTTGTGCGGGGCTTTTTGTTGCGGTTTTTCGCGGCACAAGGCCGCTCCTACAGGAAAGTGCGCTTTTTTGTAGGAGCGGCCTTGTGCCGCGAAAGGGGCGCAAAGCGCCCCCGTTCATTCAGGCAACGCTACGTTGCGCTTCGGGCACCGTCACGGCTCCCCGGCGATACAGCACCAGGTAATAGCACCCCAGCCCGATCATCCAGCAGAACACCGCTGTCCACAGGTTGTGCGACAAGAAATGCGCGCCCTGCAGCATGCGCCCGATCGACAGTACCGTGCCGGTGGTGAACGCCAGCACGAAGGCGGCGCGCGCCAGGCGTGGGCGCCGGTCGCGCAGGACGAAGAACAGGGCGAACAGGCTGAAACCGGTCGCCGCATGGCCGCCAGGCCAGCAGCGCCCGGGCTTGTCTGTGGCCGGGCGGTGTTCGAGCAGTTTGCTGTAGGTCTCCTTGCCACCGAATTGGCTCAGGCTCCACGGGCACTGCACCTCGGTCGCGGCCTTGAGCGGGGTGACGAAGGCGGTGGACAACGCCAGCGACAATACCAGGCAGCCCAGCTCGCGACGCCAGCCGAACAGCCGTGACCAGAAGCAGCTGGCCACGAAGGCGACGATCGACAGCAGGCCCAGGCCGATGACCACCTGCTTGACCCGGTCGTGCAGGATGTTTTCCAACAGGTAGCTGTGACGGCCGATGAACTGGCCGGCGACCGGGTCGAAAGCCAGCTTGGCCACGTCCATGTCCAGCGACGTCCATTCCAGCAGGATCAAGGCCACGGCGGTGGCCAGCGGGATGCCCAGGTACAACCACAGGTTGAGCGGGCGGGGGCGGGGATTTTGCTGCATGACGGCTCCAGGGGCATAAATGCCGGGCATTGTCGGCTAGCCGCTATGCTGGGTTCGTGAAGGATGAGTGAAAAATCCGTCAGCCTTAAGGATCGTTGCCCAAGACTGGCGCCGCGCCGACGATGGCCTTAAGCTGCGCCTGCCGCGCACAGCGAAAGCGCCGCACAGGAGACCCCGATGCGCATTCTACTGGTTGAAGACAACCGCGATATTCTCGCCAATCTGGCTGACTACCTGGGCATGAAAGGCTACACCGTCGACTGCGCCCAGGATGGCCTGTCCGGGTTGCACCTGGCCGCCACCGAGCATTACGACCTGATCGTGCTCGACATCATGCTGCCGGGCATCGACGGCTATACCCTGTGCAAGCGTCTGCGCGAGGATGCCCGCCGCGATACCCCGGTGATCATGCTGACCGCCCGCGATCAGCTCGATGACCGCCTGCAGGGCTTTCGCTCCGGTGCCGACGACTACCTGCTCAAGCCGTTCGCCCTGTCGGAGCTGGCGGCGCGCATCGAGGCGGTGCTACGCCGCTCCCAGGGGGGCGGCCGCCGTACCCTGCAGGTCGCGGACCTGAGTTATGACCTCGATACCTTGGAGGTCACCCGCCAGGGGCGCCTGCTCAAGCTCAACCCGGTCGGCCTCAAGCTGCTCGCCGTGCTGATGCAGAAGAGCCCCCATGTGCTGCGCCGCGAGGTGCTCGAAGAAGCCTTGTGGGGCGACGACTGCCCCGACAGCGACAGCCTGCGCAGCCATGTCCACCAACTGCGTCAGGTGATCGACAAGCCGTTCGAAAAACCGCTGCTGCATACCGTCCATGGCGTCGGCTATCGCCTCGCCGAGGGCCGTGATGGAGTTTAAGCAGAGCCTTGCCCAGCGCATCATCATCGCTTTCGCGCTGATGAGTGCGCTGGTGGCCGGCGCCTTCGCCTTCGGTATCGTCGCCACCGTGCACCTGGTCGAGGAGCGGCTGATTTCCGCCGTGCTCGGTGGGGACCTGCAGCGCCTGCTGCGTATGGATAGTATCAGTGACTGGAGCCATCGGCCGCGCCCTGACCAGCTGTTCTACTTCAGCGGAGGCCGCGACGATTTCGAGTTGCCCAAGGACCTGCGCCATCTGAAGCCGGGTTTCCATGAAGTGTTCCGTGACCAGTTGTCCTACCACGCGATGGTGGAGATCGTCGACGGTCGCCATTACGTACTGCTGCAGGACCAGAGCGACTTCGAAGAGCGCGAGCGGGTGCTGTTCGCCGTCGTGGTCGTAGGGTTCATGCTCAGCCTGGTGCTGGCCGTGACCCTTGGCTGGTTGCTGGCCAGGCGCGTGATGGCGCCGGTCATCCGCCTGGCCCGACAGGTGCGCCATCGTGACCAGTTACTGGGCCTGGCGCCGCCCTTGGCCCCCGATTACGCTGCGGACGAAGTCGGCCAGCTGGCGGTGGCCTTCGACGATACCTTGGGCCGCCTGCGCGATGCCCTGACCCGCGAGCGGCTGTTCACCAGTGACGTGAGCCATGAACTGCGCACGCCCTTGATGGTGCTGGCCACCTCCTGCGAATTGCTGATGGAGAACCCGAACCTCGACAGTCGTTCGCGCAGCCAGGTGGAGCGCATCGCCCGGGCGACCGAGGAAATGCGCGAGTTGGTCAAGACCTTCCTGATGCTCGCCCGGGCCCAGCGCGACGAAGGCGCGGTAGCTTCCCAGGCGACCTTGAGCGAGGTGGCCGACGACCTGATCGGTGTGTGGCGCGACACCATCGAGCAGAAGGGGCTGACGCTCTACTACGACGGCCGCATCAGCGCCGGTCGGGTGCTCTATAACGCCACGTTCCTGCAATCGGTGATGGGCAATCTGCTACGTAACGCCGCCCATTACACCGACAGCGGTTACATTCGTCTGAGCCTGGAGCCCGCCGGCTTCAGTGTCGAGGACAGCGGCGTGGGTATCCCGGAAGAACAGCGCGAAGCCATGTTCCGGCCCTTCGTGCGCGGTGACGAGCGTCGTGGTGAAGGCCTGGGCCTGGGGTTGTCGCTGGTGCAGCGGATTTGCGATGACCAGGGCTGGCGGGTCACCCTGACGGCAACCCAGCCCCATGGCTGCCGTTTCCAGGTGGACCTGAGCCAGGGGAAAACCCCTGGCGAAGATAGTGAAACCGGTGACCAGATACCGGTTTCCCGTTGATTTTTCGGAAATATCCTCTTGCAGGGCTGACGTAATTTTCACATTCGCATGACCTGATTCCAACGCTTGACGCCCTAGAGTGAGCGCACTTGGAGTCAGGAGAGCACCATGCGTAGCCCCATCAAACTCGAATTTTCCGAGAAGTACGACCGGCAGCACGCCCAGGAGTACTTCCTCAAGCACCAGGACGGCCTGGCGCGTCGCCTCTCGCACCAACGCGACGAGCAATTGGCGCGCCGTGCCCTGGCCTTGGCCGGAGAGCCGGGGCTGGTGCTGGACCTGCCATGCGGTGCCGGCCGCTTCTGGCCGCTGCTGGCGGAAAAACCCAATCGAGTGATCATCGGTGCCGACAACTCCGCTGCAATGATCGAGACCGCCTGTGCCTCGCAGCCGGCAGACGTGGTGTCGCGGGTACGCCCCTTGCAGACTTCCGCCTTCGATATCCAACTGCCGGACAATGCGGTCGACAGCATCTTCTGCATGCGCCTGTTCCATCACATCGGCGAGGCCGCTCATCGCAAGGCGATTCTCTCCGAGTTTCACCGGGTTAGTCGCGACAGCGTGATCCTCTCGCTGTGGGTCGATGGCAATTTCAAGGCATGGCGTCGCAAGAAACTCGAGCGCCGTCGCAGCGCCAAGGCGGAGCAGGGCAGTTACCAGAATCGTTTTGTGTTACCAGTTGATACAATCGAAGAAGAATTTATGACAGCAGGTTTCCGTATCCAGGATCGCCTGGACTTCCTGCCGTTCTACGCCATGTGGCGGGTATACGTATTACGAAAGGGGTAGGTTTCATGGCAGTGGCCGGCAATACAGCTTCCCAGTTCGAGTTCTACTGGAGCCAGCAGGGTGAATGGGTCGAAGCGCCCAATCAGCGCCGTGGCGGCGAAAGTGGCGTGCAACGTTTGACCGCTGCGGGTGGGCAGTTGCTGTATGCCAAGCGCCAGGTCGGGCATATCTACCGCAGCCTGCGCCATCCCTTCGGCCGGCCGACGGTATTACGTGAGCTGGACGCCTTGCACAGCTTCGAACAATTGGGCGTGCGCGTACCGCGTATTGTCTTCGCTGGCGCTGAACGAGGCGCCGACCATCAATGGCGGGCGCTGTTGGTGAGCGAGGCCCTGGACGGCTTCGTCGACCTGGACACCTGGCATGCCGAGGGTGCCGTGGAGCGTTACCCGCAAGCGCTGCATGAGCGCCTGCTCAAGGACCTGGCGGACAATCTGGCGCGCATGCACCTGGGGCACTGGCAGCATGGTTGCCTGTATGGCAAGCACGTATTCGTCAAAGTCATCGGCGAAGGAGAACAGGCCCGGGCCGAAGTCGCCCTGCTGGACCTGGAAAAGTGCCGGCGGCGCATCAGCTGCCAACGTGCGGCCTACAACGATCTTCGCCAGTTGCGGCGCCATTCGTCATTCAATGAGGCGCACTGGCAGACCCTGCTCTATTTTTACCAGATGGCGTTTGGCAGCGCTGTCAAAGGGTTAGAGCAATGAAACTAGAAATCGCTCGAGCTTTGTTCCTGTTGGCTGCACTGGCGGTGACCACCGCGGCGGTGGCGGCCTGGGAAGAGCCGCGTCCCGCGGTGTTCAGCAAGGCAGAGGTCGGGGGGCTGTGCGCGGTGCCCCGTGAGGTGAAGCAGCAGGTCAGGGTCCAGCCGGACAACGACCTGTTGTTGTTCCTGTTCGGCATGCGCCAGGGGCTGCGGCCGTTCGGGTGAGCGAGCGCGTGATGGTTGAAAACGCCAGGGGCCCACGACGGGCCCCTGGCGTTTTCATTCCGGCCCGATCGCCGGCAAGCCGGCTCTCACAGTGATTTCGCAAGTCTTGAGAGCGGCGCAATCTCGGTGGGAGCTGGCGACAGCCTGCGATGGGCTGCAAAGCAGCCCCAAGCCCTCGAACGGTGGAGCCCCTCCAGACTCAAGGGGCCGCTTTGCGGCCCATCGCAGGCTCCGCCAGCTCCCACGAAGCAAGCGGAGCCTGGGCGGTATTGGCATGGCTGTCCAGCAAGCGTCCCGCTCAGGAGCAGTGTCATTTTGTGGGAGCCGGCTTGCCGGCGATTGGGTCGAAGCAGGCACTCAGGCGTGTACCGCCGTCCTGTGCGCCAGCAGTGTGTAGATGCATGGCAACACGAACAATGTGAACAAGGTCCCGATCGACATCCCCGTGGCGATCACCATGCCGATATCGAACCGGCTGACCGCCCCGGCCCCGGTGGCGAGAATCAGTGGCACCATGCCGAACACCATCGCTGCGGTGGTCATCAGCACCGGGCGCAGGCGAATGGCGGCTGCCTCTTCGATCGCTTCGCGCACGCCCAACCCCTTTTCCTCACGCAACTGGTTGGCGAACTCGACGATCAGGATGCCATGCTTACTGATCAGCCCGATCAGCGTCACCAGGCCCACCTGGGTATAGATATTCATGCTGGAGACCCCCAGGAACAACGGCAATAGCGCGCCGCAGATCGACAAGGGCACGGTCACCAGGATCACCAGCGGGTCGCGGAAGCTTTCGAACTGCGCGGCCAGCACCAGGAAGATGATCGCCAGCGCCAGGCCGAAGGTGACCCACAAGGCGCTGCCCTCCTGCACGAACTGGCGCGCCGCGCCGGCATAGTCGAAGGAAAAGCCTTCCGGCGCTTCCTCGCGGGCGATCGCCTGCACCGTCTGCAGCGCCTCGCCGATGCTGACCAGCGGGAAGCCTTGGATGATCGCTGAGTTCAACTGCTGGAACTGGTTCAGCTGGCGCGGCCGGGCGCGGTCGCTGACGCTGATCAGGGTCGAGAGCGGCAGCAGTTGGCCCTGGTCGTTCTTCACGTAGTAGCTGTTCAGCCAGCCGGGGTTGTCCCGGTAGGGCCGCTCGACCTGGGCGATGACCTTGTAGCTGCGCCCTTCGAGGGTGAAGCGGTTGATTTCCCCTTCGCCCAGCAGCGTCGCCAGGGTGCCGCCCAGCTCGTCCATGGATACGCCCATCTGCGCGGCCTTGGCCCGGTCGATGTTCACCACCACCTCCGGTTTGTCGAAGGCCAGGTCGATGTCCAGAAAGGCGAACTTGCCGGAGGCCTGGGCTCGCTCCTTGACCCGTTGGGCCACCTCCAGCAGCGTCGGATAGTCGCCGGCGGTGTTGATCACGAACTGGAACGGCAGGCCTTCGCCGGTACCGGGCAACGATGGCAGGTTGAAGCCGAAGATCTGCAGGCCGCCGATTTCCTCGAGTTTGGCCTGCACCAGCGGCAGCAGCTCCATCTGGGTGCGTTCGCGCTCGTTCCAGGGCTTCAGGAGAAAGCCGCCTATGCCGCTTTGCACGCCGTTGAAGCCGTTGATCTGGAAGGACGAATAGTACTCGGGGAAGGTCTTGAACAGCGGTGTGAATTCATCGGTGTAGGCGTTGAGGTAGTCCAGGTTGGCTGTCTGCGGCGAATTGCTCATCATGAAGATCACGCCCTGGTCTTCGTCCGGCGCCAGTTCGTTGTGGGTGAACATCAACAGCACCGGGATCAGGCACAGCACGAGCACGGCGAACACCAGCACCACCGGGCGACTGTCCAGGGTGCCGTGCAACAAGCGCTGGTAGCGAACCTTCAGCCCTTCGAACAGCACGTCCAGACGATGCGCCAGGCCGCTGGGGTTCTGCTCGTGGCGCAGCAGCAGGGCGCACATCATAGGCGACAGGGTCAGGGCGACGATGCCGGAAATGATCACGGCGCCCGCCAAGGTCAGGGCGAATTCCTTGAACAGCGCGCCGGTCAGGCCTTCGAGGAAGCCGATGGGTGCATACACGGCCGCCAAGGTGATGGTCATCGACACCACCGGCATGGCGATTTCCCGTGCGCCTTCCAGGGCGGCCTCGAACGGTGTCTTGCCTTCCTCGATGTGCCGATGGATGTTCTCCACCACGACGATGGCGTCATCCACCACCAGGCCGATGGCCAGCACCATGGCCAGCAAGGTCAGCAGGTTCAGCGAATACCCCATCATCTGCATGAAGAACAGCACACCGATCATCGACAGTGGAATGGTCACCACCGGAATCAGCACAGAGCGCAAGGCGCCCAGGAACAGGAACACCACCACGATCACGATCAGCACCGCCTCGCCGAGGGTCTTGATCACCTCGTCGATGGACGCCTGGATGAACAAGGTGGCGTCGTAGGCGATGGAGACCTTGAGGTTGGCGGGCAGCTCCGACTCCAGGGTGGGCATGATGCGCCGCACTTCCTTGATCACTTCCAGCGGGTTGGCCGCCGGGGTGGCCTTGATGCCGATGTAGACCGAAGGCGTGCCGTCGAAGGAGCTGACCGTGTCGTAGTTTTCCGCGCCCATTTCCACCCGTGCCACGTCGCCCAGCAGCACGCGCCGGTCACCGGCGGTCTTGACCGGTAGCTTGGCGAAGGCCTCGGCGGACTTCAGCTCGGTGGTGGCGTTGATGCTGGTGACCACATATTCGCCTTTGACCTCGCCTGCGGCAGAGAGGAAGTTGTAGCGGCGCACCGCATCGGTCACATCGCTCGCGGCCAGGCCGAAGCCTGCCAGCTTCACCGGGTCGAGCCAGATGCGCATGGCGAACACCTGGTTGCCGAGGATCTCGGCCTCGGCCATGCCGGGCAGGGTGGCCAGCTTGGGCTGGATCACCCGCGACAGGTAGTCGGTGATCTGTGGATTGCTCATCTGCTGGCTGTAGAAGCTGATGTACATCAGGGCCGAGGCGTCGGCCGCTTCCTTGCTCAGTACGGGGTCTTCGGCGTCCTGGGGCAGCTTGTTGCGTACCTCGTTGGCCTTGGCCAGCAGTTGAGTGAACAGCCGGTCGGTGTCGGCGCCGATGCGTGCGTAGACGGAAATCACCGAGAAGTTCTGGCGGCTGACCGAGGTCATGTAGTCGATGCCGTCGGCGCTGGCCAGGCTCTGCTGCAACGGCTGGGTGATGTAGCCCTGGATGGTCTCGGCATTGGCGCCAGGGTAGGCGGTGGTCACCGTGATCAGCGCGTTTTCCATCTGCGGGTACTGGCGGATCTGCAACTTGCTCCAGGCCTGGAAGCCCAGCAGCAGGATCAACAGGCTGACCACGCTGGCCAGGACCGGGCGGCGGATGAACGGGTCGGTGAACGCCATGCCTGCCTCCTGCTCACTCGGCGCCGGCGGCGCCCTGGCCATCCTGCTCGAGCGCCTTGTCGGCACTGATACGGATGGCGGCGCCTGGGGTCAGCTTCAACTGGCCTGCACTCACCACCTGCTCGCCAGCCTTGAGCCCTTCGCTCACCACCACCAGGCCATCGCGGCGCTCGCCGGTCTTGACCGTGCGTTGCTCGGCGATCAGCTGCGGCTGGCCATCGGCGTTCTTTTCCACCTGGCCGTCCTTGCCTTTCTTCTGGGTCACGACATACACCGAGTTGCCGTAGAGGGTATAGGTGATGGCGCTCTCCGGGACCACCACCTGTGGCTGTGGGTTGGGCAGCAGCACCAGCAGGCTGGCGAACATGCCGGGCAGCAGCTTGCCGTCGGGGTTGGCCAGGGTCGCACGTACCAGCAGGTTGCGGGTGCTCTCGTCGACCTTGGGGTTGATGGCGCTGAGGCTGCCTGGGAAGGTCTGGCCCGGGTAGGCCGCCACCTGTACCAGCACCTGCTGGCCGAGCGTCAGTTGCGGCAGGGCCTGTTCGGGCACGTTGAAGTCGACGTACAGGCTGGAAAGGTCCTGCAGGGTGGCGATGACGGTGCCGCTGGGCAGGTAGTCGCCCACGTCGACCTGACGGATGCCGATGGTACCGCTGAAGGGGGCGCTGATGCTTTTCTTGGCAAGCGAAGCCTTCAATTGCTCGACGACCGCCTGATTGCGCCGGTACTGGGCCGTGAGGCGGTCGAACTCGCCACGGGAGATGGCCGAGTCGCCGACCAGTTGGCTGCCCCGGCCGAAGTCGACCTTGGCCAGGCCCAAGTCGGCCTGCGCGGTGCCCAGCAGGGCGGTCTCCTGGTCGTGATCCAGTTGCAGCAACAGCTGGCCGGCCTTGACCTTCTGCCCGGACTCGAAGTGCAGCGACTTGACCGTGCCCGCCACCTCCAGGCTCAGGTCCACGCCCTGCAAGGCCGTGAGGCTGCCGACTGCGGGCAGGCGCTCCTGCCACTGGCGCTGTTCGGCCCACGCCGCAGCCACGCTCACCGGCGGTTTCGGGGCGGAGAACATCTGGACCTGCTGGTAGATCGAGAACGCCTTGATGCCACCCAGGGCCAGCACGATCAGCAGGACCACGGCCAACATGATCAGCATGCGGCGGCGCAGCATAGTTCCGCTTCCTTGGAAAAGGGTTGTTGTTCGTATGGCACGACAACGGGCGATCCTGCCCACGTGCGGATGAAGGAAGTATTGCCTGTTTTCTGGACGAGGGGGAAGGGCGGATCGGCTTGGCGGTCGGTTATTCCATTGGGCTGCAAAGCAGCCCAATGGCTCAGACCAGGTGCAGGTGGTTGTCCCAGAACCCGGACGGCAGGTTCAACGGTTGGCCGACCAGCTCGGTCTTGCGGCAATCATAGTAGCGGCAACGCCCCTGGCCGGAAGTGACCACGAAGCCATCCTTGACCGCGCCCACGCCCGCACAATCGGGCATCGGTGCGTCCAGCTTCACGGCACCGTTGTCCAGGTCCCAGATGAACAGGCGGTTGGCCCGCGGGGCGGTCAGCGCGACCAGGCGCAGGTCGCTGTGGATGGCCACGCTGGCGGTGTACTGGGCCATCGACTGCAGTTGCCGCTCCGGCACCGGGAAGGCCTTGAACGGCTCGCCAGGGCGCTTGATCGCCAGCAGCTCGGCGGTTTCCTCGGCATCGCCCATGAACTGCTGGCAGGCGGCGATGGTGCCATCGCTGCCGATGGCCAGGTGGCGCACGCTGTTCATCTGCTGGGCCAGGGTCTCCTTGCTCAGCAAGGTACCGTCGCGGCGCATCAGCACCAGGCTTGGCTCCATGGCGTCGAGGTTCATCTCCACACGGCTTTCGGCCTCGGTGCGGATGCCACCGTTGGCCACCACCAGGGTTTCGCCGTCCGGCAGCCAGGCCACTTCGTGGGGGCCGATGCCGTGGGTGGAAATCTCGCCGCTGTGCACCAGGCGGTCACCCTCGAAGCGGTAGATGCCGAGCACGCCACGGCCGGGGTCGGTGGTGTCGTTCTCGGTGGCGTACAGCCACTCACCGCCCCTGTGGACCACCGCATGGCCATAGAAATGCCGGTTTGGCTGGGAGGCCACGGTCTGCAACAGGCGCCCGTCACGCAGGTCGACCAGGTAGCTTTCGGTGCCGGGGCGGCGGGCGACGAACAGGGCGATGGGCCGTTCAGGGTGGTGGATGATGGCGTGGCAACGCTGGGCGACCTGGGTGGCGAACACCTGGGTGCCGTCCAGGCGATAACCGACGGCATAATGCTTGCCATCGCCGTCATCGCGCGCCGAGAGCAGCAGCGGTTCGCTGCCCTTGCTACGCAGCAGGCTCCAGCCACCCAGGGTCAGGGCGCTGAGCAACACGCTACCGAGTTTGAGGGCCTGGCGTCGCAACATGATCAGTCACCGTCGTTGGCATTGAAGCCCAGCTGGATGTTCAACGCCTTGGCCAGCTCGCCTTCGTGCAGGCGGTGGACGGCGTTGAGGCTGTCGTAGATTTTGTCCAAGGCCTGCTTGCCAGCGTCGTCGGCGAGCAGCTCGCCCAGGGTCTTCTGGTTGTCGGCCAGCAGTTTCAACGACGTGGCGTAGGCGGTGTCGATCTTCTCGGCCAGAGCGTTCTGGTCTTTGCCCAACAGGCCGCGCAGGCCCTGGTTGTCGACGCCTACCCATACCGCCTGGGCGGCCTTGAGGCTGGCTTCCAGACTCTTGAGCGAGGAGCTGCTGCGCCAGGCTTCGGCCTGCAGCGGCTGCGCGATGCCTTTGCTCTGGCGACCCATGGGGGCACCGAGCTTCTTCTTCAGGGTGTCCAGGGCCGTGACCTGGGCACGCAGCAGGTCGGCGATCGCCTCGTGGGAGTCGGCGTAGCGCTGGTTGGGGAACTTGGTCATCTGCGAGAGCATGCCGTCGGTGCTGTTCCAGCCCTTGAGGATTTCCTCGGCCAGGGCTTTCTGGTGTTCGCCGATGGCCACCAGCAACGGGCAGTAGCGAGCTTTTTGTTCCGGGGTGGCAACATCCGGCTTGCTGTCGAACAGGATGTATTCGTAGGCCGACAGGCCACGCACCACCACGCTAGCCTTGCCCAGTGCCGCGGCGTCGATCGGCTTGTCGCCGGCGACCAGTTGCTCGACCTGGCGGCCCACCAGGTTCTTCTTGTCCGGCCAGAACTGTACCTGCCAGGCGCGGTTGCCCTCGGCCAGCGGGCCTACCAGCAGCGGCTGGAGCTCGGCCCAGGCTTTCTGGGCATTGAGGAAGTCGGCGCGTGCCGCTTCCAGGGACGTCTTGCCTTCGCAGTAGGCCAGGGCGCTGCTGGCCAGCTGGCGGTCGGCTTCGACCCAGCGGCTGTAGGTCGGCAGGATCACCTGCTTGGCGATGGCCGCGGACGTCACGGCCTGTGGGTCTTGTGGCGAACAGGCACCGAGGGCGAGTGCGGCGAGGCTGGTGAACAACAGTTTGGGTCGGAACATGCCCGGCTCCTTGCGCTTTAAAGTGAGTTCAGGAAGGCCAGCAACGCGGCGCGTTGCTCGGCATTGAAGGTCAGTACATGGTTGCGCGCCGCCTGGGCTTCGCCGCCGTGCCAGAGCACGGCCTCGAGCAGGTTGCGGGCACGGCCGTCATGGAGGAACTGGGAGTGGCCGCTGACCGTTTCGCTCAGGCCGATGCCCCAGAGCGGCGCGGTGCGCCAGTCCTGCCCGGAAGCCTTGAATTCGCTGCGCTCGTCGGCCAGGCCCGGGCCCATGTCGTGCAGCAGCAGGTCGCTGTAGGGGCGGATCACCTGGTTGGCCAGCTCCGGCTCCGGGGTGTCAGCGGCGGTGGTGAACTGCGGGGTATGGCAGCCCTGGCAGCCGGCCTGAAAGAACAGGGTCTTGCCGGCCAGTACCTGCGGTGCGCCGACGTCGCGTCGTGCCGGCACGCCCAGGTTGCGGGTGTAGAAGGTGACCAGGCGCAGGATGTTGTCGCTGACTTCCTTCTCGCCATCGGCCCCGTCGCCATTGGGCGCGGCCAGGCAGGCCGCCTGGGCCGGGGTGCAGTCGTCGAAGGGCAGCAGGGTGCTGGTCAGGCCCATGTCGCCGGAGAAGGCATGGACGTTCTGTTGGTTGACGTTGGGCTGGCCGGCCTTCCAGCCGAAACGGCCGAGCACGGCCTTGCCGGCCGCGTCGTCCCAGACCTGGTTGGCGCGGCCTCGGATACCATCGCCGTTACGGTCGTGCGGGTCGGCGTTGGCCAGGATCGCGGCTTCCGGGATGGCCTCGAGCAGGCCCAGGCCGATCATTGGCGGGGCCACCCGCGCGGAGAACCGGGTGTCGGGGTGCATGGGCCCGTACCCGAGCTGGGTGATCTGCAGTTTCGGGCGGCGCAGTTCGACCTGGTGGCCGTCCTCGAAGGTGACCGTCTCGGTGGTGTATGTCACGCGCACCTTGCCTTCCGGCGCCACGCCCGGGATGGCCATGTCCTGTAGCTGGGTGCCGTAGACCGGCTCCGGGACCACGCCCAGGCGTTCGATTTCCTTCACATACTGCGGCTGGTCCGGGATCGACAGGCGCACCAGCATAGACACTGCATTGCTGGCATCGGGCTCGGGCGGGTGGCCACGGCCGTCGCGCACGTGGCAGTTCTGGCAGGCGTTGGTGTTGAACAGCGGGCCCAGGCCGTCACGGGCGGTGGTGGTGGACGGCGCGATGACCCAAGGATTGCGGAAGAAGCTGTTGCCGACACTGAAGTCCAGGCGCCGCTCTGGCGAAAGGTTGGCCGAGGGCAGGGAATAGGCGTTGCGGTCGCTGCGTTGTACCGTTGCCGTGCCGCCGGAAAGGGCTTCGCCGGGCTCGGCCTGGGTGAAACGCGGGGCGTCGTCACAGGCGGCCAGGGCAAGGGCCAGTAGTAAAGGAGAGGGTCGGAACAGCGACGCGGACATCGAGGATCCTGGCTATGGGCTAAAAAACCGGCGTGCAAGCTTAGCAGGGTGAAGAAGTTTGAATAAGAGCAATTTGCAATTGCTGGATGAAATTCCTGTCACCCATCGAGTGGCTCACTGTGAGGGCTTCCAGGTGCATGCCTTGGGATTTTAAGGTGATGCACAGATCGAAACGCTGAACCTTTCACGACGAACACCTGGCAGCCCTGACACCTCCTCAAAACGCCCCAAAAAAAGGCGGCCGGAAGGCCGCCTCTGTCGAACACGGACGTGTGGGATCAGAACTCGTGATCCGCGGTGTCCGGGTTCAGGTTGGCGATACCCAGCTTGCCGGCGGCCTGCTCGATCGCGCCGGTCTGCTTGACCAGCGACGCGATGGCGTCGCGCACGACCTGGTTGCCGGCCGCGTTGTCGGCGGCGATCAGCTGGTCGTAGTGCTCGCCCTTGAGCGCGCGGTCGACCATGACCTGGATCTTGGCCTCGGTGGCTTCCAGGTCTGCCTTGAGGGTGGCGTCGGTGGCCGGGTCGACCTTGGCCACCAGCGAAGACAAGCTCGGGCCGGTCAACTTGGTGCCGTCGGTGCGGGTGTACTCGCCCAGGTAGACGTTACGGATACCCTTGGCGTCGTAGAAGTGCGAATAGTGGGTGTTGTCGCTGAAGCAGTCCTGTTCGTCTTCCGGCGAATTGGCCTCCAGGGAGACCTTCATGCGCTCGCCGGCCAGCTCGCCCAGAGACAGGCTGCCCATACCGAACAGCATCTTGCGCAGGCCATCGGCCACAGGCTCGGCCTCGAGCTTGGCGCGGTAGTTGTCGGTGACGTTCGGTGCCCAGTTGCCGACCATTTCTTCCAAGTCCTGGACCAGCAGCTGGGTCACGGCCTTCAGGTAGGCGCGGCGACGCTCGTTGTGGCCACCGGTGGCGCCTTCGCCTTCCAGGTAGTCGGAAGCCGGGCGGTTGCCGGCGCCTGGGCCGGTACCGTTGAGGTCCTGGCCCCACAGCAGGAATTCGATGGCGTGGTAGCCGGTGGCGACGTTGGCCTCGGAACCCCCCAGCTCGTTCAGGCTGGCCAGCTTCTCAGGCGTGATGTCCTTGACGTCGACCTTCTCTTCGCCCACCTGGATCTCGGTGTTGGCGATGATGTTGGCGCTGGCCGCCGGGTTGCCCAGGGCGTGTTCGTAGCTCGTGTCGACGTAGTCGATCAGGCCTTCGTCCAGGGGCCATGCGTTCACCTGGCCTTCCCAGTCGTCGATGATGGTATTGCCGAAGCGGAAGACTTCGCTCTGCAGATACGGTACGCGTGCAGCGGCCCAGGCTTCCTTGGCGGCTTTCAAGGTCTCGTCGTTGGGCTTGGCGAGGAACGCATCGATCGCGCCCTGCAGGGCCTTGGCGGTGCTCAGCGAGTCGCTGTAGACGGCATGGACCATCTCGGCGTAATGCTTGACCACGGCCTTGCCGGCCGCTTCGTCGACAGCCCCCGGCGCCGCGGCGGTGGTGGCGGCAGGTGCAGGTGCTTGCGCTGCGGGCGCCTTTTCATCCTTGCTCTCGCCGCAACCGGCGAGGGCGATGGCGATGGCCAGCAGACTGGCGGAGGCCAGAGGCATTCGAATCATTGTAGGTTTCCTGCGTCGTGGGGTTGGACACTGTGCTGTGGGATACGAAACCGCAACATAATGCGAAAGATTTGCATTTGGTGTAAAGAGGCCGGCGCGTAATTCGTGCAGAAGGGTCGTTTTCATGCTGGTGCCGGCCCAGGTCCTACGTCACCGTGGCCTGGTTGCGTTGCGCATGTTTGAGGAAGGCGGTCAGCTCGCGGGCGTTCAAGGGCTTGCTGTAGTGGTAGCCCTGACCTTCGTGGCAACCCTGGGCGATGATGTACGCCTCCTGCTCGGCCGACTCCACGCCCTCGGCGATCACCTGCATGCCCAGGCTCTTGCCCAGCTGGATGATGGCCCGCACGATGGTGGCGTCGTCATCGTCGTCGAGCAGGTCCTGGACGAAACTCTTGTCGATCTTGATCTTGTCCAGCGGCAGCGACTTCAGGTAGCTGAGCGAGGAATAGCCGGTACCGAAGTCGTCGATGGCGATCAGTGCCCCGGAGCGGCGCAGGCTCAGCAGGTGCTGGGCGGCGGTGCTGATGTCTTCCATCAGGCCGGTCTCGGTCACCTCCAGCTCCAGGCTGCGGGGTGGCAGGCGGTAGATCTGCAGCAGATTGTTGACCACCCGCGGCAGTTCGCTGTGGTGCAGTTGCACGGTCGAGAGGTTGACCGCCATGCGCAGCTCGGTAAAACCCTGGTCATGCCATTCGCGCAACTGGCGGCAGGCCTGGTCGAGTACCCATTCACCAATGGCGACGATGCTGCCGTTCTGCTCGGCCAGGGGGATGAACTGGTCGGGTGGGACCATGCCCAGCTCCGCGTGCTGCCAGCGCAGCAGCGCCTCGACGCCCACCACACGATGGTCGCGATAGCTGATCTGCGGCTGGTACACCAGGTACAGCTGGTTGCGTGGCAGGGCTTCGCGCAGGTCCTTTTCCAGCTCGCGACGACGGCGCATCTCGCTGTCCACGCTGGCGATGTAGAACTGGTAGCGATTGCGCGAACGGGCCTTGGCCAGGGTCATGGTCTGCTCGGCCTTTTGCAGCAGTTTTTCGGTGCTGTCGCCATCCTCGGGGAACAGCGTGATGCCGATGGTGGCGCGCAGGCGAATGTGCTGGTGGTCGACGGCGAAGGGGACCTCCAGGTCGTCGAGGATGCTCTGGGCCAGTTCGGCGGCTTCGTAGGGTTGGTCGATGTCGGCCTGGACCAGGGCGAACTGATCGCCCCCGAGCCGCGCCAGGGCACCCAGGCGGCCGCTGTGGGCGCGCAGGCGGTCGGCCAGTGCCAACAGCAGCTGGTCACCGACCTGGTAGGTGAACTGTTCGTTGATGCCCTTGAAGTCGTCCAGGCCTACGCACAGCACGGCGACCCGGCGTTGCAGACGCCCGCCGTCGACGAGGATCTTGTCCAGCTGCTGTTGCAATTGCTGGCGGTTGGGCAGGCCGGTGAGGAAGTCGTACTGGGCCATGCGTTGCAGGCTGTTCTCGGCCTCGTGGCGCAGGTGGGTATTGCGTTCGATGGAGGCCAGCAACTGGTTGGCAGTGTTGACCCACTGGCCCAGTTCGTTCTTTTCGTGGCCTTTGAGCAACGGGATCTGGTGCTGGCTGGGGCGGTCGGGATTGATCTGGGTGAGGTGTTCGATGATCTTCGACAGCGGTCGGGTCAGCAGCCAGTGGTACACCAGGTACAGCACCAGGCCCATGGCCAGCGCGCGCAGTACGCCGGAAATGAAGATGATCACGGCATTGACCAGGAAACCCTCGCCATAGTCGGCGGTGTCCAGGGTGATGCTCAGGTCGCCGTAGTATTCGCTGTAGGGGCCACGGCCGACCAACTGGGTGGTGAAGGTGCGCTCCTGGCCGAGGATCAGGTCGGTCAGCCAGCGCACGGGCGTGTCCTGCAGCGGGCGGGACTTTTCCGCCAGCATGGTTTCGTTGGGGTGGCCGATGGAGGCGATGCGCACGGACTCGTCCTGGAATAAACCTTCCATGACCTGCATGCCCATTTCCCGGTCCAGGCTGTAGACGGCCTGGGTGGACGGGTCGCGGAACATGTCAAGGATGCGTTGGGCGTCGTTGTTGACCGATTGGCGGGTCTTGTAGGCGTCGTAGACGATCTGCGCGCAGCTGAGAACGACACCGACGGCCAGCGCCGAGAGCAGGACGACCCTGAGCAACTTGACCGATAAGCTGTTCCGAAATTCCAGCTTCAATGGGGTTTCCTTAATCCATGCGCGTGCCATTATTTTGCCATTAGCCTTGGCGATACACTATCGACCTTGTTGCCGCAGCAGGCGAGGGGACCTTCATGGTCCCTGTGGCAATGTATCGGTTGAGGTGGCTGGTGACTTGAGCGCGCGATGTCAACTTTCCAGATGATTGATGTTAGCGCGCTATCGGGGAGGGGCAAGAGGTAACGGGTGGAGTTTCATGGCGGGCGAACGGGCAAAAAAATCCGACGCCTGGGCGTCGGATCTTTTCTGCGAAGGCTACCCAGGCGATCAGGCCTTGAAGGTGTTGCCTTCGAACTGCTGGGCAACGAAGTCCCAGTTGACCAGCTGCCAGAACGCCTCGACGTACTTCGGACGCAGGTTGCGGTAGTCGATGTAGTAGGCGTGTTCCCAGACGTCGCAGGTCAGCAGCGGGGTGTCGCCGCTGGTCAGCGGGTTGCCGGCGCCGATGGTGCTGGCCAGGGCCAGGGAGCCGTCGGCCTTCTTCACCAGCCAGCCCCAGCCGGAGCCGAAGGTGCCGACGGAGGTCTTGGTGAACTCTTCCTTGAACTTGTCGAAGGAACCGAAAGCCTTGGTGATGGCATCGGCCAGGGCGCCGGTCGGCTGGCCACCGCCGTTCGGCGACAGGCAGTTCCAGTAGAAGGTGTGGTTCCAGACTTGTGCGGCGTTGTTGAAGATGCCACCCGAAGAGGTCTTGACGATCTCTTCCAGGGTCTTGCCTTCGAATTCGGTGCCTGGGACCAGGTTGTTCAGGTTCACGACATAGGTGTTGTGGTGCTTGTCGTGGTGATACTCCAGGGTTTCCTTGGAGATGTGCGGCTGCAGGGCATCGTGGGCGTATGGCAGCGGCGGCAATTCAAAAGCCATGGTGGATCTCCTGATTCAGGTCTGTGTGCGGTTTGCGCAAGGCCGATCACGGGCGGCCCGGTGTGCGTCGGGGAGTTTGTACTCTTTGCGACGCAAGGGCTGGATCATAGCACCGGCCCCCGCGCATAACCACGCAACAAAGATAGGGAATAGAGGTTCCCGAATGGAAGGGCGATACCGACCGGTGGTGTTCGCCTTGGCGATGGTGTTGCCTGTGAGACCGAGCGCCGCGCGGGCGGCGCGATCTCACAGGCGATAAACATGCTGCGCCGAGTCAGACTCAGTTGAAGATCAACTGCGCCGCCACCGCGAACATCATCACCGCCACCATCAGGTCGAGCAGGCGCCAGGTGGTCGGGCGGGCCAGCCAGGGCGCCAGCCAGGCCGCGCCGAGGGCCAGGGTCGAGAACCAGACCAGCGAGGCACTGGCGGCGCCGGCCACGTAGGCGCCCGGCACGGTCTGCTGGGCACCCAGCGAGCCGATCAGCAGCACGGTGTCCAGGTAGACGTGCGGGTTGAGCAGGGTCACCGCCAGGGCGCTGAGCAGCACCGCACGGCGCGAGCGCATGCCTTGGCCTTCCTGGTGCTGCAAGCTTTGCTTGGAGCAGGCGCTGCGCAGGGCCTTGGCGCCGTACCAGATCAGGAACACCGCGCCACCCCAGCGGGCCACCGCCAGCAATGTCGGGTTGTGGGCCAGCACCGTGGCCAGGCCGAACACCCCGGCGGCGACCAGGATGGCATCGCAGAGGATGCACAACGCGGCCACCGGCAGGTGATGTTCACGGCGCAGGCTCTGGGCCAGGACGAAGGCGTTCTGCGCGCCGATGGCCATGATCAGGCCGAAGGCCACCAGCATGCCGTTCAGATAGCTTTGCCACATAGCGGGAACACTCCACGGACGCCGGCGATGTGCGGCGTTTATTGCCAAAGAAGACGCTGGCCATTGTGGGTAATGACGCTGTATAAGAAAAACAAATAAAGCTGATCAGGCATTAGGAAAATCGATGTTCGACTACAAGCTGCTCGCCGCCCTCGCCGCAGTCATCGAACAAGGCGGTTTCGAGCGCGCGGCGCAGGTCCTGGGCCTGTCGCAGTCGGCCATTTCCCAGCGCATCAAGTTGCTCGAGGCGCGGGTCGGGCAACCGGTGCTGGTGCGTGCCACGCCACCCAGCCCCACCGAGGTGGGGCGCCAACTGCTCAACCATGTGCAGCAGGTGCGCTTGCTCGAGCGCGACTTGCAGCGCCAGGTGCCGGCGCTGGACGAAGAGGGCATGCCGGAACGCCTGCGCATCGCCTTGAACGCCGACAGCCTGGCCACTTGGTGGGCCGGCGCGGTGGGCGACTTCTGCGCCGGCCAGCAGGTGCTGCTGGACTTGGTGGTAGAAGACCAGGAGGTTGGCCTCAAGCGCATGCGCGCAGGCGAGGTAGCTGCCTGCCTGTGCGGCAGCGAGCGGCCGGTGGCCGGGGCGCGCAGCCTGCCGTTAGGGGCGATGCGCTACCGAGCGTTGGCCAGCCCGGCATTCATGGCGCGGCACTTTGCCCAGGGCTTCGAAGCCCGGCGCCTGGCTCGCATCCCGGCGGTGGTGTACGGGCCGGACGATTTCCTGCAGCACCGCTATCTGGCGTCCCTGGGGATCCAGGATGGTTTCCTGCACCACCTGTGCCCTTCCTCGGAAGGCTTCCTGCGTATGACCGAGGCCGGCCTGGGCTGGGGGCTGGTGCCGGAGTTGCAGGCCCAGGAGCAACTGGCGACGGGCCAATTGGTGGAAATCTGCGCTGATACCCCCATCGATGTGCCGCTGTACTGGCATCATTGGCGTAACGGCGGGCAATTGCTCGCCCAGTTGACGGAGCACCTGCGCCAGACGGCGCCAGGCTGGCTGGTGCCCTTGTAGGCGCGGGCGACGTCAGCTGCATCTGTAATCTGGCAAGGCGGAGTCTTACATGCGAATTCTGGTCACCGGCGCGAGCGGCTTCATTGGCGGACGCTTTGCGCGTTTCGCTCTGGAGCAGGGCCTGGACGTACGGGTCAATGGCCGGCGTGCCGAGGGCGTGGAGCACCTGGTCAAGCGTGGCGCCGAGTTCATGCCGGGCGACCTGACCGATGCCGAGCTGGCCCGGCGCCTGTGCCAGGGCATCGATGCCGTGGTGCATTGCGCGGGCGCGGTCGGGCACTGGGGGCGTTACCAGGACTTCCATCAGGGCAACGTGGTGGTCACCGAGAACGTGGTGGAGGGTTGCCTGAAGGCGCGTGTACGCCGCCTGGTACATCTGTCGTCGCCATCGATCTATTTCAATGGCCGTTCGCGCCTGGATATTCGTGAGGACCAGGTGCCGCGTCGCTTGCATGACCATTATGCGACGACCAAGCATCTGGCCGAGCAGAAGGCCTTCGGTGCCCAGGAGTTCGGCCTGGAGGTGCTGGCCCTGCGGCCACGCTTCGTCACCGGGGCAGGCGATGCCGGTATCTTCCCGCGCTTGATGCAGATGCAGCGCAAGGGGCGCCTGGCAATCATCGGCAATGGCCTGAACAAGGCCGACTTCACCAGTGTGCACAACCTCAACGAGGCCCTGCTCAGCGCCCTGTTCGCCGATGAGCAGGCCCTCGGCCAGGCCTACAACATCAGCAACGGCCACCCCTTGCCGGTGTGGGACGTGGTCAACTATGTGATGCGTCAGATGCAGTTGCCTCCGGTCACCCGCTACCGTGCCCCAGGGCTGGCCTACAGCCTGGGCGCGCTGAACGAAGCGGCCTGCCTGCTCTGGCCCGGGCGCCCCGAGCCGACGCTATCGCGCCTGGGCGCGCAGGTGATGAGCAAGGATTTTACCCTGGACATCAGCCGCGCCCGGCAGTACCTGGACTACCGCCCGAAGGTCAGCCTGTGGACTGCACTGGATGAATTCTGTGCCTGGTGGAAGGCTCAGCCGGGTATCGGGTGAACCAGTGGGCGGGATGATGGTCATCAGAGCGCCGCGTGAGCGGTTTATACTACTGCCCCTTTGCTACTACTACCGCGGTTGAACGTACCCATGCGTAACAATGTCCACGACGATTTCGACGACGTGCCTGTCCTGCGCGCCGGCACTCCTGACGATGACGAGCTGTTGCCCGCACGGGTGGCGCGCAGCCGCGAGAAGGCGGCGCGCCCGGCCAGCAACGGGCCGCTGTGGGCCTTGCTCGGCGCCTCGTTCATTGCCCTGGCGGGCCTGGGTTGGTGGAGTTTCCAGCAGATCTCGCTGATGGAGCAGCAGTTGGTGGCGACCCAGGAAAGCTTCGCGCGCATCAGTGAGGAGGCCGCCGGGCGCCTGCAGGCGATCAGTGGCAAGGTCGACGCCACCGAGTCCAGCGCCAGTACCGGCAGCGAAGCGTTGAAGCTGCAGATTCGCAAGCTGCAGGCCAGCCTGGCCGAGGCACGTGCCCAGCAACAGGGCGTGGCCGGGCAGACCGGCGATCTGGGCAAGCGTTTGGAAAAAGTGCTGGCCGATGCCCGCGCGCAACAAGACGCCATGGCGCAGCAGCAAAAGACCATCACGGCTCTGCAAGGCCAGCTGGAGGCCCAGCTCAAGGCGGTCAATGGCGAGCTGGCAGCCCTCAAGTCGGGGCAGGTGGATGGGGGCAGGATCGATGCCCAGCTCAAGAGCCTGGGCAACGAGGTGGCGGCGCTGAAGAAACAGGGCAATCCGAACACGGCGATCCAGAGCCTGGAACAGGACATCCTGGTGCTCAAGAGCCAGCTCGACAACCGCCCGGCTCCGGCTGCCGGCGGTGCCTCGGTGCAGGAGTTCGATGCGTTCCGCGGGCAGACCACCCGCAGTCTCAATACCCTGCAGAGCCAGATCCAGAACCTGCAGCAGCAGATCAACGCCCGACCCTAGATTTGTCGAGGCCTCTTCGCGGGTAAACCCGCTCCCACAGGTACAGGGGCAATATCTGTGGGAGCGGGAGCGGGTTTACCCGCGAATGGCCCTGGCTTACATCCGTGGGTAATCGATGTACCCCACCGGCCCCTTGGCATAGAAGGTTTCCGGGTGTGCTTCGTTCAAGGGGGCATCGGCGGCCAGGCGGGCGGGCAGGTCCGGGTTGGCGATGAACGGGATGCCGAAGGCCACCGCGTCAGCCTTGCCGTTGGCCAGGGCGGCATTGGCGCTGGCCTTGTCGAAGCGCTCGTTGACGATGTACGGGCCGCCGAAGGCGTCCTTGATCAGCGCGCCGATGCTGTCGTCGGCTTCCATTTCCCGTGAGCAGATGAACGCCACGCCACGCTTGCCCAGTTCCCGGGCGACGTAGGTGAAGGTCTCGGCGCGGTCAGCGTCGCCCATGTCGTGGGCATCGGCCCGTGGCGCCAGGTGCACGCCCACACGGTTGGCACCCCACACCTCGATGGCCGCGTCGGTCACTTCCAGCAGCAGACGCGCACGGTTCTCCAGCGAGCCGCCATATCGGTCGGTGCGCTGGTTGGTGCTGCTTTGCAGGAACTGGTCGAGCAGGTAGCCGTTGGCGCCATGGATTTCCACGCCGTCGAAGCCGGCCGCCTTGGCGTTCTCGGCACCGGTGCGGTAGGCCTCGACGATGTCGGCGATCTCCTCGGTTTCCAGGGCGCGTGGCGTCGGGTACTCGGTGATCGGGCGAACCAGGCTGACATGGCCTTTGGGCTGGATCGCGCTCGGGGCCACCGGCAGCTCACCGTTCAGGTAGGTGGGGTGGGAGATACGGCCCACATGCCACAACTGCAGGAAGATGCGCCCGCCGGCGCCGTGTACGGCCTTGGTGACGTTGGTCCAGCCGCGTACCTGTTCGTCGGACCAGATGCCCGGCGTGTCCGGATAGCCGACGCCCATGGGCGTCACCGAGGTGGCCTCGCTGAGGATCAGGCCGGCGCTGGCCCGTTGCACGTAGTACTCGGCCATCAGCGCGTTGGGCACGCGGCCTTCGTCGGCGCGGCAGCGGGTCAGCGGGGCCATGATGATGCGGTTGGGCAGCTCGAGGTCGCCCAGGGTGATCGGATCGAAGAGCGTGGTCATCTGCTAAGCCTCGCGTGGTCACTTGAAAGGGGTTGCCAGCTCGGCACGCAGCCGTGCTGGTTGAAGGGAAAGACAGGAGTGAGTCAGAGCTCCTGGCTCATCTGCTCGAGGAAGGCCTGGATGGTTTCTTCGTTGCGTTTGAAGAAGTGCCACTGGCCGATCTTCTGGCTGGTGATCAGCCCCGCGCGCTGCAGGGTGGCCAGGTGGGCGGAGACGGTTGACTGCGACAGGCCGCAGCGTTGGTCGATCTGCCCGGCACACACGCCGTGCTCGGTACTGTGGTACTGGTCGGGAAACTGCGCCGCCGGGTCCTTCAGCCAGGTGAGGATTTCTCGCCGTACCGGGTGGGCGAGGGCCTTTATGATTTCGTCGAGGTCGAGAGGCATGGAGGTGCTCATGTGTGTAACGTCATATCGCGATGGAGCGAAATATAAATCGGTATTTCGCGATATACAAATATGAAGAGGTTCTGAGCTGAGCATCAATCGCTATATCGCGTTATAACGATATTCGCGACCCGGGTGCTAGACTGGCGCCATGAACTACCTTGCACACCTTCATCTTGGCGGCAACGAGCCGCAGCAGTTGCTGGGCAGCCTGTATGGCGATTTCGTCAAAGGCTCGCTCGAAGGGCGTTTCCCGCCTGCGCTGGAGGCCGCGATCCGCCTGCACCGGCGCATCGACAGCTATACCGACAGCCATCCGCTGGTGCTGGCGGCCTTGGCGCGCTTCCCCCAGGAGCGGCGGCGCTACGCCGGCATCATCCTGGACGTGTTCTTCGACCATTGCCTGGCTCGGCATTGGAGCGACTATGCCGAGCAACCGCTGGCAGCATTCACCCAGGGCTTCTACCGGGTATTGCTGGCCGAGCCCGAATTGCCAGGGCGTCTGGCGCGGATTGCGCCGTTCATGGCCGCCGACGACTGGTTGGGCGCCTATGGCGACTTCGCCACGCTGGAGCAGGTGTTCAACGGGATTGCCCGGCGCTTGTCGCGGCCGGAGGGGATGAGCGGGGTGATGCAGGAGCTGGAGGCGCTGTACGAGCCACTGATGGCGGATTTCCGGGAATTTTATCCACAGCTGCAGGGGTTCGCGGCGGCGGGCAGGTGAAGTGAGTGTTGCCAATGCCGGCGCAATCGCGGGGCAAGCCCGCTCCCACAGGTCCAACGCCGTCTACAAGGCAGCGGTAAACCTGTGGGGGCTTGTCCCGCGATTGGGCGCTCAGGCCGCCCGCGCCTGGCGCCGTGGCACGCTCCAGCTGTCCTCGACCCCGAACAACGCCAGGTGAACCGCCTGCTGCGCCTGATACGCCAGGGCCGCCCGTTCCTTGCCGGCACTCGCGATCGGCTGCAGCAAGTGGATGACCACCTCGCTGCGCGGTTGGTCGAACAGGCGGATCAGGTGCGAGACCAGGTCGTCGTCGCCAATGAACGGCGCGATCGGGTCCGGCTCGCCAGCGCGCAGGTACTGGATCGCCACCGGTTGTACCGGTGTGCCCTGGTCGATGGCTCCAGCGAGCAGGCGGCCGTGGAAGGTGCGCACGCTTCGGCCATCGGTGGTGGTGCCTTCGGGGAAGATCAGCAAGGGCCTGTGTTCACCCAACTGGTTGCCGATCTGCTGGGACAGGCGCTGGCCGTCGCCACCGCCGCGGCGGATGAACAGCGTACCGGCTTTTTCCGCCAGCCAGCCGGCCAATGGCCAGTGACGCACTTCGGCCTTGGACAGGAATGACAACGGCGTGAGCATGCCGAGCAGGGGAATGTCGATCCACGACACATGGTTGCTGACCCACAGCATCGGCTGCTGCGGCAGGCTGCCCACCACGCGTACGTCCAAGGGCAGGGCCGCGACCAGGCGCTGCATGAACAGGCGCGTCCAGCGTTGGCGACGTTCGATGGAGGCAGCCAGGCCCAGGCGTTCGCCCAAGGCGATGATGCTGGCCATGGCCATGCCCAGCAGCAGGACCAGCACCAGGCGGGACAGGCGGGCCAGTACCCGCAGGCTCGGCATCACACCGCCGCCTTGAAGTGGCGGGCGTAGCGTGGGCAGAGGTCGTCGCGCTTGAGCAGGATGAACACGTCGGCGACCTGGAAGTCCTCGTCCCAGCACGGCTCGCCGCAGATCTTGGCGCCCAGGCGCATGTAGGCCTTGAGTAAGGGCGGCATCTCGGCGATCACGTTGCCCGGTAGGGCCAGGCTCGGCAGGGGGTTCTTCGGCTCGGCGCGCAGGTGCTCGGTGCACAGGTAGCGTTCGCGCAGTCGTTGCATGATGGCGTGGGCCTGTACGCCGCCATCCTGCATGGGAATGCTGGCGCAACCCATCAAGTAGCTGTAGCGACCTTCGTTGAGCACTTCGGCAAGCTCGCCCCAGAGCACGGCGATGGTGCCGCCGTTTCGGTAGGCCGGGTCGACGCAGGTGCGACCCAGTTCCAGGATCGGCCCCTGCAGTTGCAGCAGGCCGTGCAGGCTGAATTCCTCTTCGCTGTAGAAGCGGCCCAGGCTGCTGGCGGCCTGATGGTCGAGCAGGCGGGTGGTGGCCACCAGGCGGCCGGTGGCCAGGTCGCGCACGCCGATGTGGCGGCAATGGACATCGTAGTCATCCATGTCCAGGCCCTGCTCAGCGCCCTTGAGCTTGGCCTGAAATTCGGCGCTGAACACCTTGAAACGCAGGGCCTGTGCTTCCTGCAGCGCCGCGGCGCCGACCAGGCGTTCGGCTTGCAGACGGCGTTCAGTGCTGTTGTCGCCAGAGCGAGCGATCCGAGTCATTGCGAGTCTCCCTAAGCCAGCCAAAGGGTTGCGGCCGGTCGGCTTTGTTGTGCAAAGTCAGCCTAGGTAGGCGTGGTGTCACCCCCATGAACCTTTGGTGATGCTTGCGTGACAACCCAGACGAGGAGTGCTCGATGGCCTGGTTGCAACGACTCAACGACCCTTATCGGCAACCCCTGGCAGCCACCCTGGGCGAAGGCCATGGCGTATTGCTCGAGCGGCTAGGCCCCGTCACACCGTTCGAACTCGCCGTACTGGGCGGCCGGGCGATGGCCACCCCGGGCCTGGCATTCCTGGTTGGCTACCAGGCGGCGTTGCGCGTGCTCTGGCCCAGCGCCCCTGCCAGCCTGGGCGCCCTGTGCGCCACCGAGCGGCGCAGCGTACGGCCGGCGGATATGCACACCCGCCTGGAAGACCTGCGCCTGACCGGCCGCAAGGACTTTGTCACCGCAGGCCTGGAGGCCGAATGGTTGCTGGTAGCGGCGCGCAGCGAAGGGCAGGGGGAGGCGCCACGGCTGCAACTGGCCGTGGTCTACCCGGGGGAACCCGGTGTGACGCTGGAGCCCTTGCCTACGTTGCCGTTGATGCCCGAGGTTGGGCATGCCCGCCTGCAATTGCACCAAGCCAGCTGCGAACTGCTGGCAGGCGACGGTTGGGACGCCTACGTCAAGCCCTTCCGATCCCTCGAGGACCTCTACGTGCTGGCTGCGCTGGCTGCCTGGTTGTACGGCGTCGGCCAGGAGAGCAACTGGCCGCAGGACCTGCAGTTGCGTTTGCTGGGGTTGCTCGGCGGTTGCGCCGAAGGCAGCCGGCAATGCGCCGACAGTGCGGCCTGCCACCTGTTGCTGGGGGGCCTGTTCGCCCAGTTCCACAGCTTGCATGATGCCCTCGACAAAGCGCTGGCCGCCGGCCCGGCGCAATGGGCGCAGCTGTGGCAGCGTGACCAAGGGGTGCTGGCGCTGGCCACCGCGGCTCGGGAGAAGCGTTTACAGAAAGCCTGGGCTGCCGCTGGGCTGTCATGAAACCCTGGCAGGCTCGCCCGATCCGCGACGTGAGGGCTGGCCATGGGTGTATTCGGAAAAGTACTGGGTATCCTGAGCCTGGTGAGCCTTTCAGCCTGGGCAGAGCAATGGCCGGACGCGAACTGGAGCCGCGAGCCTGCCAAGGTCGACTGGCGGGCGGTGGAAGCCTACGCCTTCCCGGCCCGTGACGAGGGCAGGCGCACAGGGATACGCACCGATGCGCTGCTGATCGTGCGCGATGGCCATATTCTGTATGAGCGCTACACCGCACCCACCGGGCCGGATACGGCGCACCTGACCTGGTCGGTGAGCAAGAGTGTGCTCGCCACCGTGCTCGGCGTTGCCTACGGCGAGGGGCGCTTCGCGCTGGAGGACCCGGCGGCCCGCTATTATCCGCCGCTGCATGCCCACCCTGGGGTGCGCCTGGTCGACCTGCTGCATTGGGCCAGCGGCCTGGCCTGGCAGGAAGACTATGAATACGCGCCGCTCAAGTCGTCGGTGGTGGCGATGCTCTATACCCGCGGCCACACCGACATGGCGGCCTTCACCGCCGCGCAGCCGGCTGCCCAGGCACCTGGCCAGGCTTTTCTCTATTCAAGCGGCGACAGCAACCTGCTGGCCGCAGCCCTGCGCGGCATGCTGCCGCCCGCTCGTTACGAGGCCTACCCCTGGCAGGCGCTGTTCGAGCCGCTGGGCATTCGTAGCGCAGTCTGGGAGCGCGACGCTGCCGGTACCTACGTGGGGTCCTCCTACCTTTACCTCAGTGCCCGCGACCTTGCCCGCATCGGCCTCCTGATGCTACGTGATGGGCGTTGGCACGGCCGGCAGGTGCTGCCGGCCGACTGGGTGGCGTTCAACCGACAGTTGTTCGCGCATGCCCAGGCGATTCCCGGCGAGGCCAACCCCGGTGGGCACTGGTGGCTCAACCAACCTTTGCCGGGTAGCCCGCGGCCTTGGCCCAGCGCGCCGGAGGACAGCTTTGCTGCGCTTGGCCACTGGGGGCAGGCGCTGTATGTGGTGCCGTCGCGAAAGCTGGTAATCGTGCGCTACGCCGACGATCGAGATGGCAGCTACCGGCATGACGAACTGCTCGAGCGGGTATTGACGGCCATGGCCGGGGAGGGGGTATGAAACGCGTACTGTGGCTGTTGCTCATTGCCTTGCTGGCCTGGGCCTGGCACGAGCGTCAGGCCTTGGCGGACTTTCCGGGCATCCTCTCGGCATATTCGGCCAAAGAGTATTGCTCGTGCCGCTTCGTCATGGGGTTCGACCAGGCCTATTGCCGCGGCTATGTGAAGCAGTACCTGCCCTTGGGCAGGCTGGAGGAAGACCGCACCGAGCGTCATGTGATCGCGGAGGGCCTGGGGCGTCGCCACCAGGCAGCCTGGCAGGGCGCGCGCGAGGGCTGCCGCTTGCTGCCGTGAGGGCGTGCGGGTAAGGTTGACGGCCTTGTTACACAGGATCTCCCATGCTCAAACTGCCTCGCTTGCTGCCCGCCCTGTTGCTGGCCCTGTGCCTGCCCGCCCATGCCAACTGGCACCTCGATGGCGAGTCGTCGCGCCTGTCCTTCGTCACCAGCAAGAACGGGGATACTGCCGAGGTTCACCGCTTTCTGGTGTTCCACGGCACAGTGGATCGTAACGGTGCCGCGCAGCTGCGCATCGAGATGGACTCGGTCAGCGGCGGCATCCCGCTGCGTGACGAGCGCATGCGCAAGGAGTTGTTCGAAGTCGCCAAGTTCCCCGAGGCCACGGTGCAGGCGAAGATCGACCTGAGCCCGATCAATGACCTGGCCAATGGTGCCCAGGTAGAGTTGCGCCTGCCGGTGACCGTGACCCTGCGTGGCCAGTCGCACAGCTACAGCACCTTGCTGTTGGCCACCCGGCTGGACGAGCGTCGTTTCCAGGTGGTGACCCTGGAGCCCCTGTTGCTGCGTGCCGAGGACTTCGGCCTGTTGCCGGGCCTGGCGACGTTGCGCAAGCTCGCCGGTGCCTCTTCCATCAGCCCATCGGTGCCGGTGAGCGCGGTGCTGATCTTCTCCGCGCGCTGACATGCCTGGGCCGGTCTTCCCCTGGCGGGATGGCAACGAGTTCGAGCTGCTGATCGACGGCCCCGATTTTTTCCCGCGCATGCTCCGGGCGATCATGCGCGCTGAGTTCCAGATCGATCTGGAACTGTACCTGGTGGAAGGGGGCGCCTGTGCCGAGGCGGTGGTCGAGGCCCTGGAGCAGGCCGCTGCCCGTGGCGTACGGGTGCGCTGCCTGTTCGATGACTACGGCTCTTTGGCATTCCCCTCGGCCTTGCGCGAGCGTCTGGAGGCCGCCGGGGTCTACCTGCGCTACTACAACCGCATCCGCTGGCGACGCGGGTTTCGCAACCTGTACCGTGACCACCGCAAGCTGCTGCTGGTGGATGAACGCTGGGCCGTGGTGGGCGGCACGGGCGTCACCGATGAATTCTGGACGCCGGGCATCGACACCAGCGAGTGGCATGAGGTGATGGTGCGCATGGAGGGGCCGATCGTCACCGACTGGCAGTTGCTGTTCGATCGCCAATGGCACGCCAACAACCGGCGCACCGCCTGGCGTCCGCCGGAGGGTTTCGGCCTGCCGCGCCTGCCGCGGGTGCCGGCCCAGGGGCAAGGCATGGGCCGGGTGGCCTATGCCGACGCCCGCCAGCACCAGGACATCCTGCATTCGTTGGTGCGTGCCTTGAACAGTGGCCAACGCCGCATCTGGTTGGCGACGCCGTACTTCCTGCCGACCTTCAGCGTGCGCCGCTCCTTGCGTCGCGCCGCGCAGAAAGGCATCGATGTGCGCCTGCTGCTCACCGGCCCGCGCACCGACCACCCGGCGGTACGCTACGCCGGGCACCGGTACTACCCGCGCCTGTTGCGGGCCGGCGTCCGGATCTTCGAATACCAGCCGTGCTTCCTGCACTTGAAGATGGTGCTGGTGGACGATTGGGTCAGTGTCGGTTCGTGCAACTTCGACCATTGGAACCTGCACTTCAACCTCGAGGCCAATGTCGAGGCCCTCGACCCACCGTTGACCGCCGCCGTGGTGGCCAGCTTCGAGCGGGACTTCGGCCTCAGCCAGGAGGTCGACCTGGAGCGCTGGAACGCCCGCCCATTCTGGCGCCGGATGCAGCAGCGGATGTGGGGATGGCTGGACCGCCTGGTGGTCAACCTGCTCAATCGTCGCGACTAGACCTGCCGCGGATACCCGGTGGCGTAGAAGCAGACTATCGTGCAGGGATTGTTCCCATGCGACGCAAAGGAGTGGATGCGATGACGGCCAAGAAGATTCTCATGCTGGTGGGCGACTTCGTCGAGGATTACGAAGTGATGGTGCCGTTCCAGGCCCTGAAGATGGTCGGGCATACCGTGCATGCGGTGTGCCCGGAGAAGCTGGCGGGGCAGACGGTGCGCACGGCGATCCATGATTTCGAGGGGGACCAGACCTACAGTGAGAAGCCTGGGCACAACTTTGCCTTGAACTTCGACTTCGTGCAGGTACGGGCCGAGGGGTACGACGCCTTGCTGATTCCGGGTGGGCGGGCGCCTGAATACCTGCGCCTGGACGAGCGGGTGCTGGCGTTGGTGAAGGCGTTCGATCAGGCGGGCAAGCCGATTGCGGCGGTGTGTCATGGGGCGCAATTGCTGGCGGCTGCCGGAGTGTTGGAAGGGAGAGCCTGCAGTGCATACCCGGCGTGTGCGCCGGAGGTGCGGTTGGCGGGTGGGCGCTTCGTGGATATCGCCATGGACCAGGCGCACGTGGACGGGAACCTGGTGACTGCGCCTGCCTGGCCTGCGCATCCGGCTTGGCTGGCGGCGTTTCTCAAGGTGCTTGGGACGCGGGTTTCCTGATTTCGCGCCCCTGCATCCGGCCTCCTGAGGCGGCGCAAGTTACGCGTGGCGCCTGGGCTGGCGTTGTTTTTTCAGTGCGAGTGGTGGTGGGCTCTTGGGCCAATCGCGGGGCAAGCCCGCTCCCACAGTGATTTCGCAAGTCTTGAGAGCGGCGCAATCTCGGTGGGAGATCACCCAGCCCTTCGGGCTGCGCTGTCGCGCAGAGAACAAGTGGCTAGCGCCGCCTTCTTCTGTAGGAGTGGCGGTGCGGCGGTCCGACTTGTCCCGCGATTGGGCCGGCCCAGCCGCCGCGGCTGTATGGCAAGGGCTTCGCCCTTGATCGCGGGACAAGCCCGCTCCTACAGGCCTTGTAAAATCAATGAGTTATGCGTTGTTCTATGAGAGCTGGCGACAGCCTGCGATGGGCTGCAAAGCAGCCCAAGCCCTCAAACGGTGGAGCCCCTCCAGACTCAAGGGGCCGCTGTGCGGCCCATCGCAGGCTCCGCCAGCTCCCACCAAGCAAGCAGAGCCTGGGCCGTATCTGCACGGCTGGGGAAACCAACCGAAGGCAATTTGGGCTTGTCCCGGGTACAAACCAGAGACATCGTTTACATATCAATCCGGGGTATGGCTCACCCCACCTGCTCAACCCAATCATTCAAGTTGTAGTAGTTGGTCACCCGCGCAATCTTCCCGCAATGAATGTAGAAGAACGCCCCAGCCGGCAGCACGTAGGTCTGCCCCTTGGCCGGGGGCAGGCCCTCGTCATCGGCCAGGTACTCCCCGTGCACCGTGAACTCCGCCGCCGCTCGGCTGCCATCGGCATTCTGCATGACCACGATATCGGCCAGCCGCTCCCGGTAGCAGCGGTTCATCTTCTCCATGAACCCGGCAAACGCCGCCTTGCCCATCTGCCGCTCGCCCTGGTTGATGTCGTGGATCACGTCCTCGCTGAGCAACCCAAGGAAGGTCGGCATGTCCCCGGCGTTAAAGGCTGCGTAGTAGGCGTTCACAAGCTCGGTAGCGGTCATGGCAATGTTCCTGTCGTGTACGGGAAAGGGAATGGTTCGGGCCGGATGATAGGGTTTCCCCTCAAGCCCGGCTTAGCCGAGCGCGTCATCCACATCGACAAAACGACCGCTACGCATGGAAATCCGCCTGTTGCACGGCGCAGCCATTGCGCCTTACATCGATGACCTCGCTCGCCTGCGCCTGACGGTGTTCCGCGAGTTTCCCTACCTTTACGACGGTACGCCGGAATATGAGGCCGAATACCTGTCCACCTATGCCCGCTCCGGGCGTAGCCTGGCGGTGCTGGCCATCGACCAGGGCAGGGTGGTCGGAGCCTCCACCGGCCTGCCCCTGGTCGACGAAACGCCCGAGTTCCAGCAGCCTTTCCTGGCCCAGGGGCGCGACCCGGCCAGCGTCTATTACTTCGGCGAGTCGGTGCTGTTGCCGGCCTACCGTGGCCAGGGCCTGGGCGTGCGCTTCTTTATCGAGCGCGAGTCCTATGCCCACAAGCTCGCCGAGTTCGACTACTGCGCCTTCTGCGCCGTGGAGCGACCGGCCGGACACCCCCGGCGGCCCTCGGACTACAAGCCGCTGCACGGGTTCTGGCGTAACCGCGGTTTCCTGCACGACCCCTCGCTGCGCACGACCTACGCCTGGCGTGACCTGGACGAGGAGCAGGCGTCGTCGAAGATCATGTCGTTCTGGCTCAAGGAGTTGCCGATATGATTCGCCTTGCCGCCTGTCAGTACGCCATCGAGCTGCACGAGACCTGGGAGGCCTATGCCCACCACTTCCAGGCCTTGTGCGCCGAAGCCGTCGAGGGCGGTGCGCAATTGCTGCTGTTGCCGGAGTACGCCGGGCTGGTGCTCAGCGGCCAACTACCGCCGGACCAGCGCAGCGACCTGAAGGGGTCGATCGCCGGCATCCAGCCGCTGCTGGAGCCATGGCTGGCCTTGTGCGAAGGCGTTGCCAGGCGCTGGGGCATCTACCTCCAGCCGGGTAGCCTGCCGGTGCTCGATGCCGATGGTTGCTATCGCAACCGTGCCTGGCTGTTTGGCCCGGACGGCGTGCTGGGGTACCAGGACAAGCTGATCATGACGCGCTTCGAGCGGGAGCAGTGGGACATTGCGGGAGGTCAAGGGCTCAAGGTGTTCGATACCGCACTCGGGCGGTTGGGCATCCTGATCTGCTATGACAATGAATTTCCCATGCTGGCCCGCCACTTGGCCGAAGGTGGGGCCGACCTGATCCTGGCGCCGAGCTGCACCGACACCGAGGCGGGCTACCACCGCGTACGCATCGGCGCTCAGGCACGGGCGTTGGAGAACCAGATCGCGGTACTGCAAAGCCCAACGGTGGGCATGGCGGCCTGGTCGCCGGCGCTGGATGAGAATATCGGACGGGCAGGGCTGTTCGTGCCGCCGGACCATGGCATGCCGGGCACCGGGGTGGTGGCCGAGAGTGCCGAGTTGTGCCCGGAGGGTAGCCGTTGGCTGATCTGCGAGCTGGATCTGGAGGCGGTACGCCGGGTGCGGCGCGAGGGGCAGGTGTTCATCCGGCGGGACTGGCCGGAGCAGTTCGAATGCGTGAGCTGAATTCAGGGCTGCTGCGCAGCCCTTTCGCGGCGCAAGGCCGCTCCTACAGGAGACGTGTGATTTCTGTAGGAGCGGCCTTGTGCCGCGAAAGGGCCGCAAAGCGGCCCCGAGGGTTACTTCACTTCGACCGCCAGGCTCTGGGCGATCTTGCTCTGCCACAGGGCAGGGCCGGTGATGTGCACCGACTCGCCGTTGCTGTCCACCGCGACGGTGACCGGCATGTCCTTGACCTCGAACTCGTAGATCGCTTCCATGCCCAGTTCGGCGAAGGCCAGGACCTGGGATTTGCGGATCGCCTGGGCCACCAGGTAGGCGGCGCCGCCGACGGCCATCAGGTACACGGCCTTGTTGTCCTTGATCGCCTCGATGGCGGTCGGGCCACGCTCGGACTTGCCGATCATGCCCAGCAGGCCGGTCTGCTCGAGGATCTGGCGGGTGAACTTGTCCATGCGGGTGGCGGTGGTCGGGCCGGCAGGGCCTACCACTTCGTCACCGACCGGGTCGACCGGGCCGACGTAGTAGATGAAGCGGCCCTTGAGGTCGACCGGCAGCTCTTCGCCACGGTTGAGCATCTCGACCATGCGCTTGTGCGCGGCATCGCGACCGGTGAGCATCTTGCCGTTGAGCAGCAGGGTCTCGCCCGGCTTCCAGCTGGCCACTTCTTCCGGGGTGATTGCGTCGAGGTTGACGCGACGGGCGCTCGGGCCGGCTTCCCAGACGATTTCCGGGTAGGCATCCAGCGACGGCGCTTCCAGCTCGGCAGGGCCGGAGCCGTCCAACACGAAGTGGGCGTGGCGGGTGGCGGCGCAGTTGGGGATCATGCAGACCGGCAGCGACGCGGCGTGGGTCGGGTAGTCCATGATCTTGACGTCGAGCACGGTGGTCAGGCCGCCCAGGCCCTGGGCGCCGATGCCCAGCTGGTTGACCTTCTCGAACAGCTCCAGGCGCAGCTCCTCGATGCGGTTCTGCGGGCCGCGCGCCTTGAGCTCATGGATGTCGATGGACTCCATCAACACTTCCTTGGCCATCACGGCCGCCTTTTCGGCGGTGCCGCCGATACCGATGCCCAGCATGCCCGGTGGGCACCAGCCAGCGCCCATGGTCGGCACGGTCTTCAGGACCCAGTCGACGATCGAGTCGGATGGGTTGAGCATGGCCATCTTCGACTTGTTCTCCGAACCGCCGCCCTTGGCCGCGACGTCGACTTCGACCTTGTCGCCGGGGACGATGGAGTAGTGGATGACCGCCGGGGTGTTGTCCTTGGTGTTCTTGCGGGCACCGGCGGGGTCCGCCAGGATCGAGGCGCGCAGGACGTTTTCAGGCAGGTTGTAGGCGCGACGCACACCTTCGTTGATCATGTCGTCGACGCTCATGGTGGCGCCATCCCAGCGCACGTCCATGCCCACGCGCACGAACACGGTGACGATGCCGGTGTCCTGGCAGATCGGGCGGTGGCCGGTGGCGCACATGCGCGAGTTGATCAGGATCTGGGCGATGGAGTCGCGTGCGGCGGGCGACTCTTCACGCAGGTAGGCCTCGTGCATCGCCTGGATGAAATCGACGGGGTGGTAGTACGAGATGAATTGCAGGGCGTCGGCAACGCTCTGAATCAGGTCGTCTTGCTTGATCACGGTCATGCAGCGCGCTCCTCTTAAAGACGGGAACATTTCGTAAAGGCACTTCCGACACAGCCGACCAGCGCGTCGAAACACCTTGCAAGGCGCGCCGGCAGGCAGTGGCCGACGCAAAAGGGCGCGGCAGTATAGCGCGCATCCGTGCCCGGCACACCTGTGGCCGGTCTGGACCATGGTCGGCAGGGCACGGGCATCCTTTTTGCTGCGAACGTGCGATCCTGTGGCATGGGGGCCGCTACGCGCCCCAGGCGATATTTGAACGGAACGAGATTCTTGACCATGCCCGAACTCTGCGTGGGCGAGCGCCGCTGGACGGTTCCCGCCGGCAGCAACCTGCTCGATGCCCTGAACGAGGCCGGCCTCGACGTGCCCTACAGTTGCCGTGCCGGCAGTTGCCATGCTTGCCTGGTGCATTGCCTGGACGGGCAGCCCGAAGATGCCATGCCCGAGGCGTTGGGTATGGAGAAGCGCGAGCAGGGCTGGCGGCTGGCTTGCCAGTGCCGGGTGAGTGGCGATCTGCAGGTGGCGGTGTTCGACCCGTTGCGCGATGGTTTGCCAGCCCAGGTGTGCGCGCTGGACTGGTTCGGCGATGTGCTGCGCTTGCGCCTGCGCCCCGAGCGGCCGTTGCGCTACCAGGCAGGGCAGCACCTGGTGCTGTGGCTTGGAACGGTGGCCCGGCCCTATTCCTTGGCGAGCTTGCCGGGAGAAGATGATTTTCTCGAATTTCATATCGATTGCCGGCACCCGGGGGCTTTTTGTGACCAGGCCCGTCTGCTGCAGGTCGGCGACGTGTTGAGCCTGGGTGAGCTCAGGGGTGGGGCGTTGCACTATGACCCGGGCTGGCAGGAGCGGCCGCTCTGGCTGCTGGCGGCAGGTACGGGGCTGGCGCCGTTATGGGGCATTTTGCGAGAGGCGTTACGGCAGGGGCACCAGGGGGAGATCAGGGTGGTGCATGTGGCGAGCGATAGGCTTGGCCACTATCTGGCTGAGCCGCTAATGCAACTGGAAGACGTGAATGTCGAGCTGGTGCTGGCGGAGCAGTTGGATGAAGCGCTGGCGGGATTGCGGCCGTCCTCGCGGCAAACGGTGGCGTTGGTGTGCGGAGCGCCGAGGAGTGTCGAGCGCTTTGCCCGGCGGCTGTTCATTGCCGGGGTGCCGAGGAACCAGATGTTCTCTGATGTGTTTGTCGAGCATGCCTGAGTGACGGGGGGGGGGGCTTCGCCCTCCTTTCGCGGCACAAGGCCGCTCCTACAGGGGTAGCGCAAGACCCCGGCCTGCGCGATACCTGTCGGAGCGGCCTTGCGCCGCGAAAGGGCCGCAAAGCGGCCCTCGGGGCTATCAGCCAACCAGCGGGTCACCCACATGCAGGATCTTCATGCCGTTGGTGCCACCGATGGTGTGGTAGCTGTCGCCCTTGGTCAGGATCACCCAATCGCCTTGTTCCACCAGGCCGCGCTTGAGCAGCTCGTCGACGGCTGCCTGGCTGACCTTGTCCGCCGGCAGCGAAGCCGGGTCGAAGGCGATGGGGTACACGCCACGGAACAGCGAGGCGCGCGCCTGAGTGGCGCGGTGCGGCGACATGGCGAAGATCGGCACGTGCGAGCGCAGGCGCGACATGATCAGCGGGGTGTAGCCACTCTCGGTAAGCGAGATGATCGCCTTGACCCCCGGGAAGTGGTTGGCCGTGTACATGGCCGCCAGGGCAATGCTTTCGTCGCAGCGTTCGAAAGTGGTGTGCAGGCGGTGGCTGGACTTCTGGCTGGTCGGATGCTTCTCGGCACCCTGGCAGATGCGGGCCATGGCCTGGACTGCTTCGATCGGGTAGGCGCCGGCAGCGCTTTCGGCCGAGAGCATCACCGCGTCGGTGTTGTCCAGCACGGCGTTGGCCACGTCTGAAACCTCGGCGCGGGTCGGCATCGGGTTCTGGATCATCGACTCCATCATCTGGGTCGCGACGATCACCGCCTTGTTGTTGCGGCGGGCGTGCTGGATGATCTTCTTCTGGATGGCGATCAGCTCGGCGTCGCCGATTTCCACGCCCAGGTCACCGCGGGCGACCATCACTGCGTCGGAAGCGGCGATCAGGCCATCGAGGGTCTCATCGTCGGCCACGGCTTCGGCGCGCTCGATCTTGGACACGAGCCAGGCGGTGCCGCCGGCTTCGTCGCGCAGCTTGCGGGCGTATTCCATGTCCTTGGCATCGCGCGGGAAGGAGACAGCCAGGTAGTCCAGGTCCATTTCCGCAGCCAGCTTGATGTCGGCCTTGTCTTTTTCGGTCAGGGCCGGCGCGGTCAGGCCACCGCCCTTGCGGTTGATGCCCTTGTGGTCGGACAGTGGGCCGCCGACGATCACCACGCAGTGCAAGGCATCGGCGGTGGCGGTCTCGACGCGCATGACCACGCGGCCGTCGTCGAGCAGCAGTTCGTCACCGACGCCGCAGTCCTTGACCAGGTCGGGATAATCGATACCGACGATGTCCTGGTTGCCTTCGGTCAGCGGGTGGACGGTGGAGAAGGTGAACTTGTCACCGATCTTCAGTTCGATGCGCTTGTTGGTGAACTTGGCGATGCGGATCTTCGGCCCCTGCAGGTCGCCCAGCAGCGCCACATGGCGGCCGTTCTTGGCGGCGATCTCGCGGATCAGGCGGGCGCGGGCCTTGTGCTCGTCCGGGGTGCCGTGGGAGAAGTTCAGGCGTGCCACGTCCAGGCCGGCGAGGATCAGCTGTTCGATCACTTGCGGCGAGTTGCTGGCGGGGCCAAGGGTGGCGACGATTTTGGTACGGCGGATGGTCATGCACAGACTCCTATAGTGAAGCGCAGCGAAAGGCTACTCCTGAATATCGCTGTAGTCATTGTTCCGTTGCACTACCTCCGGGTTCGGCAGGGTGGCATTTGAACGGGCCGGGGTATGCTTGCATGCACGTGTGAAGATTTGCCGCGCCCGGCCGATACCCTGCTCATCAAAGGAGATTCCCCCATGCGTGCCCTGATCGTTTTGGCCGTGGCGGCCAGTGTCGTCGGTTGTACCCGCTGGTCCATGGACCATCACCTGAACAATGCCTACCGCGCCTACGACCGTGGCGATTGCCAGCGCGTGATGCTGGAGCTGTCCCAGGTCGACCGCACCAGCCGGGCCCGGCCGTTCATCCACCCCGAGGTCTCGATGCTGCGCGGCCAGTGCCTGGAACGCCAGAAGCTCTATGTGGATGCGGCGCAGACCTACCAGTACCTGATCCAGCGCTACCCGCACAACGAGTACGCCTATCGAGCCAAGGCGCGTTTGCAGACCCTCGAGCAACTGGGCCACTACCGCCCAGGCGAAGCAGCACTCGCGAGCCCGGCGGCAGCTACACCTTGGCGTTAATACCAAGGTGTTCTTGCTATCGCCGAAACAGCCACCTGCGCTGAGCTAATCTGTTAAGGGTTGTAACGTTCATCGCCAGTACCTTGTCTTCCTGGCATCAGGTACGGACTGCGCCCCATGTTTATCCAACGTCATATAGAGCGGCATCAACTGCCTTGCATGCTCAAGGTCTACAACCGCTATACCGACCAGCCGATCGGCTTCCTGGGCAACGCCTCGGAAGATGGCATGATGCTGATCAGCCAGTTGCCGGTGCTGGTGGGGCCGGACTTCGAGCTGCAGTTGCGCCTGCCGCTCGCGGGCGCAGCTAGCCAGTGCATCGACCTGACGGCCAGTTGCCTCTGGTGCCGTGAAGATCAGACGCCCGGCCACTACGATGCAGGGTTCATGTTGCTGCAGCCGCCGCGCGAGTACGAGGACTTCGTCCGGGTGCTACGCGACTACTTCAGTTTTCGCCCCCTGAACGCCTCCGCATAAGGCGCAGGCAATGCGCTGCATCGAAATCGGTATTCGAATTGGCCGGCCAGGCCGCTAGACTCTGTCGACCTTGTTACAGGAAGACCCCGTGAGCTCCAGCATTTTCTGGCACGACTACGAAACCACCGGCATCAACCCCCGTTGCGACCGCCCGCTGCAGGTCGCCGGCGTGCGCACCGACCTCGAGCTCAACGAGATCGAAGCGCCCTTCAACCTGTATTGCCGGCCCAGTGACGATATCCTGCCGCACCCGGCGGCATGCCTGGTGACGGGCATCACGCCCGCGCAGCTGGCCGCCAACGGCCTGGGCGAAGCCGAATTCATGACCCGCGTGCATGAGCAACTGGCACGCCCCGGTACCTGCGGTGCCGGCTACAACACCTTGCGTTTCGACGACGAGGTCACCCGCTACAGCCTCTATCGTAATTTCTTCGACCCGTATGCACGCGAATGGCAGGGCGGCAACAGCCGCTGGGACTTGATCGATGTGGTGCGCACCGCCTATGCGTTGCGCCCGGAGGGCATCGTCTGGCCGCAACAGGACGGGCGCACCAGCCTGCGCCTGGAACTGCTCAGCAAGGCCAACGGTATCGACCATGGGCAGGCGCACGAGGCGCTTTCCGACGTGCGGGCAACCATCGCCCTGGCGCGCCTGATTCGTGAAAAACAACCCCGCTTATATGACTGGCTGTTCAACCTGCGTAGCAAACACAAGGTCATGGAACACATTCGCCTCCTACAGCCCCTGGTGCATGTGTCGGGGCGTTTTTCGGCGGAGCGTAGTTACCTGGGGGTCGTATTGCCGTTGGCCTGGCATCCACGTAATCGCAATGCGTTGATTGTATGTGACCTGCACCTGGACAGCGCGCCGCTGTTGCAGGACAGTGCCGAAACATTACGAAAATGTTTGTATACCCGGCGTGACGAATTGTCTGATGGACAATTACCTGTTCCTCTGAAGTTGGTGCAGATCAACCGTTGTCCGGTCCTCGCTCCGTTGTCGGTATTACGGCCTGCCGACCAGCAAAGGCTGGGGCTGGATATGGCCCTCCTGCAACAGCGCGGCGAACATTTGGCCAATCAGCAACACCTTTGGCAGGACAAGCTGGACGCTATTTACACAGGCGATGAGTTTGCCCCCAGCGAAGATCCGGAGCAGCAACTGTATGACGGTTTCCTGGGCGATCGGGATCGTCGATTATGCGAACAGGTCCGTAGCCTTGACCCTCGTCAATTGGGGCAGGGGCATTGGATGTTCGACGACCCGCGAATGCCGGAATTGTTGTTCCGTTACCGTGCCAGGAACTTTACCGACACCTTGACTGTAGAAGAACAGCAACGTTGGCATCGGTTCTGCCAGCAGCGCTTGAGTGACCCGCGCTTGGGCGCGCCGAATACGTTGGGTGACTTCGAACAGGCGTGCCAGAGCGTCTGGAGTACGGCTGACGATGCAGGGCGACAAGTGCTGGACGCATGGCGAGCCTATGTCCAGCAATTGAAAGCGCAGTATCAGGTGTAGCGTCGAGCCCATAAAAAACGCCGGCAATAGGCCGGCGTTTTTCATGGGTATTGCACAGGCAACCATTTAATCCAACAGGGTTGCCCAGCTTTCAACCACATCGCCGCCCCACTTGGCTTTCCACTCTTTCAGGGTCTTGTGGTTGCCGCCTTTGGTTTCGATCACTTCACCGTTGTGCGGGTTCTTGTATTGCTTGACCTTACGGGCACGTTTGGTGCCGGTGGCCTTGACGGCACCGCGCGGTGCTTTGCTCAGCTTGGACTCTGGATCCAACAGGGCGATCACGTCGCGCAGGGACTTGGAGTATTCACCCATCAGCGCGCGCAGTTTGCCTTCGAATTCCAGCTCTTTCTTCAGCTTGTCATCTTGAGACAGGTTGGCCAGGCGGGCCTGAAGTTCCTTGATGGCTTCTTCGGTGGCGCGGTATTCGTTGATCAGGGACATGGAGTGTTCCTTGAGTAGCATGTTCGAGGGATAACAGTTCGGGGCAATAATAGACAGGCCAAACTCGCAAGTAAACAATTAAAAAGACAATGAACTGTTAATTGTTGTGCGACAAAGCAGGCATTGGGTTAAGAAATTTTTACATATCGGCTGGCAAATTCATCCTTTCCTACAGATATTGCCCACGACAGCGTTTGCCGGGGGTACAGGCGACAGGGCATCCAAGGGGCGGGGCAATCGATACTGCGTTTTTTCCGGCGGGCCGCTAGAATGTGCGCCTTTGCGAAGTTTCCGGAGTCTCCTTCATGCGCACCTATCGACTGGTGATTGCCTGCCCCGACCGTGTCGGCATCGTGGCGAAAGTCAGTAATTTCCTGGCCTTGTACAACGGCTGGATCAACGAAGCCAGCCACCACTCCGATGAGCAGAGTGGTTGGTTCTTCATGCGCCATGAGATCCGCGCCGAATCCCTGCCCTTTGGCATCGAGGCCTTCCGCGAGGCGTTCGCGCCGATCGCCGAAGAGTTCTCCATGACGTGGCGAATCACCGATTCGGCCCAGAAGAAGCGCGTTGTCCTGATGGCCAGCCGTGAGTCCCACTGCCTGGCCGACCTGCTGCATCGCTGGCACACCGATGAGCTCGATTGCGACATCCCATGCGTGATCTCCAACCACAATGACCTGCGCAGCATGGTCGAGTGGCACGGCATTCCATTCTTCCATGTCCCGGTGGACCCGAAAGACAAGCAACCGGCATTCGCCGAAGTGTCGCGTCTGGTCGAGGAGCACGGTGCCGACGTCGTGGTACTGGCCCGCTACATGCAAATCCTGCCTCCGCAGCTGTGCCAGGAATACGCTGAAAAGGTGATCAACATCCACCACAGCTTCCTGCCGTCCTTCGTCGGTGCCAAGCCTTACCACCAGGCGGCCCTGCGTGGCGTGAAGCTGATCGGCGCCACCTGCCACTACGTCACCGAGGAGCTGGACGCAGGCCCCATCATCGAGCAGGACGTGGTGCGTGTGAGCCATGCCGACAGCATCGAGGACATGGTGCGGTTCGGCCGTGACGTGGAAAAGATGGTGCTGGCCCGCGGCCTGCGCTATCACCTGGAAGACCGCGTGCTGGTGCATGGCAACAAGACCGTAGTGTTCGACTGATCGCCATCGCTGCGGCTCGGGTCGCGAAATCTTGTCGGTGCGGGCTGCAAAGCGGCCCATGGCGCTCAGCGCGTCTGACGACGCCAGCGCTCCAGCAATGGGCGCGCCAACAGGCAGACGAACACCGGCCCGCCCGCGATCAAATAGAAGTAGTAGGTCACCGCGCGCCAGATCAGGATCGCTGCGGCGGCCGTCGAACTGCCCACCAGGGGCGCGAGCAGGCTGGCCGAGGTCAGTTCGGCTGCACCCGCTCCGCCGGGCAGCAGGCTGAACTGCCCTGCACTGAGCGAAAGGATCTGCACCAGGAAACTGGGGATCCACGACAACTCCACGCCCAAACCTCGCAATACCAGGTACAGCACACTGTAGCGCAGGCTCCAGTGGGCGCAGGTCAGGGTGAAGACCAGGGCCAGGGTGCGCTTGGGCAGGCGCCAGGTATCCGTCAGGGCATGCACGAACCGCAGCAGCTTGCGCGCCCAGCGTCGCCGGCGCCGGCATGACATGCCCAACCGATACAACAATCGCCCGTTGAAACGCATCACCGCGCGGCGATAGCGCAGCAGCGCGACGATCCCTGCCAGTGCCGAGCACAGCAGCAAGGCGCTGCCCAACAGCATGCTTTCCTGGGTGTGCCCCAGGCTGTGGAACAGGGCGTAGCCGGCAATGGCCAGCATGGCACAGAAGAAAAACACCAAGTCATTGAGCTGGTCCATGGCGAACACGGCGCCGCTGCGCGCCGGGCCGATACGCTCGCGGGCCAGCAACGCCATGAGCGTCAGCGGCCCGCCACTGCCGCCCGGGGTGGTGCAGATAGCGAATTCGGTGGCCATGATCACGCCCAGGCTGCGGACCCGGCCGAGCCTGGTGCCCTGCTGGCCGAGCAGTAGGCGCAGGCGCAGGGCATTGATCATCCAGCACACCAGAATCATGCCCAGCAGTATCGCCATCAGCCCAGGGGCGAAGGATTTCAGGCGTGGCAGCAGGTCACCGCCGCCCAGCATGGCCGGGACCAGCACTGCCACCAGCAGCGCCAGCCCCAGCCAGCCGAAGCGGCTCATGCGACAGCCTGGCGCGCCAACCAGGCAGACTTGGTCAGCGGTTGGCGGCCTTGCTCGAGCAATGTGTGCAAGGTGCGCAGCCAATAGTCACGGGAGGATCGATGGCGCATGTCCACCGGGTGCAGCCCCAGGCGCAGGGTGTCGGCTTCGCGCCAACGCCGGCATTGCCAATCGCAGACCATCCGTGACAGCCCACGGCGCCAGGCGCTGCGGGCGCTCCACACCAGGCCGGGGGCGTCGATGGCGGTGAATTCCGGCAGTCGGTAGAGGTGCCGTGGTGTGCTGGTATAGCGCAGCGGTAGACGGCGCAGGGCCTGGCGCGTGCCTTCGCTCATCAGCCAGGCTGGGGCGACGAAGCCGGCCACAGGCCAGGCATGGCGATGGAACACTTCCAGCCCGGCCTCCAGGCGCAGCAAGGCATCGGCTTCGTCCAGCCCATAGAACTCGCCTTCGTGGGTATAGACCCTGCGCATGAAGAACTCGCCGGGGCTGCGTGGTGCCGGAGCGTCGTCGGTGTGGAAGTAGCCATGCAGGGCCAGTTCGTCCCCCTGTGCCAGGCGTCGTTCGAGCAGCCGGCAGAAGGTCGGTGAGCGCGCCAACGCATTGCGGTGGTGAAAGTCCGGTACCACCAGCCAGGTCATGGGCACCCCACCGAGCTGGTCCACGGCCTGGACGAAGGGCTGGTAGTCGGGCCAGGTCTCGGGCGCGACGTCGTGCAGCACCAGCATCAGGCTGCGTGGCGTGGCGGGCGCTTCAACCATGGGCACACACCTGCGGCTGATGGCCCAGCACGGCCTGGTAGTGGGCGAGCAAGCCATCGACCACCTTGTCCCAGGCGTAGTGCTGCTCCACGTGGCGGCGGGCCTGGGCGCCGAGACGCCGCACGCCAGCTTCGAAGATTTCCCGCACCGCGGTGGCCATGGCCTGGCCGTCGTTGGGCGTGCACAGGCGCCCGCACTGGTCGGTGATGATCTCGCCGAAGGCACCGGCATGCACCGCTACCACCGGCGTGGCGCTGGCCATGGCCTCGAGGATGACCAGGCCGAAGGTTTCCTGGTCCCCGGCATGCACCAGCAGGTCAGCGCTGGCGAACAACCGGGCGACCTCCTGGGGCGGGCAGAAGTGGTCGATGACGCTGACATTGCCCGGTACGTTGGCGGGCATGTTGGAGCCGACCAGCAGCAAGTGGTAGTGACGGCCCAGGCGGGTCATGCAGTCGAGCAGCACCGGCAGGTTCTTCTCCCGCGAGCCGCGGCCGGCGAACACCAGCAGGCGAGTGGTGTCGGGGATGCCGAGCTCGGCACGCAGGTGAGGGTCGCGGTGTTCGGGGTTGAAGGTGGCCAGGTCCACGCCCAGGCGTTGCACATGCACATCCTTGACCCCGAGCCGGCACAGTTTGTCGGCCATCACCTGGCTGGGCGCCAGGACCCGGTCGAAGTTGCCGTAGAGCTTGCTGACATAGGCCTCGACATTGGGCGTGAACCAATTGCCCATGCGGTTGCTGACCAGCAGCGGCAGGTCGGAGTGGTAGAAACCAATCACCGGGACGTCAAGCTTGCGTCGCGCCTCGAGGGCGGCCCAGGCGGTGAGGTAGGGGTCGCCGACTTCGATCAGGTCCGGCTGCAGGCGCCGCAGCACATTGCACCAGGGAGCCAGGCGTACCGGGAAACGGTAGCCGTTGCCGAAGGGCAAGGGCGGTGCCGGCACCTGGTAGATGCCGTTGGCATGGCTGGCGCTGGCGCCGGGGATCAAGAGGCTGTGACGCACGCCTGGCCTGGCGTCGAGTCGGCGATGTTTGGCATCAAGATAGGTACGTACGCCTCCGCTGGCCGGGGCGTAGAACATGGTGATGTCAGCGATGTGCACGATCAGCATCCCTCCGGGATCGTCTTCGGGTCTGTCATCTGGCGGTAATGGCCGTGATGACACGCCTAAAGGTTGACCTTCCTTAAGGATAGTTTGTTCGATCGGGGTTCGAGCCGGGCAGGGCAGGCGGGCGGGCGCCTTGAGTGCGGAGCGGCCTGGTGCCGCGAAAGGGGCGCAAAGCGCCCCGTGGGTCTCGAGCCGATCACCGACAGCGGTCGGGACCAGACTTGGGCTTGGGATCCTGGGGCTGCCTTGCAGCCCTTTCGCGGCACGAGGCCGCTCCTACAGGAGGAGAGCGGTGAATCAAATGCGGAAGCTGCCGACCAGGTGCTTGAGTCGGCTGGCCTGCTGCTCCAGGTCGGCACAGGCGCGCAGGGTGGCCTGCAGGTTCTCGACGCCTTCCTGGTTGAGCATGTTGATCTCGTTGATGTCCATGTTGATCGAGTCGACCACGGCGGTCTGTTCCTCGGTGGCAGTGGCCACCGACTGGTTCATGCCGTCGATCTCGCCGATGCGCACGGTCACGCTGTCCAGGCGTTCGCCGGCCTGGTTGGCGATCTCCATGCTGTCCTGGCTGTGGCGCTGGCTCTGGCTCATGGTTTCCACCGATTCGCGGGCGCCTACTTGCAGTTCCTCGATCATGGCTTGCACCTGCTGGGCCGATTCCTGGGTGCGGTGGGCGAGGTTGCGTACTTCGTCGGCGACCACGGCGAAGCCACGGCCGGCTTCCCCGGCGCGGGCAGCTTCGATGGCGGCATTGAGTGCCAGCAGGTTGGTCTGCTGGGAGATGCTGGTGATCACCTCGAGGATCTGGCCGATGTTAACGGTCTTGTGATTGAGCGTCTCGATGTGCGCGCTGGAGGTCACGATCAGGTCCGAAAGACGGTTCATTGCCTCGATGTTGCGTTCCACCACTTGTTGGCCTTCCTCTGCCAGCAGCCGCGCGGAGGTCGCGTGCTGAGAGGCCTGGGCCGCATTGCCGGCGATTTCCTGGGCGGCGGCGCCCAGTTCGTTGATGGCGGCGGCGACGCTGCTGGTGCGGTTGGACTGCTCGTCGGAGTTGGCCATCGACGAGTTGGAGGCGCTGATCACCCGCAGGGCTACTTCATTGACCTGCTCGGTGGCCGAGGATACTTCGCGGATCGAGCCATGGATGCGCTCCACGAAACGATTGAACGCCGTGCCGAGGATGCCGAACTCATCGTGCTGGTGGATCTGCAGGCGCTTGGTCAGGTCGCCTTCGCCCTCGGCGATGTCTTCCATGGCGCGGGTCATCGTATGCAGCGGTTGCATCAGCACACGGATCAGCAGGCCCAGCAAAGCGATGATGATGACCACCGCCACGAGGGTGGCGATGATTGCCGAGGTGCGGAAGGTGCTGAGCATGGAGAAGGCTTTGTCCTTGTCCACCGACAGGCCGATGTACCAGTTGGCCGAAGGCAGGCCCTTGATCGGCGTGAAGGTCAGCAAGCGGGCCTGGCCATTGGCCTGGACCTCGGTCAGCTCGCCGGAGAGCGTCGGGGTGCCTTGGGGGAACAGGTCGGCCAGCGACTTCATCACCAGCTCCTTGTCCGGGTGCACCAGGATCTTGCCCTGGTCGTTGACCAGGAAGGCATAGCCCATGCCGCCGAAGTTCAGCGAGTTGATGATCTCCACCAGACCATCGAGGGCCAGGTCGCCACCGACCACGCCGACGCTGGCCGAAACCTTGCTGAGGATGCCGATGACCATCTTGTTGGTGGTCAGGTCGATGTAAGGCTCGGTCAGCATCGCGCCGCTGGCGTTCATGCCGTCCTTGTACCAGGGGCGCACTCGTGGGTCGTAGCCATCAGGCATCTTCGAGTCCGGGCGGACGCTGAAGCCGCCGTCCACCTTGCCCAGGTAGACGGTGAGGAAACTCGACAGCAGGGCCGGTTGACCCATGAAAGTTTCGGCATTGGCGGGATTCTGTGCGATGTTCTGTGCCAGGTTCTCGACCAACTTGATACGGCCGTCGAACAAGTTGCGAATATTGGTCGATGTCGACTCGCCCATTTCAGCCAGATAACTCTCCAGGTCGTCGCGAATCGCATTACGCTGGAGGTAATCGTTATAGAGCGTGAACAGGCTGAAGGCGACTATCACGATCAATGAGGCCGCCAAGAGTATCTTGTGGCTGAAACGAAGGCTTTTGTTCATGGCGTGGTCCGCTAAGGTTTTTATCGGGTCGTTCGCACGAAGACAGCTTGAAAACAGTGCAACAATGCCCGCAGGTCCTTTTCGGGTTGTTCCTGTCTTTCGAGGTGAAACATCACCCAGGGGTATCGGCCGTAACGCGGCAAAGCTTGAATAGAGGATGAAAGAAGATGTCGGATTCTTCGCAAATCGTTGTAGGGGCGGGCATGGATGGCCAGCCCGTAGGCCAGGCCATGCGCCTGGCCAACCGCCACGGCTTGGTGGCCGGTGCCACGGGGACGGGCAAGACCGTGACCCTGCAGCACCTGGCCGAGGCCTTCAGCGACGCCGGCGTGGCGGTGTTCGCCGCCGACGTGAAGGGCGACCTGTGTGGCTTGGGGGCGGCGGGTGCGCCACAAGGCAAGGTGGCCGAGCGTATTGCCGGCATGCCCTGGCTGGGCCATAAACCCCAGGCCTACCCCGTCACCCTGTGGGATGTCGCCGGCCAGTCGGGCCACCCGTTGCGCACCACCCTCAGCGAAATGGGGCCCTTGCTGCTGGGTAACCTGCTGGAGCTGACCGACAGCCAGCAGGCGGCGCTGTACGCGGCGTTCAAGGTGGCAGACCGCGAAGGGCTGCTGTTGCTCGACCTCAAGGACCTCAAGGCCCTGCTCGGGCACCTGAAGGACAACCCGCAACTGCTGGGTGACGATGCCGCGCTGATGACCACCGGCTCCACCCAGGCCTTGCTGCGCCGCCTCTCGACCCTGGAACAGCAGGGGGCCGAGGCATTGTTCGGCGAGCCGGCCTTGCAGTTGGAAGACCTGCTGCGCCAGGACGGTGATGGCCGCGGGCGCATCCACCTGCTCGATGCCAGCCGCCTGGTGCATGAAGCGCCCAAGGTATACGCGACCTTCCTGCTGTGGCTGCTGGCCGAATTGTTCGAACAGCTGCCCGAGCGTGGCGATGCCGACAAGCCGGTGCTGGCGTTGTTCTTCGACGAAGCCCATCTGCTGTTCAATGGCACGCCGAAAGCGCTGCAGGATCGTCTGGAACAGGTCGTGCGGCTGATCCGCTCCAAGGGCGTGGGCGTGTATTTCGTCACCCAGTCGCCGGGAGACCTACCGGATGCGGTATTGGCGCAGTTGGGCTTGCGTATCCAGCATGGGCTGCGCGCCTTTACCGCCAAGGAGCAGAAGTCGCTGCGGGCAGTGGCCGATGGCTTTCGGCCGAACCCGGCATTCGATGCGCTCAGCGTGCTCACTGAGCTAGGGATCGGCGAGGCGTTGGTGGGCACCTTGCAGGACAAGGGCACGCCGGAAATGGTCCAGCGGGTGCTGGTCGCCCCGCCGCAGTCGAGGATCGGCCCGTTGACTGAGGGCGAGCGTAGCGCCTTGATTGCGGGGTCACCTTTGGCTGGGCGCTATGACAAGCCGATCGACCGGGAGTCGGCCTATGAAATGCTCACGGCACGCAAGGGCGAGCCGGTGGAGCCGGCACCGCAGCCCCAGGCTGACGAGGAAAGCTTTGCCGACAAGGCCGGCGAGTTCCTGCAGAGTGCCGCGGGGCAGGCCATCAAGTCGGCGGTACGTCAGGCGGCCAATCAGCTCGGCCGGCAATTGGTGCGGGGCTTGATGGGGTCGTTGCTGGGGGGCAAGCGAAGGTAGCGAGCAGGGCCCTGTGGGGGCGGGCTTGTTCCGCGATGGCTGCGTCACGGATGTGAGCAGGAACGAAAAAGGCGCCTCGAAGGGCGCCTTTTCCACTACAGCGGTATCGCTCAGCTGATCGCCTTGGAGGCCAGCCAGAACAGGCCGGCGGCCAGGCTCATCGAAGCTGGCAGGGTCAGTACCCAAGCCAGCAGGATGGTTTTCACCGTGCCGCCTTGCAGGCCGCTCTTGTTGGCGACCATGGTGCCTGCCACGCCCGACGACAATACGTGGGTGGTCGACACCGGCAGGCTGAAGATATTGGCCATGCCAATGGCGCAGGCTGCGGTGATCTGGGCCGACATGCCCTGGGCGTAGGTCATGCCTTGCTTGCCGATCTTCTCGCCAACGGTCAGGACCACGCGCTTCCAGCCGACCATGGTGCCCAGGCCCAGGGCCAGGGCGACGGCCACGATCACCCAGAACGGGGCGTATTCGGTGGTGGCGGTCAGGTCTTTGCGCAGTTTTTCCAAGTCAGCCTTTTCACGGCTTTCCAGGCCCGGCAGCTTGCCAACCTTTTTCGCGGTATCGTCCAGGCAGAGCAGGTAGCGACGCACTTCGACACGCTTCTCGGCGCTCAGGTCGCGGTAGTCGGTCACGCCCTTGAGCGACGATTGCAGGGCCGCGATGGTCGGCTCGGTCTGCTGTGGATTGCAGCTGAACTGCTCGGGCAGGTCGGTCGACTTGGCTTTGCCCAGCGCCAGGAACTCGCCCAGGGTGGCTGCGTTGCGCTCGTAGAACTGGCTCATGTGCAAGGTGGCGTCGCGGGTGCGCTCGATCTGGTAGGTGGTGCTGTTCAGGTCGAGGACGAACTTCGCCGGGACGATGCCGATCAGCACCAGCATGATCAGGCCGATGCCTTTCTGGCCATCGTTGGAACCGTGCACGAAGCTCACGCCCATGGCAGAGATCACCAGTACCAGGCGGTTCCAGAAGGGCGGGTGCTTCTTGTCATCGAGCTTGCGACGCTGCTCGGGGGTCTTGTGCATCTTCGACAGCGGACGCCACCACTTCAGGCCGATCAGCACCAAGGCTGCGACGGCGAAGCCGGCCATCGGCGAGACCACCAGCGACAGGGCGATGTCGATCGCCTTCTGCCAGTTGACGCCATCGCCCAGCGGGATGTCGTTGAGCAGCGCGTTGGCCAGCCCCACGCCGAGGATCGAGCCGATCAGGGTGTGGGAGCTGGACGCCGGGATACCGAAGTACCAGGTGCCCAGGTTCCAGGTGATGGCCGCGGCCAGCAACGAGAAGACCATGGCCAGGCCGTGGCCGGTGTTCACATTGATCAGCAGCTCGACCGGCAGCAGGTGGACGATGGCATAGGCCACCCCGACACCGCCCAGCAGAACCCCGAGGAAGTTGAACACGCCGGAGAAGAACACGGCCAGGTGCGGCGGCATGGCTTTGGTATAGATGACAGTGGCTACCGCGTTGGCGGTGTCATGAAAGCCATTGATGAACTCGAATGCGAGCACGAAGGTCAGAGCGAGCAGCAAGCTCACCAGCACCCACGCATCCAGTCCGCTGAATAATTCGATCATGAAGGTTGTCTGGCGGTCATAGGGGGGCGCGATTATGCCAGAAAACCTTGGCAGTCGATGCCCCCGCGACGAACCGATGACGACCCTGCCGACTGCCACGAAGCGCAACGCAAGGCGAGTCGCTGCAGGATTTCAGTGGCTAAAAGCAGCTAAATCCTGCGAAGCGAATGGAAAAATCGCAAATTCTGCACGCGCTGAATGATTCAAACGCTTGTATTAAATTTGTGTGATTCCGTTTCGTTCCTGGCTTTTCGGTAAAAAAGCCTACGCCGGCCTTGCCCAAGGGTGAGGCATGCACGGTGTCATGAGTGCGTTGGGTCAGCCGTCTTCGCTGCGCAGTTCCTTTTCCATTTTTTCCAGTTCCTGGGCGAAGGCCTGGTCCTGGACCGTGGCACGCTTGCGCCAAGGTTTGCGCTCCGGTTCCGGTTGTGCGGCATAAGTGGTGACTTCACCACCATAAACATCCTTGTAACGTTCAGCCTGGCGCTCGAGTTCCGCGCGCAGTTCTTCTTTCGTCACAGTCATACCCGAATAAAATTTGAAATTTTGCGCTGGCCTTCGTCATGCAAAGTTATGCATACGGCTACGCCGCCAGTGCGAACAGGTTGTCGTAGCGACAATATTCAATACGGAACAGGGCACCTGGAAAGTGATTCAGGCCTTGGCCCTGCACGCGGCTTTGCTGGCGGGGAACTCGATGGAGGTGCCGGATGAGGGCCATGCCGAATGTCCGGGCCAGCGGGTTCGATTATAGCAACCAGCAAGTCGATGGCTACCTACTTTAGGCGACAACACCAAGCGCTGCACAATTCAAGCTCGGCGTGTTTCACAATTGCGTAGGCCTTGAAAGTTTGAGGCTCGAGGGTTTCGAAAGTTCTTACAAAGAGCAACAAAAGGAAAAACGGCCTCGGGTTAGCGAGGCCGTTGCCTGGGGACTTCTACGGTGGGTACCTGACCAGTCTCTCCAAAGAAGCCACATGTGGCAGGAGAAAGGTATAAGCAAACGTGTCAGCGGTCAATTGCGATTATCGGCCGTTGGTTCGATAATCGCACAAAGCGAGCGATTTTTTTGAGGTAGCCATGAGCGAAGACATCCAGGACACCACCAACCCGGAACCGGCGCGCCCTGCGGCGCCCGCGCTGGCACCGCCGATCGTGGCGTCGCCGGCCAAGCGCATCCAGGCCTTTACCGGTGACCCGGACTTCATGACCTCCCTGGCCCGGGGGTTGGCCGTCATCCAGGCGTTCCAGGAGCGTAAGCGCCACCTGACCATCGCCCAGATCAGCCACCGGACCGAGATCCCCCGGGCGGCGGTGCGCCGTTGCTTGCACACGCTGATGAAGCTGGGGTACGCAACCACCGATGGGCGTACCTATTCCTTGTTGCCCAAGGTGCTGACCCTGGGGCATGCCTACCTGTCGTCGACCCCGTTGGCGGTGTCCGCGCAGCCGTATCTGGACCGCATCAGCGACCAACTGCACGAAGCGGCCAACATGGCGACCCTCGAAGGCGACGACATTCTCTATATCGCCCGCTCGGCCACCGTGGAGCGCCTGATTTCGGTCGACTTGTCGGTCGGCGGTCGCTTGCCGGCCTATTGCACGTCCATGGGGCGGATCCTGTTGGCGGCGCTGGACGATGCGAGCCTTTGGGAGTACCTGGAGCGTGCCGACCTCAAGGCCCGTACCAGTCGCACCCTGCATGATCCGGATTCGCTGTTCGCCTGCATCCAGCAGGTGCGTGCCCAGGGCTGGTGCGTGGTCGATCAGGAACTGGAGCAAGGTTTGCGTTCGATTGCCGTGCCGATCTATGACGCCTCGGGGCAGGTGCTGGCGGCGCTGAACGTCAGCACGCACGTGGGGAGGGTGACCCGTAGCGAACTGGAGCAGCGATTCCTGCCGATCCTGTTGGCAGCCAGTCGGGACCTATGCCATCAACTGTTTGGCTAGGGTTACCGCAGCTACGTTTGCGTCTCAAATTTTTAGTTCGATAATCGAACGAAAGTTCGATTATCGGATTGTAAGCCTCCTGCGAGCCTCCTTAATCTGAGCGCATCGCAGCGATGCTCTTGCCCGCTGCTCACTGACCGGCTCGTCCTGACCAGGAGTCTCCAATGGCAGCAATCCTTTCCCTTCACGACGCGGTGAAGCAATTCATCCAGGATGGCGACACGGTCGCCCTCGAAGGTTTCACCCACCTGATCCCGACTGCCGCGGGCCACGAGATCATCCGCCAGGGCAAGCAGGACCTCACCTTGGTGCGCATGACCCCGGACCTGATCTACGACCAGCTGATCGGTGCCGGTTGTGCGCGCAAGCTGATCTTCTCCTGGGGCGGCAACCCGGGGGTCGGTTCCCTGCATCGCTTGCGTGACGCGGTGGAAAAGCACTGGCCCCACGCGATCGCAATCGAGGAGCACAGCCACGCCGACCTGGCCAATGCCTACGTCGCGGGTGCCTCAGGCCTGCCCTTCGCGGTGCTGCGTGCCTACGCAGGCTCCGACCTGCCGAAGGTCAACCCACTGATCAAGAGCGTCACCTGCCCATTCACCGGCGAGGTGCTCGCGGCGGTGCCGTCGGTGCGCCCCGACGTCACCGTGATCCACGCGCAGAAGGCTGACCGCAAGGGTAACGTGCTGCTATGGGGCATCCTCGGCGTGCAAAAGGAGGCGGCGTTGGCGGCCAGGCGCTGCATCGTCACCGTCGAGGAAATCGTCGACGACCTGCAGGCCTCGATGAACGCCTGCGTCTTGCCAACCTGGGCCTTGAGTGCGGTGTGCCTCGTACCTGGTGGCGCTCATCCATCCTATGCGCATGGCTATTACGAGCGAGACAACCGCTTCTACCAGGTCTGGGACCCGATCGCCCGCGACCGTGAGTCGTTCACCGCCTGGATCGACACCTATATCCGAGGCACTGCCGACTTCAACGCATTCAAGGCCAAGCTGGCCAGCACCGCGGAGGCTGCGCAATGAGCTATTCCACGTCCGAAATGATGACGGTCGCCGCGGCCCGTCGGCTGCGCAACGGGGCAGTCTGCTTCGTCGGCATCGGCTTGCCGTCCAAGGCCGCCAACCTGGCGCGCCTGACCTCGTCGCCCGATGTGGTGCTGATCTATGAGTCCGGCCCGATCGGCGCCAAGCCCAGCGTGCTGCCGCTGTCCATCGGGGATGGTGAGCTGGCGGAAACCGCCGACACCGTGGTGCCCACCGCCGAGATCTTCCGCTACTGGCTGCAGGGTGGGCGGATCGACGTGGGCTTCCTCGGTGCTGCCCAGGTCGACCGCTTCGGCAACATCAACACCACCGTGGTGGGTGACTACCAGGCCCCCAGGACCCGCCTGCCGGGTGCCGGGGGTGCCCCGGAGATTGCAGGCTCGGCCAAGCAGGTGCTGATCATCCTCAAGCAGTCGACGCGTGCCTTCGTCGAAAAGCTCGATTTCATCACCTCGGTCGGCCACGGTGAGGGCGGCGATTCGCGTCAACGCCTGGGCCTGCCAGGCGAGGGGCCGGTGGGCATCATCACCGACCTGTGCATCATGGAACCGGAAGCCGGTACCCATGAGTTCTTGGTCACATCGATCCACCCGGGCGTGACCCGCGAGCAGATCGTCGCTGCCACCGGCTGGCCGATTCGCTTCGCCGACCGTGTGCAGACCACCGCTGCACCCAGCGAAATCGAGCTGGGCGCCCTGCGCGAGCTGGAGGCCCGCACCGCCGTCGCCCATGGCCAGACAGTAGGAGAAGCCTGATGCGTGACGTATTCATCTGCGATGCCATCCGCACCCCGATCGGCCGCTTCGGCGGAGCTTTGGCCAGCGTGCGTGCCGATGACTTGGCGGCGGTGCCGCTCAAGGCGCTCATGGCGCGTAACCCCCAGGTCGACTGGGCCCAGTTGGACGAGGTGTTTCTTGGCTGCGCCAACCAGGCTGGCGAGGACAACCGCAACGTGGCACGCATGGCGCTGCTGTTGGCCGGCCTGCCGCAAAGCGTGCCGGGCGTGACCCTGAACCGCCTGTGTGCCTCGGGCATGGATGCCATCGGTACCGCGTTTCGCGCCATTGCCAGCGGCGAGATGGAGCTGGCGATTGCCGGTGGGGTCGAATCCATGTCCCGCGCACCCTTCGTAATGGGCAAGGCCGAGAGCGCCTATTCGCGCAGCATGAAGCTCGAGGACACCACCATCGGCTGGCGCTTCGTCAATCCATTGATGAAGGCCGAGTACGGCGTGGACTCGATGCCTGAGACTGCCGACAACGTGGCCAACGATTTCCAGATCTCGCGCGCCGACCAGGACGCCTTCGCCCTGCGAAGCCAGCAGAAGGCCGCGGCTGCCCAGGCCGCGGGTTACTTTGCCGAAGAGATCGTGCCGGTGCGTATTGTCCACAAGAAGGGTGAACGCCTGGTCGAACAGGATGAGCATTTGCGTCCGGAAACCACCCTGCAGACGCTGGCACGACTCAAACCGGTCAACGGCCCGGAGAAGACCGTCACTGCCGGCAACGCCTCGGGGGTCAACGATGGCGCCGCAGCGCTGATCCTGGCCTCGACCGAGGCGGTGCACGCGCATGGCCTGACCCCGCGTGCGCGGGTGCTGGGCATGGCCAGCAGCGGGGTAGCGCCGCGGGTGATGGGCATCGGTCCGGTGCCAGCGGTGCGCAAGCTGAGCGAGCGGCTGGGGATCGCGGTGGGTGAATTCGATGTCATCGAGCTCAACGAAGCGTTCGCCAGCCAGGGCTTGGCGGTGTTGCGTGAGCTGGGCATCGCGGACGACGCGCCGCAGGTCAATCCCAATGGTGGCGCCATCGCTTTGGGGCACCCCTTGGGCATGAGCGGCGCGCGGCTGGTGCTGACGGCGTTGCACCAACTGGAAAAGTGCGGCGGGCGCAAGGGCCTGGCGACCATGTGCGTAGGGGTAGGGCAGGGGTTGGCCCTGGCGATCGAGCGCCTATGACGGCTAACCCGTGTAGGAGCGGCACAAGGCCGCTCCTTGGGGCGTGCAGTGGAACGAGATTGTTACTGAGTGTGTCTAGACTAGGCAGGGACCTTCTTGGAGTGAGTACCTCATGACTTCAACCTATTACACAGGCGAAGAACGCAGCAAACGCATCTTCGCCATCGTCGGGGCTTCGTCGGGCAATCTGGTGGAATGGTTCGACTTCTACGTCTACGCCTTCTGCGCCATCTACTTCGCCCCGGCTTTCTTTCCCTCCGACAACCCCACCGTGCAGTTGCTCAATACTGCCGGCGTGTTCGCCGCAGGCTTCTTGATGCGTCCGATCGGCGGCTGGATCTTCGGTCGCCTGGCGGACCGCCATGGCCGCAAGAACTCCTTGATGATTTCGGTGCTGATGATGTGCGGTGGCTCGCTGATCATCGCCTGCCTGCCGACCTACTCCAGCATCGGCGCCTGGGCCCCGGCCCTGTTGTTGCTGGCGCGGCTGATCCAGGGCCTGTCGGTGGGCGGTGAATACGGCACCACCGCCACCTACATGAGCGAGGTGGCCTTGCGTGGCCAGCGCGGCTTCTTCGCCTCGTTCCAGTACGTCACGCTGATCGGTGGCCAGTTGCTGGCGGTGCTGGTGGTGGTGATCCTGCAGCAACTGCTGACCGAGGAGGAGTTGCGGGCCTATGGTTGGCGGATTCCCTTCGTGGTGGGCGCCGTCGCCGCCTTGATCTCGCTCATGCTGCGCCGCTCGCTGAAAGAGACCAGCAGCGCTGAAACCCGCCAGGACAAAGAGGCCGGTACCATCGGTGGGCTGTTGCGCAACCATGCTGCAGCCTTCATCACCGTGCTGGGCTACACCGCGGGCGGTTCGTTGATCTTCTATACCTTCACCACCTACATGCAGAAGTTCCTGGTCAACACGGCCGGCATGCAGGCCAAGAGCGCCAGCTACGTGATGACGGGGGCCCTGTTCCTGTTCATGATCCTGCAGCCGCTGTTCGGCATGCTGTCCGACCGCATTGGGCGGCGCAATTCCATGCTGCTGTTCGGCGGCCTGGGCACGCTGTTCACCGTACCGTTGCTGATGGCGCTGAAAACCGTGACCAGCCCGTTCCTGGCGTTCGTGCTGGTGACCCTGGCGCTGTGCATCGTGAGTTTCTACACCTCGATCAGCGGCTTGGTGAAGGCCGAGATGTTCCCGGCGCAGGTGCGTGCCTTGGGCGTGGGCCTGGCCTATGCCGTGGCCAACGCCGTATTCGGCGGTTCGGCCGAATACGTGGCCTTGGGCTTGAAGACCCTGGGCCTGGAGAACACGTTCTACTGGTACGTGACCGCCATGATGGCGGTGGCCTTCCTGTTCAGCCTGCGCCTGCCGAAACAGGCCGCTTACCTGCACCATGACCACTGAACGCACCAGGGGCCGGGTGGGCCGGTACCGAATGCCGGTGCCCGCTTGCCCACCGCCGAAGGCGGCGGGATGACTCGAGTCAGGCCGCGGCCTTCTTCTGCCGCACCGCCACCGGGCCGGCTTTGGCTTCCACTGCGCGCTTGAGCGCCGGACACAGCCCGAGCATGAACGCCAGCTCCGCCACCACGAACAGCGGGCCGATGATCAGCCCGCTGATATCGTCGACGAACGCCGGTTTGCGGCCTTCGTAATAATGCCCGACGAACTGGATGATCCAGCCCACCACGAACGCCCCCAGCCCGGCGCTCAACCATAGCCCGGTGGCCTGTATGGCCAGCAGTTGGCCGACCCACAGGCACGACCCCAGCAGCGCACCCATGACCAGCCCGAAACGCAAGTCCAGGCGCAGGTAGAACCACACCGATGCGGCGGCCACGAGCAGCGCGGGGGAGAGCCAGATGCCGGCCAGGTTCCAGCCGGGGCGTGAAAGCAGGATGGTCACCGCCAGCACGATCAACGGGATGCCGATGAAGTGGGTGGCGATATTGCGCGGGTCGCGGTGGTAGGCCGCGTATTGGCTCAGGTGGTCGACGAGGCTTTTCATGGTTGTTCCTCCCTGTGTGGCTGCAAGTGCACCCTGCAGCGGGGCTAACCGCCATGGCATGAGCATAGCGCTCGACCACCGGAGCTGGAACCGTGCGTGGGTAATGGGCATCCATCACCGTAGCGAATGAGCAGGCCGCAAAACGAAAAGCCCACCGCGAGGGTGGGCTTGATGCACTGCAGGGCGATCAGCCTTTCGGTGATTGCACCGCGGCCTGTTGGTTGGCCTGGCCGGTCTGCTCCAGCCAGCCGCCACCCAGGGCCTTGTACAGGTTGACCTCGCTGACCAGCTGCGAGAGGCGGTCGCTGATCAGCGCCTGCTGCGAGCTGAACAGGTTGCGCTGGGCATCGAGGAAGGTCAGGTTGCTGTCGATGCCGATGCGATAGCGACGTTCGGCCAGGCGGTAGTAGTCCTGGTTGGCGGCCACCAGGTCGCGCTGCGCCTGCAGCTGTTCTTCGAACGTCTTGCGCGCGGCCAGGCCATCGGAGACTTCCTGGAAGGCCGTCTGGATGGTCTTTTCGTACTTGGCGACGTTGATGTCCTTCTGGATCTTCGAGTAGTCCAGGCTCGCCTTCAGGCTGCCGGCGTTGAAGATCGGCAGGTTGATCTGCGGCTGGAACAGCCAGGTGCCCGAGCCGCCCTTGAACAGCCCGCCCATGTCCGGGCTCAGGGTGCCGGCGTTGGCGGTCAGGCTGATGCTCGGGAAGAACGCCGCCCGGGCCGCGCCGATGTTGGCGTTGGCCGCTTTGAGCAGGTGCTCGGCTTCCTGGATGTCCGGGCGGCGTTGCAGCAGCTCGGACGGCAGGCCTGCCGGCACTTCGGCCAACTGGTCTTCGCTGAGCTTGAGCGGTACCGGAAGGTCGGCAGGCACGCCGGTGCCCAGCAGCACGGTCAGGCTGTTCAGGTCCTGGGCCACCAGGCGCTGGTATTGCGACAGCTTGACCCGGGCGCCTTCCACGGCAGTGCGTGCCTGGCTCAGGTCGAGCGCCGAGGCCACACCCACTTCATTGCTGCGGCGGGTCAGGTTGTAGCTTTCCTCGTAGGTCTTGAGGGTTTCTTCGGTCAGCTTGAGCAGGGCCTGGTCGGCCTGCCAGGTGTAGTAGGCATTGGCCACGCTGGCCACCAGGCTGATCTGCGTGGAGCGGCGGGCCTGCTCGCTGGAGAGGTAGGTCTCCAGGGCTTGCTCGGTCAGGCTGCGTACACGGCCGAACAGGTCCAGCTCGTAGGCGCTGACGCCCAGGGTCGCCGAGTACTGGCTGGTGATGCCCGCCTCGCCGGTCTGCGACATGTTCGCCGGTACCCGCTGGCGGCTGCCGCTGCCATTGGCCGAGACCGCCGGGAACAGGTCGGCCCGCTGGATGCGGTACTGGGCCCGGTAGGCGTCGATGTTCAGCGCCGCGACGCGAAGGTCGCGGTTGTTCTCCAGGGACGTCTGGATCAGCTTCTGCAGCGCCGGGTCGTGGAAGAACTGGCGCCAGCCCTGCTCGGCAGCGGCCACGTTGGCCGACTCGGTCGGCGAGTACGCAGGGCCTTGCGGCCACTGCGCAGCCACCGGTGATTCCGGGGTCTGGTAGTCAGGGATCAGCGAGCAGCCGCCAAGGATGAAAGCGGTCACTGCCAGGGATAATAAAGACTTGGTCATTGCCCAGCCTCATAACGAGTAGTTTCAGGGGTGGCGTCGGGTTCAGGCTTCTTGCTGCCGAACAACGACGACACTGCTACGAAGAACAGCGGTACCCAGAAGATAGCCAGCACGGTCGCACTGATCATGCCGCCGATCACCCCGGTGCCGATGGCGTGCTGGCTGCCCGAGCCTGCGCCACTGGCGATGGTCAACGGTACCACGCCGAGGATGAACGCCAGCGAGGTCATGATGATCGGGCGCAGACGCATGCGGCAGGCCTCGATGGCCGCGTCGAACAGGCTGCGGCCTTGCTCGTGCAGTTCCTTGGCGAACTCGACGATCAGGATCGCGTTCTTCGCCGCCAGGCCAATGGTGGTCAGCAGGCCGACCAGGAAGTACACGTCGTTGGACAGCCCGCGCAGGCTGGTGGCGATCAGCGCACCGATGATACCCAGCGGTACCACCAGCACCACGGCGATCGGGATCGACCAGCTTTCGTACAGCGCCGCCAGGCACAGGAACACGAACAGTACCGAGAGGGCGAACAGCGCCGGCATCTGCGAGCCGGAGAGCTTCTCCTCGTAGGACATGCCGGTCCAGGAATAACCGATGCCCGCTGGCAGCTCGCCGGCGATGCGCTCGACCTCGGCCATGGCTTCACCGGTACTGTAGCCCGGCGCCGGGGCGCCGAGGATCTCGACGGCTTCCACGCCGTTGTAGCGCGACAGCTTGGGCGAGCCGTAGGTCCATTCGCCCTTGGCGAAGGAGGAGAACGGCACCATCTCGCCGGCGCCGTTGCGCACGTACCATTTCTGCAGGTCTTCCGGGCTCATCCGGGCGCTGGGTTCACCCTGGATGTACACCTTCTTGACTCGACCGCGGTCGATGAAGTCGTTGACGTAGCTGCCGCCGAGGGCGATCGACAGGGTGTTGTTGATGTCGGCGATGGTCACGCCCAAGGCGCTGGCACGTTCGTCATCGATGGTCAGCTGGTACTGCGGCTCGTCGTTCAGGCCGTTCGGGCGCACGGCGCTGAGCACCTTGCTCTGGGCGGCCTTGGCCAGGAACTGGTTGCGCGCTTCCATCAGCTTCTGGTGGCCGACGCCGGCGCGGTCCTGGAGGAACACGTCGAAGCCGGTGGCGTTACCCAGTTCGAGTACCGCAGGCGGTGCGAAGGCGAACACCATCGCGTCGCGGAAGCTGAAGAAGTGCTGCTGGGCGCGGGCGGCGAGGTTGAACACGCTGTTCTCGGCCGAACGCTCTTCCCACGGCTTGAGCATGATGAACGCCATGCCCGAGCTTTGGCCACGGCCGGCGAAGTTGAAGCCGTTGACCGTGAACACCGACGACACGGTATCGGCTTCGTCCTTGAGCAGGTACTCGCGCATCTGGTCGACCACCACCTGGGTGCGCTCGGCACTGGAACCCGCCGGGGTCTGCACCTGGGCGAACAGTACGCCTTGGTCTTCTTCCGGAAGGAACGCGGTGGGGATGCGCATGAACAGCCAGATCATGCCGACCACGATCAGCGCGTAGGCCAGCAGGAACGGTGCCTTGTTGCGCAGGATGGTGCCGACGCTGCGCTCGTAGCCTTGCACGCTGCGGTCGAAGTTGCGGTTGAACCAGCCGAAGAAGCCACGCTTGGCCACGTGGTGCTCGCCCTTTTTCAGCGGCTTGAGCATGGTGGCGCACAGGGCTGGGGTGAAGATCAGCGCGACCAGCACCGACAGGCCCATGGCCGAGACGATGGTGATCGAGAACTGCCGGTAGATCACACCGGTGGAGCCGCCGAAGAAGGCCATTGGCAGCAGTACCGCCGACAGCACCAGGGCGATACCCACCAGGGCGCCCTGGATCTGCTCCATCGAGCGCTTGGTCGCTTCCTTGGGCGGCAGGCCCTCCTCGGACATCACCCGCTCGACGTTCTCCACCACGACGATGGCGTCGTCCACCAGCAGGCCGATGGCCAGAACCATGGCGAACATGGTCAGGGTGTTGATGCTGAAGCCCGCCGCGGCCAGGATGCCGAAGGTTCCCAGCAACACCACCGGCACGGTCATGGTGGTGATGATGGTGGCGCGGAAGTTCTGCAGGAACAGGTACATCACCAGGAACACCAGCACCACCGCCTCGATCAGGGTGTGGATCACGCCGCTGATGGACTCGGTGACCACCGGGGTGGTGTCATACGGGAACACCGCCTTCACGCCTGGCGGGAAGAACGGCTCCAGGTCGCTGATGGTCTTGCGCAGGGCCTTGGCGGTATCCAGGGCGTTGGCGCCAGTGGCCAGCTTGATCGCCAGGCCCGAGGCCGGGAAGCCGTTGTACTGCGCGCTGATGGCATAGTTCTCGCCACCCAGGCCGACCTTGGCGACATCGCCCAGGCGTACCTGGGAGCCGTCGCTGTTGACCTTGAGCAGGATGTTTTCGAATTGCTCGGCGGTCTGCAGGCGGGTCTTGCCGATGATGGTGGCGTTGAGCTGGGTACCAGGCATCGCCGGCAGGCCGCCGAGCTGGCCGGAGGAGACCTGCACGTTCTGCGCGCTGACGGCGGTGCGCACGTCGACCGGGGTCAGCTGGAACTTGTTCAGCTTGGCCGGATCGAGCCAGATACGCATGGCGTACTGGGCACCGAAGACCTGGAAGTCACCGACACCTGCGGTCCGCGAGATCGGGTCCTGCATGTTCGAGACGATGTAGTTGGACAGGTCGTCCTTGGTCATGCTGCCGTCTTCGGACACCAGGCCGATCACCAACAGGAAGTTCTTCACCGCCTTGGTCACACGGATACCTTGCTGCTGCACTTCCTGCGGCAGCAACGGGGTGGCCAGGTTCAGCTTGTTCTGCACCTGGACCTGCGCGGTGTCAGGGTTGGTGCCCTGCTCGAAGGTGGCGGTGATGGTCATGCTGCCGTCGGAGTTGCTCTCCGAGGACACGTACCGCAGGTTGTCGATACCGTTGAGCTGCTGCTCGATGACCTGCACCACGGTGTCCTGCACGGTTTGCGCCGAGGCGCCCGGGTAGGTCACGGCGATGGCGATGGCCGGTGGTGCAATGCTCGGGTACTGGTTGATCGGCAGCTTCAGGATTGACAAGGCGCCGACCAGCATGATCACCAGTGCGATCACCCAGGCGAAGATCGGGCGATCGATAAAGAACTTCGACATGGTTTACTCCGCTTTGGCGTCTGCTTTCGCCGCGCTGGCCTGGGCTGGGCCGGCCGGCTTCTTGACGTTGGTGGCTTCGCTGACCTTGACCTCGACCCCTGGCCGCACGAACTGCAGGCCTTCGGTGATCAGGCGGTCGCCTGGGTTCAGGCCTTCCTCGATCAGCCAGTCGCTGCCCAGGGTACGGCTGGCCTTGAGCTGGCGCAGTTCGACCTTGTTTTCCTTGTTCACCACCAGAGCGGTCGGCGTGCCCTTGAGGTCACGGGTCACGCCCTGCTGGGGCGCCAGGATGGCGTTGGCGTTTACCCCGGCCTTCAGGCGGGCATGGACGAACATGCCCGGCAACAGGGTGTGGTCGGGGTTGGGGAAGATCGCGCGCAGGGTGACCGAGCCGGTGGTCTCGTCGACCGCGACTTCGGAGAACTCCAGGCGGCCCTGCTGCTTGAACAGGCTGCCATCCTCGAGCACCAGCTGCACCGTGGCGGCGTTGTCGCCGGCCTTTTGCAGCTGGCCGCTCTCCAGGTCACGGCGCAGCTTGAGCAGCTCCGCGGTGGACTGGGTGACGTCGACATAGATCGGGTCGAGCTGCTGGATGGTGGCCATGGCGTTGCTCTGGCCATTGCTCACCAATGCACCCTCGGTCACCGCGGAGCGGCCGATGCGGCCACTGATCGGGGCCAGGACCTTGGTGTAGCGCAGGTCGATCTGCGCGCTCTTGAGCGAAGCCTCGGCCTGCAATCGTTTGGCATTGGCGTCGTCGTATTCCTGTTTGGAGACAGCCTGCTCGTCGATCAGCTGCTTGTAGCGCTCGGCCAGCGAGCGGGTGGCCTGCAGGTTGGCCTTGGCGTTGGCCAGGTTGGCTTCGTAGACGGACGGGTCGATCTGGTACAGCTGCTGACCTTCCTTGACCTCGGTGCCTTCCTTGAACAGGCGCTTGAGGATGATGCCATTGACCTGCGGGCGGACCTCGGCCACACGGAAGGCAGTGGTACGCCCCGGCAGTTCCGAAGTCAGGGTGTAGGCCTGCGGTTGAAGGGTAACGACGCCGACCAGAGGAGCCTGCGCTGCGGGCGCTGCTTCTTCTTTCTTACAGCCACTTAGCAGGGTTGCCAGGGCGACGGCGGAAACCAGGGCGGTGACGGCTGGCTTGAATTGCATGAGGATCCTCGGGTCGCTAGAGCAGGGAGACGCTCAAGAATAATGGAAGTGCTTTCAGAAAAGGTGCTATCCGGTGGATAAATAGCTTACTAACGAATATACTTACATTCATGCTTGTTTGTAAATACCGCAGGCGGGTGCACAATGCCGCAGCGGATCCGTCGATTAATTCCGGGGCGAGCCTTCAAGAGGCAGCTCCGGCCTGAACTACCGCGTGCCGTACGCGCACGCGGGCCATGATGAGGTTGAGCTGCCATGGTCCGTCGAACCAAAGAGGAAGCCCAGGAAACCCGTGCCCAGATCATCGAGGCGGCGGAAAAGGCCTTCTACAAGCGCGGGGTCGCGCGAACCACCCTGGCCGACATCGCGCAGCTCGCGGGTGTGACCCGGGGGGCGATCTACTGGCATTTCAACAACAAGGCTGAACTGGTGCAGGCACTGCTGGACAGCCTGCATGAAACCCATGATCACCTGGCCCGTGCCAGCGAAAGCGAGGACGAACTCGACCCGCTGGGCTGCATTCGCACATTGTTGCTGCAGGTGCTCAACGAGCTGGTGCTCAATGCCAGGACGCGGCGTATCAATGAAATCCTGCACCACAAGTGCGAGTTCACCGATGACATGTGCGAGATCCGCCAGCAGCGCCAAAGTGCAGTGCTGGATTGCCACCAGGGTATTGCGCTGGCGATGGCCAATGCCGTGCGTCGCGGGCAGTTGCCCGGTGACCTGGACGTGGAGCGTGCCGCGGTTGCCCTGTTCGCCTATGCCGACGGCCTGATCGGGCGCTGGTTGCTGCTGCCGGACAGCTTCGACCTGCTGCGCGATGTAGAGAAATGGGTCGACACAGGGTTGGATATGCTGCGCTTGAGCCCTTCGTTACGCAAATGAGACTTTGTTAATGATTGTGATGAAGTGTTTCCCTTCTGCATTAAGAGGGCATTAATACGTTTGGGGGGGCGTAGTAGGACCGCGCAGCGGCCCCAACCGCTCACCGCCCCCGCAATTGCCGATCAGGCATGGCTATTGCCGCCACCAGCCCCAGCAATGAGATCCCGGCACTGATCATCAACAACAGGCGGAAGGTTTCCATCAACCGGGCCTGGGTGATCGGGTCCGGCTCCCCGGCCTTGAGGCTGCCCAGCAGCGGATTGCCAAGCGCCTCGAAACCGCCCTGGTGCAACAAGGCCAGCAACAGGCTGGACATGCACGCGACCCCCATCGCCCCGCCCAATGCACGGAACAGGTTGGTGGTACTGGTGGCCACGCCGATGTCCTTGAGCTCGACCGCGCTCTGGGTGCCGACCAGCGAGGTGGGAAATTGCAAGCCGCAGGTAATGCCGGTCAGCAACATGAACAAGGCGCCGAGCAGGGCCGACTGGGGAGGTGTCAGGGCCATGCCGAGAATTGCCAGTGGCATCAGCACGAATCCGACCAGAATTTGTGGCCGGTAGCGACCGGTGCGGCTGGTCAGTCGACCGCCGGTGAAGGCCCCCAACGGCAAGCCCATGGCCAACGGCAGCAGGTACAGCGCTGCGCTGTCGGCACCGGCGCCGGTGATGCCCTGGTAGCGCAACGGCATCAGCATGGTCAGGGAAATCGACTGGAAACTGGCGAAAAAGATCGCACACCAGCACAACACGGCAGCGCGGTTGCCGAACAGCTTGAGCGGCAGTAGTGGCTCCTGGCAGCGTCGTTCATGGGCAATGAACAACAACAGGCCGAGCAGGGCGCAGGCCAGCAGGGCCAGCACGGGCGACGATGCCCACGGGTGCCCCTGGCCGACTAGGGTGATGCCCAGCAGCAGGCTGCCAAGGCCCAGGATCAGCAACAACGCGCCCAAGTAGTCCACCTGTGCCTCGCGCCGCTGTACTGGCATCCCGCCGAGGGCGCGACGGATCGCCCACAAGGCGAACAGGCCAAGTGGCAGGTTGATCCAGAACACCCAGCGCCACGACAGGTATTCGGTCAGCCACCCACCGAGCACGGGGCCAGCGACACTGGCCAGGGCATACATGCTGCTGAAATACCCCTGGTAGCGGCCCCGTTCGCGGGGTGGGACGAAGTCGCCGATGATCGCCTGGCTTACCGAGACCATGCCGCCCGCGCCGACCCCCTGGAGCACGCGCGCCAGCACCAGTTGCTGCATGTCCTGGGCCAGGGCGCAGGCCACCGAGGCCAGGGTGAACAGTGCGGTGCCAGCCAGGATCATGCGCCGACGCCCGTACAGGTCGCCCAGCTTGCCGTAGATCGGCACGGCCACGGTCATGGCCACCATGTAGCCGGAAATCACCCAGGCCAGCAGGCCGACGTCGTTGAATTGCGCCGAAATCGCCGGCATCGACACTGCGACGATGGTCTGGTCCAGGGCACCGAGGAAGATCGCCAGCATCAAGGCGGTGAGGACGCTGCGCAGAACAGTGGGGGGCAGGGCGGCAGTCACGAAGTAACCTTGTCGAAAGTCATTGTCGGAAGGGGGCGCCAGCGCCGCGCGGCAAGGGGCTGGCCGAGCCCGCATTGTAGCTGAGTTAGGTAGCTTCCTATGTACTATGTGCATCCCCTATGCAAGATCGGCATTGGCGCGTTCATCCAGTAGTGCATGGCTGCGTGATATCGTGACTTCACCGCAGCGGCTGAAATACGGGGCCTGCACCAGCATGGTGCAAGATTTTCCGGTTCCGTTTCCTGTCGTTGTATCCCACACCTTCTATTCCTCTGCCTGCATGTCGAGCATGACCGCCCTGATGGCGACGGTTGGAACAGGTCAGGTAGACCCGATTCAGGGGTCGGTAGTCAGCCCGTTCAAATTTTCCTGTTATTGCGGAGTGATCATGCCCAAGGCTTCCCACCACGATCTGCGTTTTGCCTTCCGCGAACTGCTTGCGTCCGGTTCGTGCTATCACACCGCTTCGGTTTTCGACCCCATGTCGGCACGTATTGCCGCGGACCTCGGCTTCGAAGTCGGTATCCTCGGAGGTTCGGTTGCCTCGCTGCAGGTCCTGGCCGCGCCGGACTTCGCCCTGATCACCCTGAGCGAATTCGTCGAGCAGGCCACCCGTATCGGCCGTGTCGCCCAGTTGCCAGTGATCGCCGATGCCGACCATGGCTACGGCAACGCGCTCAATGTCATGCGTACGGTGATCGAGTTGGAACGCGCCGGCGTTGCTGCGCTGACCATCGAAGACACGCTGCTGCCGGCGCAGTTCGGGCGTAAATCGACCGACCTGATCCCGGTGGAAGAGGGCGTGGGCAAGATTCGTGCGGCCATCGAGGCGCGGGTCGATTCGGCGTTGTCGATCATTGCCCGGACCAACGCTGGCGTGCTGACCACCGAGGAAATCATCGTACGCACCCAGAGCTACCAGAAGGCGGGCGCCGATGGTATCTGCATGGTGGGGGTGAAGGATTTCGACCAGCTCGAGCAGATCGCCGAACACCTGAACGTGCCGCTGATGCTGGTGAGCTATGGCAACCCGAACCTGCGCGACGACGCGCGCCTGGCGAGCCTCGGCGTACGCATCGTGGTCGATGGCCATGCGGCCTACTTCGCCGCGATCAAGGCCACCTACGACTGCCTGCGCCTGCAGCGTGGGCAACAGAACAAGTCCGAGAACCTCAGCGCCACCGAGCTTTCGCACACCTATACTCAGCCGGAGGAATACATCCGCTGGGCCAAGGAGTACATGAGCGTCGAGGAGTGACCGGCCTGGTCAGAAATCCCTGTCCCACTCCGGCTCGTCCTGGAACCGCTGCGCCAGGAAGTCCAGCATGCTGCGCAGGGTCGCCGGCATGTGCTTGCGCGAGGTGTACACCGCATTGAGGCTCAGCTCCCGGGGGCGCGCCTGGGGCAGCAGGCGCACCAGCTCGCCACTGCGCAAGGCCGGTGCGGCCTGGTAGGTCGGTAGCATGGCGACCCCGGCACCCGCCAGGGCAGCCTTTTGCAAGGTCATGGCCTCGTTGGCGCTGATGTTGCCCTGCACCGGTACGGCCACGTCTTGCCCATTCACCTCGAAGTGCCACAGGCTATGCCCGAAATAGGCATGGGTCAGGCAATTGTGCCGGCTCAACGCCTCGACCTGTTCGGGCACGCCATGTTCGCGCAGGTAGGCCGGGGCGGCGCACACCACCGAGCGGCACACGGTCAGGCGGCGGGCGATCAGGTTCGGGTCCAGGTCGTTGCTGGTGCGAATCGCCAGGTCGATGCGCTCGTCCACCAGGTTGACCGTGCGATCGAGCATCTGCAGCTCGACCTTCACCCCTGGGTAGCGCTTCACATAGTCAGCCACTGCATCCACCAACTGGGCCTGGCCGAACGAGGTGCTGACACTGATACGCAGCTCACCGCGCGGTGCTTCGTCAGGCTGTCGCACGGCGGCCTGTAGATCGCCGGCCAGTTCCAGCAACTGGCGACAGCGGGGCAGGGTTTCCTGACCGGCGGCGGTAAGGCTGAGCCTGCGCGTGGTGCGCTGCATCAAGCGGGCGCCGACCCACTCTTCCAGCTCGGCCAGATAGCGCGATACCACCGGCCGCGAGAGCTGCAGGTGATCGGCTGCGGCCGACTGGCTGCCCAGGTCGACGACGGTGACGAAGACGCGCATGGCGTTGAGACGGTCCATGATCTGCTCGATTTCAGAAACAAACTATGTCCAAGCATCGCATTTTTTGTGACGAATCGGGCAACTAAGCTGTTGTTCACTTTCCCGCTCACAGGAACAACACGATGTCATTGATCACCACCCTACGTGGTCTGGCGCTGGCCAGTCTGGCCCTGGCCGGCCAGGTACTTGCCGCCGAGCCGCTGCACCTTGAGGTCTACAACCCAGGCCACGAGGCCATCTTCCCGGTCAGCTCGGTGATCATCAGCGGTGCACACGATGCCGTGCTGGTCGACGCCCAGTTCGGCAAGGCCCAGGCCGAGCAGTTGGTCCAGCGCCTGAGCGCCAGCGGCAAGCGGTTGACCACCATCTACATCAGCCATGGCGACCCGGACTATTACTTCGGCCTCGACACCCTGGTCCGTGCGTTTCCCCAGGCCCGGGTGGTCGCCTCGGCGCCTACCGTGGCGCATATTCGCAAGACCATGGAGGCCAAGCTGGCCTACTGGGGGCCGAAGATGGGTACCGACAAGCCCGAGCACCTGGTCGTGCCGCAAGTCCTGGACGGCGACCAGCTGGAGCTGGAAGGCCAGGCGCTGGAAGTCGTGGGCCTGGACGGCCCGCAGCCAGAGCGCAGCTTCGTATGGGTTCCTTCGATCAAGGCAGTGGTCGGTGGCGTGGTCGTGGCGGAGCACATCCATGTGTGGATGGCCGACACCCAGACCGCCCAGTCCCATGCCGACTGGCTCAAGACCCTCGAACGTATCGAGCAGCTCGGGCCTCGCACTGTGATCCCCGGCCATTATCTGGGCCAGAGCAGCCGTTCGCTGGAGGCGGTGCGTTTCACGGCCGGGTACATCCGCGCCTTCGATGCCGAAACCGCCAAGGCCACCGATGGCGCTGCGCTGGTCAAGGCGATGGAGCGACGCTACCCCGGTCTTGCCGATGGCAGCTCGCTGGAACTCAGTGCCAAGGTGGCCAAGGGGGAGATGGCGTGGTGATCGGGTTTGCCTGGGTAACGTCGGAGGCAGCGAGATCGCGAGCTACTTAAGACCTACCTTTGCAGTTCACTGACGAGCCCGCGCTTCGAGCCAGTCCATCAGTTCGCCCAACCCTGCCGGCATGTGCTTCGAAGGGCTGACCAGGTAATACCCCTTGCCGGTCAGCACCTTCAGCTCGAACGGCATGCACAGCCTGCCACTGCGCAGGTCATCGCCGACCAGCGCCCAGTCGCCGATCGCCACGCCGGTGCCCTGGGCTGCCATGGCCATGGCCATGTCCAAGGTCTCGAAATGCTGACGAGGGCCGTGTGGCACGATCTCGGTTCCCGTGGCCTGCAGCCAGAGGTGCCAGTCATGTTCGTCCCGGGAAGGGTGCAGCAGCATGTGTCGTCCCAGGTCCTGCACGTGGGCCAGGGGCACAGGCCCCTCCAGCAACGACGGCGCACATACCGGGGTCAACTGTTCGTCGAACAGCTTACGCACCTGCAGGCCAGCGTCAGGCGGCGCGCCGTAGACCACTGCGGCATCGAAGCCTTCTCGCCGGAAATCCACGCCGTGCTGGACAGTGGTGGTCAGTTCCACCGGCACATCCGGGCGCAGGGCCTGCCATTCCATCAGCCGTGGCAGCAGCCAGCGCATCACGCATGTCGGCGCCTTCAACTGCAGCGTAGTGCTGCGCCCGCCGACTTCACGCACGCCTTGCTCGATCAACGCGAACACCTGCTGGACCCGGGGCAGCCAGTCCTGGCCCTCGCGGGTCAGGCTCAGGCCACGGGCCTGGCGCAGGAACAACGGATAGCCGAGGTGCTCCTCGAGGCCGGCGATCTGCCGGCTCACCGCGCCTTGGGTAATGTGCAGCTGCTGCGCCGCACGGGTGAAATTGCAGTGCTGGGCGGTGACCAGAAAGGTATGCAGGGCAGGCAGGGGCGGTAGGCGTTTCATTGTCATGAGCCATGATCCAGGAACATGGCTAGTATGTGTTTTTTTGCCTTGTGGCGATAGCTGCGCCTTGCTTCCATGGGCACCTGAACTCAACAAGAACCAGGGTGATTCACAATGGCAACCTGTGGCGAAGTATTGGTCAAACTCCTCGAAGGCTACGGCGTGGACCACGTCTTCGGGATTCCCGGTGTGCATACCGTGGAACTCTACCGCGGCCTGGCGGGCTCCTCGATCCGGCACATCACGCCGCGCCACGAGCAGGGCGCCGGGTTCATGGCCGATGGTTATGCCCGTACCCGAGGCAAGCCGGGGGTGTGTTTCATCATCACCGGCCCCGGGATGACCAACATCACCACTGCCATGGGCCAGGCCTATGCTGACTCGATTCCCATGCTGGTGATCTCTAGCGTGCAGTCGCGCGACCAGCTCGGTGGTGGGCGCGGCAAGCTGCACGAGCTGCCCAACCAGGGGACGCTGGTCGGCGGCGTGGCAGCCTTCTCCCATACCCTGATGAGTGCCGATGACCTGCCGCAAATCCTGGCCCGGGCCTTTGCCGTGTTCGACGGTGCCCGGCCGCGTCCGGTGCATATCGAGATCCCGCTGGACGTGTTGGTCGAGCCGGCCGACCATCTTCTGCCCGGCCGCCCGGTGCGCACCACACGTGCAGGCGCTTCGCCCTGCATGGTGGCGCTCATGGCCGAGCGCCTGGCCCAGGCCCGACGGCCATTGATCCTGGCAGGCGGCGGCGCCTTGGCGGCAGGCCCGGCCCTGGCGGCGCTCGCCGAGCACTTGCAGGCTCCGGTGGCGCTGACGATCAACGCCAAGGGCCTGCTGGCGTCCAACCACTCGCTGCAGATCGGCTCGACCCAGTCGCTGCCGGCCACCCGGGCCCTGGTCGCCGAGGCTGACGTGGTGCTGGCCATCGGTACCGAGCTGGCTGAGACCGACTACGACGTGACCTTCAAAGGTGGCTTCGAGATTCCGGGCAGCCTGTTGCGCATCGATATCGACCCGGACCAGACCGTGCGCAACTACCTGCCGGAGTTGGCCTTGGTGGCCGATGCCGAGCAAGCGGCCCAGGCCCTGCTCGTCGCCCTGCAAGCGTTGCCTGAGCCTGCGCGAGGCAGCGATTGGGGCGTCGGTCGTGTGGCTCGCCTGCGCCAGGACCTGGCGACGGGCTGGGACCAGCCGACCTTGAGCCAGACCCGCCTGCTCACCGGCATCCTCGAGGCACTGCCCAACGCTATCCTGGTGGGCGATTCGACCCAGCCGGTGTACACCGGCAACCTGACCCTGGATATGGACAAGCCGCGGCACTGGTTCAACGCCTCGACCGGCTACGGCACCTTGGGTTACGCCTTGCCTGCGGCCATGGGCGCCTGGCTTGGCAGCGCGGAGCGTGCCGATGAACGTGCTCCGACGGTGTGCCTGATCGGCGATGGTGGCTTGCAGTTCACCCTGCCAGAGCTGGCCAGCGCGGTGGAAGCACAGGTGCCGCTGATCGTGCTGTTGTGGAACAACCAGGGGTATGAAGAAATCAAGAAATACATGGTCAACCGGGCCATCGAGCCGGTGGGCGTGGATATCCATACGCCGGACTTCATCGGAGTCGCCCAGGCCCTGGGCGCTGCGGCGCAGCAGGTCGGAGATGTGGCGCAGTTGCAGGCAGCTTTGAAGCAGGCGGTGGAGCGCCGGGGGCCGACGTTGATCCAGGTCGACCAGGCCCAGTGGCAGGCGGCCGTAGCGGGCTGAGGTGCCGTCCTATGGGAGCGGGTTTGCCCGCGAAGACCGCTGCGGCGTATGGCACCGGCTGCGCCGGTGTTCGCGGGTAAACCCGCTCCCACAGGGGTTTCGCAAGTCTTGAATGCCGCGCAATCTCGGTGGGTGCTGGCGACAGCCTGCGATGGGCTGCAAAGCAGCCCCAAGCCCTCAAACGGTGGAGCCCCTCCAGACTCAGGGCCGCTTTGCGGCCCATCGCAGGCTCCGCCAGCTCCCACGGGGCCTGCAAGATTCGGGGGTCAGCCTGTGTTGCCGCGTAACCGCGCCACATCACGGATCGGCGGTGCGCCATACAACCGGCTGTATTCACGGCTGAACTGCGAAGGGCTTTCATAGCCCACCCGATAGCCGGCCACCGCTGCTTCCAGCCCGTCATTGAGCATCAGCCGCCGCGCTTCCTGCAGGCGCAGTTGCTTCTGGTACTGCAAGGGGCTCATGGAAGTCACGGCCTTGAACCTGTGGTGCAGCGTCGAGGTGCTCAGGTTGACCTCCCGCGCCAGCTCCTCGATGCGCAAGGGCAAGTGGTAGTGATGCTTCAGCCAGGTGATGGCCTGGCTCACGCGGTGGGTCTGGCTGTTGGCCAGGGCGATTTCGTACAGGCGATGGCCCTGGGGGCCGCGCAGCAACCGGTACAGGATCTCGCGGCGGATCAGCGGCGCCATGACTGGGATATCCCGGGGCGTATCGAGCAGGCGCATCAGGCGTATCAAGGCATCGAGCAACTGCGGGTCGCTCTTTTCCACGTACAGGCCTCGGCCAGAAGGCAGGTTGGGTACCAGCATCGGCCCGCTCTCGGCGATCAGCTGGCTGATCTGGGCCGGGTCGATATCCAGGCGCAGGCCCAGGCTGGGATTTTCCGGGCTGGCATCCAGACGCACCGCGCTGATCGGCAGGGTCACGGACACCACCATGTAGTGCAGTGGGTCGTAGGCGTATTGCTCATCGCCCAGGAACAGGCTCTTGCTGCCCTGGGCCAGGATGCACAGAGCGGGTTGGGCCAGGGTCGGCATCGAGCGGATGTTCTCTCGATAAGCCGTGGGGTACAGGTCATCGATGGCCGAGGCCTGGCCGTGGACCTCGCCGGCATGGCGCAAGATCAAGCCAGCCAGTTCCTGGCGTTGTAATTCCAGTGCGGGGTCGATGGACATGGGCGGTTTCCTTTATGGACCGACGCAGCATAGGTTTGGGCAAGGTTGGGCGCTAGTCGAAAGCTGCACGTCGATTGCCTGATCCTGTCGTGCGGCAGGATCAGGCAATCGTGCGGCAGTAATCGCCTAACCACGCGCACGGGCGAGGGCCTAACCTTGGCAGCCTGGTTTCAATGCCCCTTCGTTCATGGAGATCGATCATGACCCTGCCACAACCGGTCACGCACCTGGCTTTCATCCGCGCCAGCAATGGTCGCTCGGCAGAGCTGGGCGCGCGCCTTCGTGATCTGCTGGAGCCTTCGTTGCGGGCGCCGGGCTGCCTGAGCTTCGTCGTGCAGCAATCCCAGGCCGATGGCGACCTCTGGCTGCTCAGCGGCAGCTGGCGCGACCAGCAGGCGATGAGCGGCTATTTCGCATCACCCACCCTGGATGTCTTCGGTGAGCTGGTGCAGGCCCAGGTGGTCAGCAGCCTGGACCTGCACACCTTCGCCTGATGTCCCGTCGTCACCATGATGGGTGGGGTAGAATGCCGCCCTTTGTTCACACCATGGATTTGCACGATGGCACGTAGAGAGTTTCCTCGTTTCGAAGTGGTTTCGGCGATGGTTCCCGTCGAAGGTGGCGGCTATAACGCGGCAATCGCCGTGAAGGGGCTGGGCGCCGCTGGCGCGCCGCGCTTTCACAAGGTGCTCGAGGGCCAGGTGTTCAAGAGCGCGGTGGCGGCCGATGAAGCCGCCTGTGCCGAGCTTGCGCGCCTGCAAGGCGTCAGCGAGGAAGGTGAGCTGCTCTGGTGATCAGCCGTTGACCTGGGGCCGGGTCATCTTGAACAGGTTGCCCAGCTCGAAATAGTCCGCCGGGCCGCCGCCGCGCAGGATCGGCTCGGCTGCCGCTGTGTCGTAGATGCCATCCTTGAGCAGATGCTCGGCGATATGCACCGCGACCACCTCTCCTAGGATCAACCAGCTGGGCACCGGCGCCTGGTCGGCGCGCTTGAGCTGGACGATTTGGCTCACCTTGCATTCGAAGGCCACCGGGCTTTCGGCTACGCGCGGCACCTGGACCACCCGCGAAGCGCTCGGGGTCAGGCCGCTGAGCACGAACTCATCCACATCCGCAGCCACGGCCGCACAGCTTTGGTTCATCTGCTCGGCCAGCGGGCGGGTCGCCAGGTTCCAGACGAATTCGCCGGTCTGTTCGATATTGTTCAGGCTGTCTTTGCGCCCGACACTGCAGAAACCGATGATCGGCGGAATGTAGTTGAAGGCATTGAAGAAGCTGTAGGGCGCCAGGTTCAGACGGCCTGCGGTGTCCTGGGAGGAGATCCAGCCGATGGGCCGAGGGCCGACGATGGCATTGAAGGGGTCATGGGGCAGGCCGTGGCCTTTGGCGGGTTCGTAGTAATACATCTGCGCAAGAGCCTGTGGCCCTTTCCTGTGTGTGGACGAGGCGCCTAGTGTGCCAAGGCTTGGCCTGGCTGGAAATGATCAAGCCCGGCCGAAGCCGGGCTGGGTACGCATCTTCAGTGATCAGCTGAAGCGGTGGGCGTTGGTGCGGTCGAAGCCGTTTTCCGCGAAACGCTGTGCGCCAGTGCGGTCGAAGCCGTCTTCGGCGAAGCGTTGGCCGCCGGTGCGGTCGAAGCCGTCTTCGGCGAAGCGTTGGCCGCCGGTGCGGTCGAAGCCGTCTTCAGCGAAGCGCTGTGCGCCGGTGCGGTCGAAACCATCTTCTGCATAAGTTGCCGATTGGGTCTGGACGGCGGTGAAGCTGTGGGCGTTGGTGCGGTCGAAACCGTCTTCGGCGAATGCACCGGTAGCCAGTGCCGACAGAGCCAGGGTCAGGATCAGTTTGCTTTTCATGGTCGTTGCTCCAGTGGAATCGTTGGGGTTGTTTGTTTCTATGGGTTCCATGCTACGCCGATTAAATTGATTAAAAAGCGCAATTATTCGCGCAAATAAATCGAATTATTCGATTTATTTGCGCGCTTTAACCGCTCGCTCTCGTTCTCGCTCAGTCCTGGGCTCAAGCCTTGAACCCACGTGAAACTTTCCGACCCTTCAAGCCTGCCGCATGGGAATTAATGTCCGGTTAAATGAAACCTTCGGTGAATGAACGCTTTTTTCATGCATCACCAACCGTTTTTTCAGAGAAGCGCCCCCACCATCGCGCCACCCAACCTCTGGAGCGGCACACAATGAACAAACTTCCGCAAATCACCCTGGCCTTCTGGGTCATGAAGATCTGCGCAACCACTTTGGGCGAGACGGCGGGCGACCTGTTGTCGATGACTTTGGATATCGGCTATGCCATGAGCTCGCTGCTGTTGATCAGCGTGTTTTTGGTGACTTTGCTCACCCAGCTCTATTCGCGCCGCTACAACCCGCTGCTCTATTGGCTGGTGATCCTGTCCACCAGCACCGCCGGCACCACCATGTCCGATTTCATGGACCGTACCCTGGGCCTGGGCTACGCAGCAGGCTCGGCAATCCTGATCGGGATCCTGCTGTTGACCTTCGTGTTGTGGCGCCTGAGCGGCAACCCGCTGGACGTCACACGTATCAAGAACCGTGCAGGCGAGCTGTTCTATTGGGTCGCCATCCTGTTCTCCAATACCCTCGGCACGGCATTGGGTGACTTCCTGGCCGATGATTCCGGGCTGGGCTTCGCGGGCGGCGCGATGCTGATCGGCGGTGCGATCGGGGTGGTCTTACTGGCTCGCTACTGGACGCGTATTCCGGGCGTGGTGCTGTTCTGGATCGCCTTCGTCCTGACTCGCCCATTCGGCGCGACCCTGGGCGACTTCCTCACCAAGCCATATGAAAAAGGTGGGTTGGACTTCGGTACGGTCGGCTCGTCGGCGGTACTGGGCGGGGTGTTGCTGGTACTGGTGCTGATGGCGTCGTTCTACAACCGTGAGCCGCGCCGGGCGTTGGAGGCTTCCTGAGCGCAGAGAACCGGTGGCTGTGGGAGTGGGCTTGCCCCGCGATCAAGGGCGAAGCCCTTGCCAGGCGGCCCAATCGCGGGGCAAGCCCGCTCAGCGAGAAAAAAGGGGCGCCCCGTCAGACGAGGCGCCCCTTGTTTTGCAGCCGTGCTGTATCGGGATCAGTCAGTCACGATCCGCGAGTGCTTGGCGGTGTCCTTCATGGTGGCGTACACCAGCAGCGAACAGGCGATGCAGGCGGTGACATACCAGTAGAAGCCGGTCTCCATGCCGTGGCTCTTGAACCACAGGGCGACGTATTCGGCAGTACCGCCGAAGATCGACACGGTCAATGCGTAGGGCAGGCCGACGCCCAGGGCGCGAATCTCAGTGGGGAACAGCTCGGCCTTGACCACGGCGTTGATCGAGGTATAGCCGCTGACGATGATCAGCGCCGCCATGATCAGGAAGAAGGCGCCCCACCAGGTCTGCACGGTGTGCAGGGTGCTCAGGATCGGCACGGTGAACAGGGTGCCCAGCACACCGAAGGCGATCAGGATCGGGCGGCGGCCGATCTTGTCGGACAGCCCGCCGATCACCGGCTGCAGGCACATGAACAGGAACAGCGTGGCTGCCGAGATGGTGGTCGAGTCGCTGATGCTCATGCCCACGGTGTTGACCAGGTACTTCTGCATGTAGGTGGTGTAGGTATAGAAGGCCAGGGTGCCGCCCATGGTCAGGCCGACCACGGTCATCAGCTCCTTGGGATGGCGCAGCAGGGTGCGCATCAGGCTTTCCTTGGACTTCTCCTTCTTGGTGAAGGAGCTGGTCTCTTCCATGCCACGACGCAGGTACAGGGCGACCACCGCGCACAGCGCGCCGATCACGAAGGGCACGCGCCAGCCCCAGGCATACAGCTGCTCGGTGGTGAGGGTCTGCTGCAGGATGATCAGCACCGCCAGCGCGATGAGCTGGCCGGAGATCAGTGTCACGTACTGGAAGCTGGAGAAGAACCCACGGCGATCCTTGCTGGCCATTTCGCTGAGGTAGGTGGCCGAGGTGCCGTATTCACCGCCAACCGACAGGCCCTGCATCAGGCGCGCCAGCACCAGCAGGATCGGCGCGGCGACGCCGATGGTCTCGTAGCCCGGGGTCAGGGCGATGACCAGGGAGCCGGCGCACATCAGCAGCACCGAGGCCATCAGCGCGGCCTTGCGGCCCTTGCGGTCGGCATACAGGCCCATCAGCCAGCCACCGATCGGGCGCATGAGGAAGCCCACGGCGAAGATGGCAGCGGTGTTGAGCAACTGTGCGGTGGTGTCGCCAGCCGGGAAGAAGGCCTTGGCGAAGTACAGCGAGAACGCGGCGTAGACGTACCAGTCGTACCATTCGACCATGTTGCCGATGGAACCACTGAAGATCGACTTGAGGCGGCTGGCGGTGGTTTTTTCCGCGGCGGGCACGGTGGCCGCCCCGGAGGGCAGGGTGGTGGCGTTATCCATCAGGGGATACCTTCTCGTTGTTTTTGTGGAGCGCGCCTGGGCGCGGCTTGAGAAGGCGATTGCAGAAGGTGTGCCAAAGGGGGGCAAGGCGGTCCAGAAAGGGGCGTTACGCAGCCCATCGCGGCTCAAAGCCCCGAAACTCAGGCATTCACGCCTCCTTGTAGGAGCGGGCTTGCCCCGCGATGGGCTGCGCAGCAGCCCCAATTCGCCAGGTCAAATAAGCAAGATCTTGCTCATCCACCTCGAGCAATAGGCAAGAATCCGCCTATTCGCGCTCGAGAAAATCCTCACGCACCAACCCGTGCCGCTGCATCTTCTCGTTCAAGGTACGCCTTGGCAGCTGCAGGGTTTCCATCACCGCCTTGATTTCACCCTTGTGCTGGCGCAGTGCTGCGCGCAGGCACTGGGCTTCGAACGCCTCCATCTGCCCGGCCAGGGATTGGGTGTCCGACGCGGCTTCGACGTCGGGCGCGTCCAGCCCCAGGGCATGGCGCTCGGCGGCATTGGCCAGTTCGCGGACATTGCCCGGCCAGTCATGGGCCAGCAGCCGCGCCAGTTGCACGCCCGCAAGGGGCGGCGCGGTGCGGCCCAGGCGTTCGGCCGCAGCGCGGGCGAAATGCTCGAACAGCAAGGGGATATCTTCGCGCCGCTCGCGCAAGGGGGCCAGGCGCAGCTCGGCGACGTTCAGGCGGTAGGCCAGGTCTTCGCGGAACCGCCCGGCCCGAGCCTCCTCCAGAAGGTCCGGCTTGGTCGCGGCGATGATTCGCAGGTCGACGCTGATGCTCTGGTTGGCGCCGAGGCGCTCCAACTTCTGCTCCTGGATCACGCGCAGCAACTTGGCCTGCTGGGCCAGGGGCATGCTCTCGATTTCGTCCAGAAATACCGTGCCGCCATTGGCGTATTCCAGCTTGCCGATACGCTTGCCCTGGGCGCCGGTGAAGGCGCCGCTTTCGTGACCGAACAGCTCGGCCTCGAACAGCGACTCGGGGATCGCCGCGCAATTGAGGTCCACGAACGGTTTGTCGGCACGCGGGCCGAAGTCGTGCAGGCAACGGGCGACGCGTTCCTTGCCGCTGCCGGTTTCACCGCGGATCAGCACGTTCACCGGCAGGTTGGCCAGGTCCAGGACCTGACGACGCAGGTGCTGCAGGCCCTGGGACATGCCCAGCAAGGTACCTTCCAGGCGCGACTTGAGGTCGGCCTGTTGATGCAGGCGCCGGTTTTCCAGTACCAGTTGGCGTTTCTCCAGCGCGCGACGCAGGCTGCCCAGCAGGGTCTGCGGAGTGAAGGGTTTTTCCAGGAAGTCGTAGGCACCGCTGCGCATGGCTTCGACCGCCATGGGCACATCGCCGTGGCCGGTGAGCAGGATCACCGGCAGGTCCGGGTCCTGTGCCTGCAGCCGCTCGAGCAGCTGCAGGCCATCGATGCCTGGCATGCGTACATCGCTGACGACCACCCCAGGGAAATGCGCCGGCACGTGCGCCAGGCACTCCTCGGCACGGGCGAACAGCTGGACGTTGAAGCCGCTCAGGCTCAGCCACTGTTCCACTGCGGTGCGGATACTGGCTTCGTCATCGACGACGATCACCGAATTCAACATACAGGCTCCTGGTCGCGGGGCAGGGTGAAGCTCAGGCGTGCACCACCCGGCAGGTTCTCGGCCTGCAACTGGCCGCCGGCCTCCTGGACGATGCCATAGGAGATCGCCAGGCCCAGGCCAAGCCCTTCACCCACCGGTTTGGTGGTGAAGAACGGGTCGAAGACCTTGATCAGGTCCGCCTTGGGGATGCCGCCGCCGGAATCGAGCACGCTCAGCCGCCAATGGCCGTTGTCGGCTTCTATGCGGATCTCCAGGCGTTTGTAGCGTTTATCGGCCATGGCGTCGAGGGCATTGCGCAGCAGGTTGATCAGCACCTGCTCGAGGCGGATCGCGTCGCCGCGGACCCAGGCCGGGCGCGCCAGGTACTGCGCCACCTCGACGCCCTCGTCGCGGATGCGCGCCTCGAGCAGGTGCAGGGCCTGATCGACCACGGTCGCCAGGTCCAGGCGCTCGCGCAGGCCGCCCGGGCTGTTGCGGGCGAAAGTCTTCAGGTGCCCGGTCAGCGCTGCCATGCGCTTGAGCATCTGCTCGAGGGGCTCCAGGGCGCGACGGGCCTCGTCGATACGGCCATGGTCGAGCAGCAGGCGCAGGGTTTCCAGTTGCATGCGCTGGGTGGTCAGGGGTTGGTTGATCTCATGGGCCAGGGCCGCCGACATCTGCCCCAGCGCTGCCAGCTTGGTCGATTGCACCAGGCCCTCCTGGGCGGTACGCAGCTCACGGGTGCGTTCCTCCACCAGGCGCTTGAGGTCGTCGCGGCTGCGCTTGCGCAAGCGGTCCAGGCGCAAGCGCTGGCTGACGAACAGTGCGGCGAACACCAAGGTCAGCCAGATGGCCGCGGCGGCCAGGGCGGCGTTGCGCCCGTCAGCACTGACCTGGGGTTTGCGCAGCAGGTGCAAGGTCCAGCCCTCGGCGTCCAGCGGCAGGCTTTCCCACAAATAGTCAGCGGTGCCTTCCGGGCCCTGTACACGGCTCAGCTGGCTGTTGTCGTCGAAGTGCGTCAACACCTGATGTTGCAGGGGCACCAGAGGCTGCTTGTCGTACTGCCGGGTTTCGGCCAGTTCGGCGCGGTCGGCGCTGGAAATCGGTTGCAGTTCGCGGTACCGCCAGCCGTCCTGGTTGGCGATGAAGGTGATGCCGCGGGCGTCGCTGACCAGCAAGATGTCACTGCCCTGGCGCCATTCGCGCTCGAGCTCGGGGAATTCCAGCTTGACCACCATCGCCCCGAGGAAACGCCCATGCTCATCGTTGACCGCGCTGGCCAGGAAGTACCCCGGCACGCCGCTGGTGACGCCGACCGCATAGAAGCGGCCGCTGCCGTGGGTGCGGGTCTGCTTGAAGTAGGGGCGAAAGCCGTAGTTGGAGCCTACATAGGTGGTCGGCAGGCGCCAGTTGCTGGCGGCGATGGCGAGGCCGGTACGGTCGAGCAGCTCGAGGGTCGAGGAGTTGGCGGCGCCGTTGATGCGCTCGAGCTTGCGGTTGAGGGCCTCTTGCACGTGTGCGTTGACCGGACCGCGCAGGGCGGCGATCAGCTCCGGGTCCAGCGCCAGGACGGCCGGCAGGGCGCGGTAGCGTTCGATCAGGGTGTGCAAGGCATTGGCGTACAGGGTCAGCTGCTGGCTGGCCCGGCGGGCGTCGGTCGCCATGGCCTGGCGCTTGGCCTGGTGCATCGCCCAACCGGCGCTGAGCGCGGTGCCGACGAGGATCACCAGGACGATCATGGCCAGGCGCAGGGTACGAAAGGAAAAAAGCATGAGGCGGGTCCTTGGCCTGTGCGGGTGTTCGATCGATGATTGTCGGTGCTGGCCTCATCGCGGGGCAACACAGGCCTGGCTGATTGTGCGAGGCCTGTGGGTTTACGGGGTTTGTGCTCTGTGTAATCGCCCAGCCCAAAGGGGCTGGGTAATCGCCTACAGCAACTCGAAGCTCTGCTGCTGCACCGCCTCGGAGTCCAGGCCGACCTGGACGTTGAACTGCCCAGGCTCTGCGACGCGCTGCAGCTGGCCATTGTAGAACTTCAGGTCATCCTCGCTGATGCGGAAGGTCAAGGTCCGCGACTCACCGGCCTTGAGCATCAGTTTCTGGAAGTTCTTCAACTCCTTGACCGGGCGGCTCATGGACGCGCTGACATCTTGCAGGTACAGCTGCACTACCGTCTCGCCGTCGCGTTTACCGGTGTTCTTCACCGTTACCTTGGCCTCGAGCGTGCCGCCACGCTTGAGTCGCTGGTTATCCAGGGCCAAGCCCGAGAGTTCGAAGGTGCTATAGCTCAGGCCGTAGCCGAACGGATACAGCGGGCCGTTGGGCTCCTCGAAATACTGCGAAGTGTAGTTGCCCGGCTTGCCCGGCGTGTAGGGCCGGCCGATGCGCAGGTGGTTGTAGTACATCGGGATCTGTCCGACCGAGCGCGGGAAGGTGATGGCCAGCTTGCCGGACGGGTTGTAGTCGCCGAACAGCACATCGGCGATGGCATTGCCGCCTTCGGTGCCGCTGAACCAGGTCTCGAGCAGGGCGTCCGCCTGCTCGCGTTCCCAGGCCAGGGACAGCGGGCGACCATTCATCAGCACCAGCACCAAGGGTTTGCCGGTGGCCTTCAGCGCCTTGATCAGGTCGCGTTGCACCTTGGGGATTTCCAGGGTGGTGCGGCTGGAGGATTCGTGGGACATACCACGCGATTCCCCGACCACGGCCACCACCACATCGGACTGCCTGGCGGCCTTCACCGCTTCGTCGATCAGCACGGCAGCGGGGCGTGGGTCATCGATGATCTCGGGTGCGGCGAAGTTGAGGAAGTTCAGGTAGTCGAACATGGCCTTGTCGCCGGTCACGTTCGAACCCTTGGCATAGACCAGCTTGGCCTTGCCCGCCAGGGCGCGGCGCAGGCCTTCGCGCACGGTCACCGAGTGCTCCGGTTTGCCGTCGGCAGCCCAGCTGCCCATCATGTCGATCGGCGCATCGGCCAGCGGGCCGACCAGGGCGATGGTGCCGGCCTTCTTCAGCGGCAGGGTCTGGTCACGGTTCTCCAGCAGCACCAGGCTGCGGCGTGCCACGTCGCGGGCTGCCTCGCGGTGCAGGCGGTTCTCGGCGTAGTAGTCGGCAACGTCGCTCTCGGGCTTGCCGATGCGCACGTACGGGTCCTTGAACAGGCCCATGTCGTACTTGGCGCCGAGTACTTCGCGCACCGCCTGGTCCAGCTCGGCCTGGGTCACTTCCCCGGACTTCAACAGCCCCGGCAGTTCTTCGCCGTAGAGGGTGTCGTTCATGCTCATATCGATGCCGGCCTTGATCGCCAGCTTGGCCGCCTCGCGGCCATCGCGGGCCACACCATGGCGGATCAATTCCTGGATGGCGCCGTGGTCGCTGATGGTCACGCCTTTGAAACCCCACTCCTTGCGCAGCAGGTCGTTCATCAGCCAGGTGTTGGAGGTGGCCGGCACGCCATTGATGGAGTTCAGCGCCACCATCACCCCGCCTGCGCCCGCCTCGAGGCTGGCGCGGTAGGGCGGCAGGTAGTCGTTGTACATTTTCGGCAAGCTCATATCGACCGTGTTGTAGTCGCGCCCGCCTTCCACCGCGCCGTACAGGGCGAAGTGCTTGACGATGGCCATGATGCTGTCGGGGTTGGCCGGGCTCGAGCCCTGAAATGCCTTGACCATCACCTGGCCGATCTTCGAGGTGAGGTAGGTATCCTCGCCGAAGCCTTCGCTGGTACGGCCCCAGCGCGGGTCGCGGGCGATGTCGACCATCGGCCCGAAGGTCATGTCCAGGGAGTCGGCCGCGGCCTCGATGGCCGAGGTACGACCGACCTTGGCGATGGCGTCCATGTCCCAGGTCGCGGCCAGGCCCAGGCCGATCGGGAAGATCGTGCGCTCGCCGTGGATGGTGTCGTAGGCGAAGAACATCGGGATCTTCAGGCGGCTGCGCATGGCAGCGTCCTGCATCGGCCGGTTCTCCGGTGCCGTGCGCGAGTTGAAGGTGCCGCCGATGCGCCCGGCGGCGATCTCCTCGCGGATCTTCTCGCGGGGCATTTCCGGCCCGATGCTGATCAGGCGAAGCTGGCCGATCTTCTCGGCTTCGGTCATCTGGCCGATCAGGTGTTCGATGAACGCCTGCTTGTCCTGCAGGGGTGGTGCGGAGGGAGCGGCCAGGGCCGCCTGACTGGCAAGGCCCATGGCCAGGCCCAGCAAACACAGTTTCATCATGAATTCCGTTGTCGAGGCCTATGCCGTATCCACGGTGATACGCGCGTGGCCGAGTTCTTTGGCGGCTGTTCTTGTAGGGTTCGCCGGGCGTTTCTTGGCCGATCCGCCCTGCAGGGTCCAATGCAGCGGCGGATTATGCCTCATCTGGGGCGTGTCATGAGATACACTCCCGCCGACCGGCTGCCGGGACAACAACTATAAGAACGACCGAGAGACCCAGGGCATGACTGTTTTCAACGAATACGAACAGCGCCAGATCGCCGAGGCCATCGCCCGCGCCGAGCAGCGCACCGATGCGGAGCTGGTGACCGTGCTGGCGCGTCGCGCCGACGACTACGCCTACCTGCCTTTGTTGTGGGCCGCCCTGTTGGCCCTGGCCATACCTGGCCTGGCACGCCTGGCCTTGGGCTGGCCGGATATCCGCACCTTGCTGGTGGCCCAGATGGTTACCTTCGTCATCCTCTGCCTTTTGCTGCGTAACCCGCGCCTGGCCAGCTGCCTGGTGCCGCGCCTGTTGCGCCAGCGCCGTGCGTCGGGCCTGGCCCGGCAGCAGTTCCTGGAGCTGAACCTGCAACGCACCGCCGGCGCGACGGGGGTGCTGATCTTCGTCAGCGAAGCGGAGCGCCATGTGGAGATCCTGGTGGACGAAGGCATCGCCCGCCATCTACCGGAGCAGGCCCGCGAGGCGCTCGTCGCGCGGTTCACCGAGCAGGTGCGCCAGGGTCAGACCCTGCAAGGCTTCGTCGAGTGCATCGAAGCGTGCGGCGAATTGTTCAGCGAACATGTGCCGCCGACCTTCGCACGCAACGAACTGCCCAATCGCCTGGTGATTCTCGACTAGCCGCGTCCATCGAGAAACCCTTCGCGCAGACCGGGCATCGACGTAGAATGCCCGCCATTGCGCGTTGCGCTTCCCGCATTTCGAGGCACCCGATTCCCATGTCCGCCACACCTTCCACCACCGCGCCGGATGCGCGTGCCCAGTTCCTTGGCCTTCTGGCCGATGCCCTGCACGGGGGCAGTCTGGCCAAGCTGGTGCTGGCTCGCCATGTCGGCGCCGACCAGACCCTGCTGCGCATCATCGCCAAGCCCGTGGTGGTCAAGGGCCAGCCGTGCCTGTCGCTGGTCTACCGTCACCAGACCCGCGACATCACCCGCAACCTGCCGTTGGATCAGGCCCAGGCACTGGTAGCCGATCTGCTGCCGGACAGTTTTCGCAATGCCCACCTGTTCAGCGCCGAGGGCGAGGTGCAGCTGGGCTTCAGCAAGAAAGGCAAGCCGATGCTCCAGCGCCATGTCGCCCAGCCGGCCCGTGAACAGGCAGGCGCTGCCCACGACCGGGAGAAGAAGCGCTACCTGGAGCTGTCGCGACCCTTCCTGCGCGACCTGGGGGTGACCGATGCCCAAGGCGCGCTGATTCCGTCGATGTCGCGCAAATGGAAGCAGATCAACAAGTTCATCGAGGTCTTCGACCATGCCCTGGCCAGCGCGCCGCTGGCGGCGGACCAGCTGCTGCGGGTGGCGGACTTCGGTTCGGGCAAGGGCTACCTGACCTTCGCCATGCACGACTACCTGCGCAATACCTTGGCCCGTGACGCCCAGGTGACCGGCGTCGAACTGCGCCAGGACATGGTCGACCTGTGCAACGCCGCCGCCGCGCGCCTGGAGCACCCGGGCCTCGACTTCCAGTGCGGCGATGTGCGCAGCGTGGTGCCGGAGGCCATCGAAGTGATGATCGCCCTGCACGCTTGCGACATCGCCACCGACTACGCCATCCACACCGGGATCCGCTGCAACGCCGCGATCATCATGTGCTCGCCGTGCTGCCACAAGCAGATCCGCCCGCAGTTGCACAGCCCGGGGTTGCTGCAGCCGATGTTGCAGTATGGCCTGCACCTCGGCCAGCAGGCCGAGATGCTCACCGACAGCCTGCGCGCGCTCTATCTGGAAGCTTGCGGGTACGAAACCAAGGTGTTCGAGTTCATTTCGTTGGAGCACACCAACAAGAACAAGATGATCCTGGCGGTCAAGCGCCGGCAGCCGCTGGATAACAGCGCGCTGCTGGAGAAGATCGGCCAGCTCAAGGCGTTCTATGGGGTGCAGGAGCATTGCCTGGAGACGTTATTGCGCCAGGATGGGTTGATCGCGGCGTGATTGTTTGGGGCTGCTTTGCAGCCCTGTGGGAGATTCTATGGTTGTGGGCAAGCATTTTTAGCTGTTCTGGTGACGTATTCGCCCTGACTCTTCAATAGGGCGAATGCGACTCTGGCGAGCTTCCTGGCCAAGATCACCAGGGCCTCGGTAGTAGCCTTACCTTTGCTCCTGTGGTGTGCATACACCTCTTTCCAGGCCACTGATCGACTAGCCGACATTGCCGCATTGTGCAGAAGGCGTCGTATCTCAGAGCAGCCCCGCTTGGTGAGCCGCCGACGGCCGGTTTTTTGCCCGGAGTCAGAGATTTGCAAGTCCATGCCCAAGAAAGCGATGAATGAATCACCATTCTTGAAGTCCCCCCGGATAAACGCTGTCACCAACCCCACAGCGGTCAAAAATCCGATGCCTTCTATCTTTTGGCAGCGGGCGACCTGCTCGCTTAATCCGGCTTCGCGCACCAACTCCTTGAGCTTTTTCTGAAGCAGTACATCGAGTTTCTCCATGTTCTTGGCAAAGGATTTGAACACGGTCTCAAGGCTTCTCTCATTGGACCAGCTTTGCGTCAAGGCGGTGCGTGCCGAGACCAGCGAGGCGCGGCGACGCAGAAGGCTCTGGAGCTTGCCGTAGACGGCTGGAGGTGGGCCCCAGGGACGTAGTCCACTGCCTTCGCGGGAAAGATAGCGAGAGAGTAGATAAGCGTCAGAGGCGTCCGTCTTCACCCGACCACCGACGCTCTTTCGATAGTTACTGAGCTGGAAGCCATCGACCACGTAGACTGCAAAGCCTTTTTCATAAGCCATCTCCACCAGGTCGAGATGGTAGGTATTCGTTGCTTCGACGCAGATAGCGGTATTGGCGGGTTGTTGTCCCAGCCATTTTTTGATTTCGGGTTTGGTATTTTTCAGCGAGGACTGTTCATCACGGTCTTCGAAATGGACAACCAATTCGACTTTGGCCACATCCACACCAATGATGAATTGGCTTACCTGCATTGCCATTGGCCACACTCCCACGTATGGTTTTTCTGCTTGGAGGGGTTTTCACCAAGAGGCGCTGGCTTGCTTCTATCGTCGCTTGCAAACGATGCATTCTTTATCGGCGCTTTGGTGAAGGGGTGGGGCGATGTCTCCCACGGTCTGTACTGCGGCTAACAGTCAGAATCGGCTTTTTCGTCCCACCACCCCTTCAAGTATCACCATACAAGCGGGCTTGTCCCGCGATAGGGGCGCGTAGCGGCCCCATGCGCACTCAGCGTTGGCGAGCACGCTCCACCGGCACCTCGATCGCCAGTTCAGAGCCACCCAACGGATGGCTGCTGGCATCGAAGAAATGCAGCGCCGTTTCCGGCATGTCGGCAAACCGCTGAACGAAATGCTGCTTCTGGTTGATGACCGACGCCTCGCTCAACGGCCGGATGGCGATCGATAGATGCCGTGGCCGCGCCTGGCGGATGGCCTCGAGCAGGTGCTGGTCGCTGGCATCCAGGTGTTGGCCGAACAGGCACAGGCCCTCGCGTTCCCTGGCCAGTTGGCCCAACCCCCAGGACAGATAGTCAGACGCGCGGATGGCTCGCAGTTTTTCGTCGCTGCGGCCCTCGTTGACGAACAGCGGCACCTCGCCGGGAATGTTCACGGCGAAGCCATCGAGCAGCTCCGTGCATTCGGCGCTGCGCCGGCGCGTGGTGCCGTCGGGCAGCTTGAGCAGGTGCAGGCCACCGTGCAGATGGACGACCCGGGTACCTTCGCCTGAGGTGCGGCGCACATCGAAGAAGCCCTGTTCGTCGAACAGCGCGGCGAAGCCCTCGGGCGCTTGCTGCATGGCCCAGGGCAGCACCAGGTCATAGTTGCTGGTGTAGACGTTGCGATAGTCGCGCAAAGCCTGGTTGATCGTCGCCAGCGTATCGCCTGGCACCCGCGCCCAGGGCACGTGTACCGCGCGTATGGCATGGATCAGGGCTTCCTTGATCGAGTAGTAGCGGTTCAGCGGGGCGGTGGAATTGATCGCCAGTGCGGCATTGGCACGCACGGTGGTGTTGAGGGTGTTCAGTACCGGCTCGAACAGCTCGGTACCCAGGGCCTTGAACAGCGCCTGGTCGCTTACGCCGAGCGCCTTGTGACGAACCCGCTGCGCCTCCTCGAACAACGAGAAGTAGCCGAACGGCTTCCACAAGGCGCGGCTGGCGCCGTTGCCCAGCAGCAGGGCAGAACAGGGGTGGCGGTCGTTGAGCACCTGCCAGGCAGGCAAGTGGGCATCGAGAGCGGGCATGATGAGTCCATTGGGCTGGGCGGGAAACGCGGGGACTTTAGCATGCCGGGCAGGTTGTGCGGGACGGCCTCCGTGCATCCGTCCGGCCCGGTAGCTCAATGGGACAAGGCTTTGAGCACATGTTCGGGATCGTTGTGTATCGCCCGCAGTAGCGCCTTGGCCGCGCCGGTAGGCTCCCGGCGTCCTTGCTCCCAGTTACGCAATGTCGCAACTTGAACATCGATCATCTCTGCGAAACGTGCCTGTGAAAGGCCAGTGGCCTTGCGTATGTTTCTGACTTGCAGGGCATCGATTTCGAAGATGCGAGAAGGTTTGCGGGTACCTTGTACAATCTCGTCCATCTGTTCTCGAAGTCCGCAGCTGCCCCGGCCCCACAGCGCAATAGCGGGCACCGTGCTTGGGCATGCTTCGTCGAGTGCGGGCCATGCCCTTTTTTCTGTCGCCGGTGCTCAAGCCTTCTGCAACGCCATTGCCACCTGCATCGCCACCTCGATGAAGGCACGCGCGGCGGCTGTCTGGTAGGCGCCCTTGCGCTGCAGGAGCACGGCTGTGCGTTGTAGGCGCAGCGGCTCCAGGTCCAGGGCGGTGAGGTCGGTATGGGCGCTGGCGAGGTTGGCCGGCAGCAGGGTCGACAGCGTCGTACGGCGCACCACCTCGATCACCGCCCCAATGGCATTGGCCTCCATCGCCACCCGTGGGCGCACATCCTGTTGGCGCAGGTAGCGGTCGATCTGCTCGCGGGTGGCGAATTCGCCGCTCAGCAGCACCAGGGATTCTGCGCCCAGCGCCTGCCGCGAGATACAACGCTGCCCGGCCAAGGGGTGTGCGTCGCCGACCACCAATGCCAGGCTCTCGACCAGCAGCAGCTGCGTCTCGATGTCCTGGGCATGTACCGGGTCGAATGCGATCCCCACATCCAGCTCATCGGCCAGCAACAGCGCTTCCATGCGTTCCTGGGCGATTTCGCGCAAGGTCAGGGTGATGTTGGGATAGCGGCGATGAAAGGCCTGCACCAGCGGGCCGATCAGGTAGGTGGTGAAGGTCGGCGTCACGGCCACCCGTAGCGCCCCCCGGCTCAGGTCGGCGACATCATGGATGGCGCGCTTGCCTTCTTCGAGTTCCTGCGCGGCCTTGCGGGCGTAGCGCAGGTACACCTCGCCGGCGTCGGTCAGGCGTGTGGTACGTCCCGAGCGGTCGAACAGCTGTGCGCCGAGACTCTCTTCCAGTTGCCTGACCTGCTGCGACAGGGCCGGTTGCGAGACATGCAGGGCCGCCGCCGCGCGGGTGAAGCTATGGTGTTGCGCCACGGCCAGGAAGTAATGGATGTGTCGGGCGAGCATGATGAAATCGCATAAGTTTATCTGATGTGGTTCATCATAAATGAGACTTTTACCTTATTGGAAACGCTGCGTAACCTTTGCTCCATCGCATCGCGAGACAGAGGTTTGAGCAATGAAGGACATCATCGACGGCTTCCTGAAATTCCAACGGGACGCCTTTCCCAAGCGCGCCGGCCTGTTCAGGAACCTGGCCACCCGACAAAGCCCGCGCGCGCTGTTCATCTCCTGTTCCGACAGCCGGCTGGTACCGGAGCTGGTCACGCAACGCGAGCCGGGCGACCTGTTCGTCATCCGCAACGCCGGCAACATCGTGCCGTCCTACGGCCCTGAGCCAGGCGGCGTCTCGGCTTCGGTGGAGTATGCGGTCGCGGCCCTGCGGGTGTCCGACATCGTGATCTGTGGGCATTCCGATTGTGGCGCCATGACCGCTATCGCCACCTGTACGTGCCTGGACCACATGCCTGCGGTGGCCGGCTGGTTGCGCTACGCCGAATCGGCCCGGGTGGTCAACGAGGCCCGCCAGCATGCCGGGCCGCACGCCAAGGTCGAAGCCATGGTGCGCGAGAACGTGATCGCCCAGTTGGCCAATATCCAGACGCATCCGTCGGTACGCCTGGCCCTCGAAGAGGGGCGCGTGACCCTGCACGGTTGGGTCTACGACATCGAAAGCGGGCGCATCGATGCCTTCGATGGTCGTACCGGCACCTTCCTTTCCCTTGCGGACAACCCCGACGTCCGCGCCGTTTCGCACCTGCTCCAGCGAGCAGGGTGAACCCTTCAATCCACCACGGAGATAGCACCATGATCCAGTCCCAAGTCAGCCAGAACGCACGCCTGGCCCTGACCGACGTCATCCTCCTGGCCAAGGCCCGCAAGGACCTGTCGTTCGCCCAGATCACCGAAGGCACCGGCCTCTCCGAGGCCTTCGTCACCGCGGCGCTGCTCGGCCAGCATGCCTTGCCGGCCGAGGCTGCCCGCCTGGTCGGCGACAAGCTGAGCCTGGACGCCGATGGTGTGGCCCTGCTGCAGACCATCCCGCTGCGCGGCAGCATCGAAAACCGTGTCCCTACCGACCCGACCATCTACCGTTTCTACGAAATGCTGCAGGTCTACGGCACCACCCTCAAGGCGCTGGTGCACGAGAAGTTCGGCGACGGCATTATCAGCGCCATCAACTTCAAGCTGGACGTCAAGAAGGTCGAGGATCCAGAAGGCGGCTCCCGCGCCGTGATCACCCTGGACGGCAAATACCTGCCGACCAAGCCGTTCTGACCCGGCGATAAGTGAAGCGGCCCGGTCGACGTAATGCGTCGGCCGGGCCGTTGGGTGTGTGTTCGATTTGGTTTCTTGCCAAGGCGCACGCAGCTATCCGCTCAAAAACGTTAACGAGCGCTGGCTAAGCTCACAAGTTGATGTAAATATTCTAGCTTTTCTTTGACAAAAAGCATGAAATATTGGCACTACAAGCCCTGCTTCGCCCCGGCCAGAAGCGTACGGGATTAGGTGGTTGGATGCTTCAAATGCTAATATTCTGGCTGTTTTCTGCGAAAAGAGATGGAATATTAGCCATGGCCAAGAAGACAGCCCCACTCTTGCCGGCGACGAACAATCTTCTCATCGAATTCGGTGAGCGGCTGAAGCTTGCGCGCCTGCGCCGAAAGTTGACCGCCAAACAAGTCGCCGAACGGGCGGGCATGTCCCCCATGACTCTGCGCTCGCTGGAAGCTGGCGGGTCGGGTGTCACGATTGGTGCCTACCTGTCCGTCATGCAGGTGCTTGGATTGGCCGACGATCTCGCAAAGCTTGCGGTGGCGGATGACTTGGGTCGACAACTCCAGGACGCTCGTTTGATAAGGAGCGACGCCGTACATAGCCGCCCAAAGGCTGCCCAGAGGGTGGTTCGCAATCCGCCTCCAATAGCCCGAGCGCCGCGCAGTTCCTCTTCACCTAAGACAAAAAAAGCGGACGTGAAGGGCGACAAGCCGACGGCTGAAGATGCATGGAAGCATGCCCGTGACGAAAAAACGGAATTGCTCACCGATGTGGTGAGCACCGACAGTTTGACCTCTATGCTTCGCAAGCCAAAACGCAAAGGGAATGCGCCATCATGAGCACGATTGCCGTGTATGCGGACTGGGATGGACTGACTGGCCCCCGACGCCTTGGTTTCTTGCACAGCCGCAGGACCAGAGCGACAGAGCGATTCGAGTTCGAATACGACGATGCCGCGCTGGCAGATCCTGATCTGGCCGGGCTTCAGTTGGACCCGAGCATTCAACCTTTCGGAGGTCCGCAGTACCCCACCCCACCCAGGGACAAGTTCGGGGTCTTCGATGACTCCAGTCCCGACCGCTGGGGACGCCTGCTGATGGATAGGCGATTTGAGCGTGACAAGCGGGCGGGCCTGGTGCCCGTGGATACAAGACTCTACGAGTCGGATTACCTGCTCGGGGTACATGATATGTATCGAGTGGGCGCGCTACGGTACCGACTTGAGGATGCCGGGGATTTTCTCGACAACCGAATCAACGTCGCGGCTCCGCCTTTTACTGAAATCCGTGCTCTGGAACAGGCCAGTCGTGCGCTTGAACAGGATCCCGACAACGTCGCTGCTCAAGGGCAGGACTGGCTGCGTATGCTCATCGCGCCAGGCGGTTCGCTTGGCGGTGCCAGGCCCAAAGCGAGCGTCGCGGACGATGCGGGACGCCTGTACATCGCCAAATTCCCAAGCACACGGGATAGCTATGATGTCGGCGGATGGGAAATGGTGGTCAATGCCTTGGCCAACGGCTGTGGCCTCGAGGTCGCACCGGCGCAGGCTCGGAGGTTCGCTAGTGACCATCATTGCTTCATGGTGCGCCGCTTCGATCGGACCGATGCAGGTCGCCGGTTGCATTTTGCTTCAGCGATGACCATGACAGGACACAGCGATGGCGATGATGCTTCGACAGGGGTGAGCTATCTGGAGCTCGCAGAAGTGATCATGAGTCAGGGCGCGCAACCCAATCAGGATCTGCGCGAACTGTGGTCGCGAATTGTCTTCAACATCCTGGTCTCCAATACTGACGACCACCTCCGCAATCACGGCTTCATTCTTGTGCCGGGCCGTGGCTGGAAGCTCTCCCAGGCCTATGACATGAACCCTGTCCCCTATGCCGACGGCCTCAAGCTCAACATTACTGATGCGGACAATGCGCTCGACCTTGAGTTGGCTCGGGAGGTGGCCGCTTACTTCCGCCTGGACCGCCAACAGGCAGACGACATCATCGAGGACTTCCGAGACATCGTGGGTCAATGGCGAACCCTGGCTCAGGGCCTAGGCCTCTCCGCACGGGAGCAGGACCGAATGGCAGACGCTTTCCGGCTTGCTGGATGACTTTTACAAAACGCACTCGACAGGACACAAAGCGAAGGGAACGGGGTAAAGGGCAAAGGCCCTCCCCTGAAAAAGGAAAGGAAGAGTGGAGCGGGTAGAGGGAATCGAACCCTCCTCAATAGCTTGGGAAGCTATAGTTTTACCAATAAACTATACCCGCTTCAGAGGCCGACATTTTTACCAGATCCCCCAAGGCCTGGAAAGCCCGAGTGTGTAAAAAGACCTGTCGGCGACTTGTAGCCCAAGGTTCTACAGGGCTACAGGTCGCCGAACCACTCAGATAGCCAGTGCATGCTGCCCCTGTACGTAATGACTGCGTTGACGGGGCTGGCGCACGGTCGGCTTGAGGAAACCGAGCATTGCGGCGCGGGTGTCCTCGCAGGCGGCCTTGTGCTCCATGTCGAGGAAGTGGCCGGCGTCGCGGATCACGCTGAAGTGGCTTTGGCCGACGTGCCGGCTGAAGTGCCGGGCATCGTCGACGGTGGTGTACTCGTCGCGGTCGCCGTTGATGAACAGCACCGGGATATCGATGTTGCGCGCAGCCTTCAGTGCCCGCTCCAGGTCATGCTCCAGCACCTGGGTGATGTGGAAGTGCATCTGTGCGTACTCGTGGCTGTCCAGGCTGCTCACGTGCCGGTAGTTGAAGCGTTTGAACAGCGACGGCAGGTGCTTGCCGATGGTGTCGTTGATCAGGTTGCCGACCTGGTAGCGGTCGCAGGCGGCCAGGTACTGGCAACCGCGCTCCAGGTAGTCGCGCATCGGCGCGTTGATGATCGGCGAGAACGAACTCACCACCGCCTTCTTCACCCGCCGCGGCTGGTGCGCCAGCGCCAGCAGAGTGCAGGCACCGCCCCAGGAGAACGACATCACGTGGTCGGCCTCGAAGTGTTCGATCAGCTCGAGGAGGATGTGCGCCTCGGTCTCCTTGCTGATCAGACGCTCCTGGTGGTTGTGCGGCTTGGACTTGCCCGCGTAGGGCTGGTCGTACAGCACGACGTTGAACTGTGGGTGCAGGTTGCGCACCGTCTGGGCGAAAGAGGCCGTGGTGGCCAGGGAGCCGTTGATCAGGATGATCGTCTTCTCGGCTGCTTCCGCGCGATAGAACTCCGTGTAAACCCGGTACTGACCTTGAATATCAAGCACAGCGATTTCTGGCCTCATGTCATCGACTCCTGGCGCAAAAAGGGTATTCGCGTGACCTAGGGTGCACGTTGTTTATGACAGGTAGGCATTCGCCTGGAAGAGAAACCGGGAGCCCTTGTGTCGATCCTTGGCACGCGTGTCGACGGTATTTGTTCTAGGTGGGCAATCTGCCGTGCCCCAAGGCATCGAGGCCCTGGGTGGCCGGCAAAAAGGCGTCTTGGACTGCGGGCGTGACTGAGTGGTCACATGCAGACCGACCAGCTTGATTCAAGCAGCAGGGTAGGGATCGTGCAAGTGCCGTTTGGAGGATGCGCGAGGGAAAACCGCTGGATGGTCAGTGAGCAGCAGGGCAGGCCCAATCGCGCAGTCACACCGTTGCGATCTCTTCGGCCGTAAGGTCGCGGTACTCTCCCGGCGCCAGGGCCGGATCCAGGTCAATGCCGCCCATCCGCTCACGGTGCAACCCCACCACCTTGTTGTCGAAATGCCCGAACATGCGCTTGACCTGGTGATAACGCCCTTCGACGATCGCCAGCCGGGCCTGGCGTGGCCCCAGGATTTCCAGATGCGCAGGCTGGGTGGTGAGGTCTTCGTAGGCGAAGTACAACCCTTCGCGGAACGTGTCCGCATAGTGCTCGCCGATCTCGTCTTCGGTGTGAACCTGGTAGATTTTCGGCAGTTTCGTCTTTGGTTGGGTCAGGCGCCTGGACCATTGGCCATCGTTGGTCAGGATGATCAGGCCGGTGGTGTTGTAGTCCAGGCGGCCGGCGATGTGCAGGTCGTCGCGCAGCTCGACCGGCAGCAGGTCGAGCACGGTAGGGTGCTGCGGGTCCTGTGTGGCGCTGACACAGCCGGTGGGCTTGTGCAGCATCAGGTAGCGCGCTGGGCGCCCGGCCTGAAGCACCTGGCCGTCCACCTCGACGCGGCTGAATTCGCGCACCTCATGGTCGGAGTCGGTGGCCACCATGCCGTCGACGCACACGCGCCGCTGGGCCAGCAGCAGGCGCACCTGCTGGCGGTTATAGCAGGGCAGGTTGGCGAGGAAGCGGTCGAGGCGCATGGGGTGGGTCTTGAGAAAAGTGATGGATTCTAGCGGGTTGCCGTCGGCTGCGCTGCCTTGAGCCGGTCATCCACCGCCGCGCAGCGGGGGCACAGGCAGGCCTTGTCGCGCAGTGCCTCGGGCAGGGCCTGGAGCACCGCCGGGTCGATGGTCACGCCGAAGCACCAGCATGGCTGCGTGGCGCTGCGCGGGTCTGCCAGGGTGCACTGGTTGGGGGCGCCGCATGCGGGGCAGCGCTGGGGATCGTTCATGGTTCGAGCCGCGGTGTACAGGAATGACGCCGATTCTACCGGGGAAAAACCTCGGCGGCTTCCGGTCGTCGACAACCTGTTTCAATTCATTGCGAAAAGGGCACTGCACCTTCGCTTGATGGTCTGATCGGGTGTCGATGAACGCATTTGCATCGACGCTCGCCAGCGCCGCTGTGTCGGGCAGCCTGCGGTCCAGGAGGCCGCCATGTACCGTCGAATTCTGCTGATCGCCTTGTTGGGCCTGCTTACCTCCGCCTGCGTTCCCTATTACGAGGATGGCAGGTACTACCGCTCGGACTACTACACGAGCGATCGCTACTACTACCCCAGCTACTACCGTCACGACCGTTACTATGTCGCGCCGCAGCCGCGCTATTACCAGCCCCGGTACTACCAATCTGCACCTCGCTACTATCGCTCGGCACCTTCGCCGTACTACAAGCCATACCCCGCCCACCGCGTGAACCAATGGCATGGCAACCCGCGTAACGACTACGGCAACCGCCAGCGCTACGATTATGGGCGTGACAGGGACCGACACGACTATCGCAACGACAACCGCCGCCACCAGAACGAGCGTTGGCATTCCAATGGCAGGGGCGAAAATCGCCGGTCCGATGGGGATCGTGGGGGTAACCGTCACTGGCGGCGTTGATCGTCTGTAGGAGCGGGCTTGCCCCGCGATCAGGCCGCAAAGCGGCCTCCCGGCGCGATTTCAGCCTAGGTCCGCCAACGGGTGCCGCCCTTCCCACACCTTGGCGAAGTGCGCCTCCACCACCGCTGCAGGTACCTGGTCGATATCCGGCCAGTGCCAGCGCGGCTGGTTATCCTTGTCCAGCAGACGGGCGCGCACGCCTTCGCTGAATTCCGGATGCCGACAGCAGTTCAGGCTCATGGTGTACTCCATCTGGAACACCTGGGCCAGCGACAGGTGCCGGGCACGACGGATCTGTTCCCAGACCAGATGCGCCGTTAGCGGGCAACCCTCGTGCAAACGCCGCCCGGCTTCGGCCAGTAACGGATCCGGGTGCTTGCTCAACCCGGACAAGGCCCGCCATGCGGCGACCGGGTCGGCGACATCGAGCAGTTCGTCGATCGCTTCCCGGCGCGGTAGCCACTGGGCGTCGGGCAGTTCGGCACAGGCCAGGTGCTGCTCGGCCTTGAGCAGGCTGTTCAGTTGCAGCGCGGTCTGCTCCTGCCAGTTCAGTTGCAGCAATTCCTCTATCAATGCCTCTTGCTGGTGCTCGCCGAGCAGACGATCGGCCAGGCCCAGGTCCAGGGCGTCGCGGGCGTTGATCGGCGCGCCGGTCAAGCCCAGGAACAGGCCGAGCTTGCCCGGCAGGCGGGCGAGGAACCAGCTGGCGCCGACATCGGGATACAGGCCGATGCTGATTTCCGGCATGGCCAGCCGGCTGCTGGGCGTGACGATGCGTACCCCGGCGCCTTGCAGCAGGCCCATGCCTCCGCCCAGCACGTGGCCGTGCCCCCAGCACAGCAAGGGCTTGGGGTAGGTGTGCAGGCGGTGGTCGAGCCGGTACTCGGCAGCGAAGAAGGTGGCGGCCAGAGGGGGTACGCTGCCGGGGTGCTCGCGGCACGCATGCACCAGGGCTCGTACATCGCCGCCGGCGCAAAAGGCCTTGGGCCCGTTGCCGCGCAGCAATACGCAGACGATGCCCGGGTTTTCGGCCCAGGCGTGCAGGTGTTGGTCGAGCACTTCGATCATCGGCAGGCTCAAGGCATTGAGCGCCTTGGGCGCATCCAGGGTGGCGATGCCGATGCGCGCGCCATCGACTCCGGTGAGTACCTCGCATTGAATGGACATGGGTAACCTCGCGTACGTCATCGCACAAGTATGGACCCCACGGGTGATCATGCCGGTCGTCGGTCGGATCGATTGACAAGGCCGGGCAGCTTACCTAGTGTCGCGCCATTGTTTACGGATGGCCTCATGACTGACGACGATCGCATCAAGCTCGAGCCCGGTTGGAAAGCCGCGTTGCGCGCCGAGTTCGACCAACCCTACATGCAACAGCTGCGCGAATTCCTGCGCCAGGAATATGCGGCCGGCAAGGAGATCTACCCGCCTGGGCCGATGATCTTCAATGCCCTGAACTCCACGCCGCTGGACAAAGTGAAGGTGGTCATCCTCGGCCAGGACCCGTATCACGGCCCGGGCCAGGCCCATGGCCTGTGCTTCTCGGTGCAGCCGGGGGTGCCCACGCCGCCATCGCTGGTCAATATCTACAAGGAACTGCACCGCGACCTCAACCTGCCGATCCCCAGCCATGGCTACCTGCAAAGCTGGGCCGAGCAGGGGGTGTTGCTGCTCAACACCACCATGACCGTACAGCGTGGCAACGCTGCCTCCCATGCCAATGCGGGTTGGCAGCCGTTCACCGACAGGGTCATCCAGGTGGTCAGCGAGCAGTGCGAGAACGTGGTGTTTCTGTTGTGGGGGTCTCATGCCCAGAGCAAGCAGAAGCTGATCGATGGCACCAAGCACCTGGTGCTCAAGTCAGTGCACCCTTCGCCGTTGTCGGCGTACCGCGGGTTCTTCGGTTGCGGGCATTTCAGCCGGACCAACAGCTTCCTCGAGCAGCGAGGGTTGGCACCGATCGACTGGGCGTTGCCACCGCTTTAAACACTGCGTTGGCCTTTTCGCGGGTAAACCCACATTGGCCTAGGTGGGGATTTACCCGCGAAGCTGTTTGCACCAAATCATGATTGGCCAGCGTTCCAGCGCTGGAACAGGGGCTCGGCAAGAAACAGCACGAACAACAGCCGCATCATCTGTAACGCCGTCACCAATGGCACCGACAGTTGCAGAGTCTCCGCCGTCAGGCTCATCTCGGCGATGCCCCCGGGCATCATCCCCAGTGTCAGCGAACGCAGGTCCAGTTGCGTCATCACGCTCAAGGCCCAGGCCGCGCTGGCGGCAACCAGCATGCACAGGAAGGTCGCCAGCAAGGTGCGCCCCAGGAATGACGGCGCCCGGCGGAAGAATGCCCGGTTGAAATGGCAGGCCAGGCCGCTGCCGATCAGCCACTGGCCGATTTGGCTGGCACCATTGGGCAGGCCGATCTGCAGGTTGCCGGCCAGGCTCACACTGGCCGCGACCAGCAATGGCCCGAACAGCCAGGGGTTGGGCTGGCGCAGGCGCTGCCAGGCCAGGGCGACCAGTACGCCAAGCGGTGCGATCAACGCCAGCCAGCCCCAACTGACACTGCCCGAATGGCTCAGCGGTACGCCATCGCCGAGCAGGAACTTGAACAGCGCCGGTATGCACAGCACCACCGCCAGTACCCGCAGGCTCTGGGCTGCAGCTACCTGGCTGATCACCGCGCCATTGCGCGCACCGAGGTTGACCATCTCCCCCGCACCACCCGGCATGCTGGCGAAGAACGCTGTGGCGCGGTCTTCCCCGGTGCGCCGCAGCAGCCAAACGCTGATCACGCTGGAGCAGGTGGTGAACAAGGCACCGAACAGGATCAGGGCGAAATGGCTGGCAACCTGCTCGATTACCGCCGGGGTGAAGTGCAGGCCGATGCCGATACCGATGATCCATTGGCCGCATTTGCGGCCGTTGGGGATTTCCGTGAGCTGCCAGGGCGTCAGGCAGCGCACCAGGATGATCGCCAGCAGTGAGCCGACCATCCATGGCAGCGGCCAGCCGACCAAGCTTGCGAGCAACCCGCCCGCAAGGCCGACCAGCCCGGTCGCCCAGAACAGCGGCAACGACCGATCAGGCATCGGCCATCGCCCGGCGTTGCAGGCTGCGCTTGCGCCAGATGCGCAGCAGCGGCAGGGTCAGCATGCACAGGGTCAGCACCCAGACGCCCATGCTGATCGGGCTCGACCAGAGGATGCCCAGTTCGCCATTGGAGATCGACAGGGCGCGGCGCAGGTTCTGCTCCATCAGCCCTCCGAGGATGAAGCCCAGCAGGATCGGCGACAGCGGGAAGTCCAGCTTGCGCAGGATGTAGCCCATGATGCCGATGCCGACCATCAGGAACAGGTCGAAGGTGGTGGCATGCACGGCGTACACGCCGATCCCGGTGATGATGGCGATCACTGGCACCAGGGCCCAGTTCGGCACCGCGAGGATACGGGTGAAGATGCGGATCATCGGGATGTTGAGGATCACCAGCATGATGTTGGCGACGAACAGCGAGGCGATCAGGCCCCAGACGATATCCGGTTGCTGTTGGAACAGCAGTGGGCCGGGGGTGATGTTGTACAGGGTCAGCGCGCCGATCATCACGGCGGTGGTGCCCGAACCCGGGACGCCCAGGGTCAGCATCGGCACCAGGGCGCCACAGCAGGAAGCGCCGATGGCCGTTTCCGGAGCCGCCAGGCCGCGGGCATCGCCTTTGCCGAACTTGCCCTTGTCACCGGCGATGCGCTTCTCGGTCATGTACGCCACGGCACTGGCCAGGGTGGCACCGGCACCGGGCAGCACGCCCATGACAAAACCGAGCAGGCCGCAGCGCAGGTTCACAAGGAACACCGAGGCCGCTTCCTTGACGTTGAACAGCATACGCCCGGTGGCTTTGACCGCCTGGTGACCGTGGTGGGTCTTTTCCAGCAGCAGGAGGATTTCGCTGATGGAGAACAGGCCCAGCACCAGTACCACGAACTGGATGCCGTCGGCCAGGTGCACGCTGTCGCCGGTGAAGCGGTACACGCCGCTGTTGGCATCGATGCCGACGCTGGAGAGGAACAGGCCGATCAACGCGGCGATGAAGGTCTTCAGCGGTTTGTCGCCGGCCATGCCGCCCAGGGCGACGATGGCGAACACCATCAACACGAAGTATTCCGCGGGGCCGAAGGCGATTGCCCATTTCGCCAGCAGCGGCGCGAACAGCACCATGCCGCAGGTGGCGATCAAGGCGCCGATGAACGAACTCCACGCCGACAGCGACAGGGCAACGCCGGCCAGGCCCTGGCGGGCCATGGGGTAGCCGTCGAGGGTGGTCATCACGGTGGAGGCTTCGCCAGGGATGTTGAGCAGGATCGAGCTGATGCGCCCGCCGTACTCGCAGCCCAGGTAGACCGCGGCCAGCAGGATCAGCGCCGATTCCGGGGGCAGGCCCAGGGCGAAGGCGATGGGGATCAGCAGGGCCACGCCATTGATCGGGCCCAAGCCCGGCAGCAGGCCGACCACGGTGCCGATCAGGGTGCCGGTCAGGGCCGTGGCCAGGTTGTATGGGCTCAGGGCGACGCCGAAGCCCTGGCCCAGGTAGCTCAAGGTATCCATGTGTCAGTTCTCCAGTACGTCCAGCAGGCCGAGGGGCAGGGGCACATCCATCATGCGGTCGAACAGCCAGTACAGCAGCAGGCTCATGGCAGCGACCACGATTGCGCTGTGCAGCCAGCGCCCGCCATACAGCCTGGCCATGGGCACGCCGACCAGGATGGCGCTGAGGATGAAGCCCAGGGGCTCGAAGGTGCTGGCGAAGACCAGTAGCAGGCCGATGCAGGCGACGATCTTGACCAGGCTCTCGCGGTCGAGCTCCGGCTCGTCGTCCTTGCGCACGATCGGCGTTGGGCGAATGGCCAGGTAGAGCAAGGCCAGGCCCATCAGCCCGAGCATCAGCAGGGGGTAGGCACGGGGGCCTACCGGCTCATAGGAAAACGCGGCCTGGTAGGGCCAGGCCATTACGGCCAGGGCGGCGCATACCGCCAGCAGGGCCAGGGCGAAAACGCGTTGCAGGATCATGAAGAAATCCTCGTTGTCTGTCGGCAAGACGCGGCCCCTTGTGTAGGAGCGGCCTTGTGCCGCGAAAGGGCCGCGCAGCGGCCCCAAGTCCCGAGCGATACCGCGTCAATCGCCGGGGCTGCCATGCAGCCCTTTCGCGGCACAAGGCCGCTCCTACAGGGGGAGCGGCGCAAGGCAGGTCATTGGATCAGGCCGAATTCCCGGGCCAGCGCCTTGTAGTCGGCGACCTGTTTCTTCACGTAGGTGTCCAGCTCCTGGCCAGTCATGGCGAACGGGAAGAGCTCGCGCTGGTCGCGCAGCTTGGCGAAGTCCTCGGAGGCCAGCAGCTTGTCGAACGAGGCCTTCCACCAGGCGTAGTCCTCCTCGCTGACCTTCGGCCCCAGGTAGAAGCCGCGTACCACCGGCCAGACGATGTCGTAGCCCTGCTCCTTGGCGGTGGGGATGTCCTTCATTTCCGGCTCGTCCAGGCGGTTTTCGGCGAACACCGCGAGGATGCGCATGTCACCGCTCTGGATGTGCGGCATGGAGTCGGAGATGTCGGTGGAGCCCACCTGGATGTGCCCGCCCAGCAGCGCGGTGGCGATTTCGCCGCCGCCTTCCAGGGCTACATAGCGCAGGTCGCGCGGGTTGATGCCGGCGGCCTTGGCGATCAACGCGGTCTGCATCCAGTCCTGGCTGCCGACGGTGCCGCCGGAACCGATCACCACCTTACTCGGGTCTTTCTTCAGGGCGGCGACCAGGTCGTCGAGGGTCTTGAAGGGGGAATCGCTCTTGACTGCGATGGCGCCGTAGCTGGTGCCGACGGCGGCGAGCCATTTGACGGCGTTCTCGTCGAAGCGGCCGAACTTGCCCTGGGCCAGGTTCAGCAGCGAACCGCTGGACCAGGCCACCAGGGTGCCGGCGTCGGCCGGGCGCTGGGCGACCACGGCGTTGTAGGCCACCGCGCCGACACCGCCGGGCATGTAGGTCACGCGCATGGGCTTGGACAGGATCTTCTCGTTGACCAGGGCGCTTTGCACCAGTTTGCAGGTCAGGTCGAAACCGCCGCCGGGCGAGGCCGGGGCGATGCATTCAGGGCGTTTCGGTTCGGCGGCCAAAGCGTTGCCGGCCAGCAGCAGGCAGCCGGTTGCGAGGACGAGGCGGCGCAGTGAAAAGGTCATCGTCTTTCTCCGTGAGCGTTGTTGTTATTGGGTTACCACAGAGCCACGCTGTAGCTCACCAGCAGTCGCACTTCGTCGGCATCGCGGGCGAAGTTGGAGCGGAAGGTGGCATTGCGCAGGCGTACGGCGACGTCCTTCAACGGGCCGCTTTGTACCACGTACTTGAACTCGGTGTTGCGTTCCCACTCCTTGCCTTCGCTGCCGTCGGCGCGGCTGACATTGTCGCCGCTGATGTAGCGGGTCATGAAGGTCAGGCCGGGGATGCCCAGGGCGGCGAAGTTGTAGTCGTAGCGGGCCTGCCAGGAGCGCTCGTCGGCACCGGCGAAGTCGTTGATCTGGACGAAGTTGACCAGGTACGGGTCGGCCCCGTCGACATAGGGGAAGGCGCTGTCGCCGGACAGGTGCTGGTAGGCAGCGCTGAATTTGTGCCCGCCCAGGGCATAGCTGAGCATGCCGTTGACCGTGGTGTTGTCGATGTCGCCGGCCTTGGCCTGGCCTGCATCGTCGCTGACCGCCAGGCGCAGGTCGGCGCCGAAGGTGCCCGGGCCCCACGGCTGGGTCGCGACCATGCCGAGGAAGTGCTGGCGATAGATGTCGTCGAGCTGGGCGAAGTGGTAGCTGCCGGTGATGCGGTCGGTGAACTGGTAGTCCAGGCCCCCGGTGTCGAAATGATCGGCGCTGAAGGTACCGCCGAAGCGGCCGTTCTTGTTGTTGAGGGCCAGGTCTTCCCAGTTGGTGTCGTTGCGGTCCTTGGCCTTCTCCAGGCGCGCGCCGGTGAAGGTCAGGCCCTTGATCTCCTTGGAGGTGAGCAGGCCACCTTCGAAGGTCTGCGGCAGGATGCGCCCATCGTTGGGCTGCAGGGTCGGCAATTCGGGGATCAGCGTGCCGATCTTCAGTTCGGTCTTGGAGACCTTGACCTTGCCGGTCAGGCCGAGCTTGGAGTACTCGTCGGCGGCCTTGCCGTCGTCATGGGTGGGCAGCAGGCCGCTGTCGGTGCGGTCGGGGCTGGAGTCGAGCTTGATGCCCAGCATCCCCAGGGCGTCCAGGCCAAACCCGACGGTCCCTTCGGTGTAGCCGGACTCGAAGTTGAGCATGAAACCCTGGGCCCATTCGTCGCGCTTGGACTGCTGGCTGCTGGTGCCGTCGCGGAAGTCGCGATTGAAGTACATGTTACGGGTTTCGAAGGTGGCCGTGCTGTCTTCGAAGAAGGCGGCCTGGCTCATCGGGGCGACACCGGCGAGGGCGACGGCGCTGGCGATGATGGAAGGGCGTACGGACGGGGAACGGGTAGGCGCGAGGGCCTGAGGCTGCGTGGACAGCATCGTCGATGACTCCGTTTATTGTTCTTATCGGTGCACCTTGCTGGTGCTTTGTTCGGCGCGCGGGGCGACCGTGGTGCGATGCTAGGTAATGAACCTTTCGCTAACCTTTCAGCGTGAAAGGTTTGCCGCGAGGGCTTCACAGGCCCCCCGACGGCGGTACACTCCGCGGCAAAGCCCCACCCGAGCAGGGAGAATCCGATGCGTGTGTTGCTGGTCGAAGACCACCTGCAACTGGCCGAAAGCGTGGCCCAGGCCCTCAAGAGCCATGGCCTGACCGTGGACGTGCTGCACGATGGTGTGGCCGCCGACCTGGCCCTGGCCAGCGAGGACTATGCCGTGGCCGTGCTCGATGTCGGCCTGCCGCGCATGGACGGCTTCGAGGTGCTGGCGCGCCTGCGCGGTCGCGGCAAGACCTTGCCGGTGCTGATGCTTACCGCGCGTAGCGACGTCAAGGACCGGGTGCACGGCCTGAATCTGGGGGCCGACGATTACCTGGCCAAACCCTTCGAGCTGACCGAACTGGAGGCGCGGGTGAAGGCCCTGCTGCGGCGCAGTGTGCTGGGCGGCGAACGCCAGCAGCGCTGCGGCCCGCTGGTCTACGACCTCGATACCCGTCGTTTCACCCTGGAGGGCGATGCCCTGACCCTCACCCAGCGCGAGCAGAGCGTGCTCGAGGCGCTGATCGCCCGCCCGGGCCGGGTGATGAGCAAGGAGCAACTGGCCGCCCAAGTGTTCGGCCTGGACGAGGAGGCCAGCCCGGATGCCATCGAGATCTACATCCATCGCCTGCGCAAGAAGCTCGATGGTCACCCGGTCGCCATCGTCACCTTCCGCGGGCTTGGCTACCTGCTCGAGCACCGCGATGCGTGACAACGGCAGCCTGCGCGGGCGGCTACTGGGCAACCTGGCGCTGCTGCTGGTGGTGCTGATGCTGGCCAGCGGCCTGAGCGCCTACTGGAATGGCCGTGAGGCCGCCGACACCGCCTACGACCGTACCTTGCTGGCCTCGGCGCGGACCATCGCCGCCGGCCTTTCGCAGCGCGACGGTACCCTCAGCGCCGACGTGCCCTACGTGGCCCTGGACACCTTCGCCTACGACAGTGCCGGGCGCATCTACTACCAGGTACTGGATATCCACGGCCAGCTCATCTCCGGTTATGAAAACCTGCCGCCGCCACCGCCCGGTACCCCGCGCACCGACGACTACCCGGCCCTGGCGCGGTTCTACAACGCCACCTACCTGGGCCAGGACGTGCGGGTGGTCAGCCTGCTCAAGGCGGTCAGCGAGCCGAACATGAATGGCATGGCCGAGATTCGCGTGGCCGAGACCGAGGAAGCGCGGGTACGCATGGCCCGCGGGTTGATGGCCGATACCCTGCTGCGCCTGGGCATGCTGGCCCTCGGCGCGCTGGTGATGGTGTGGTTCGCGGTCAGCGCCGCACTGCGCCCATTGGAGCGCCTGCGCACTGCGGTCGAGGAACGCCAGCCCGATGATCTGAGGGCTCTGCCGGTGGTGCAGGTGCAGCGGGAATTGGGCCCGTTGGTGCGCGCCCTGAACCATTTCACCGAACGCCTCAGGGGCCAGTTCGAGCGCCAGGCGCAGTTCATCGCCGAGGCGGCCCATGAGCTGCGCACGCCATTGGCGGCGCTCAAGGCACGGGTCGAGCTGGGGCTGCGCTCCCAGGAGCCGGAGCAGTGGCGCCAGACCTTGGAGGCCGCTGCCCAGGGGACCGACCGCCTGACCCACCTGGCCAACCAATTGCTCTCCCTGGCACGGGTGGAAAACGGTGCCCGTGCCATTGCCGAAGGCGGCGCCCAGCGCCTGGACCTGAGCCAGCTGGCCCGTGAGCTGGGCATGGCCATGGCACCGCTGGCCCATGGCCGGGGTGTGGCCTTGGCCCTGGAGGCCGAAGCGCCGGTGTGGCTCAAGGGCGAGCCGACCTTGCTCAACGAGTTGCTCAGTAACCTCGTGGACAACGCCCTGGCCCATACGCCGAAGGGCGGCAACGTGATCTTGCGGGTGCTGGCGCCGGCCGTGCTCGAAGTGGAAGACGATGGGCCGGGCATTCCCCTGGAGGAGCGCGAACGGGTATTCGAGCGCTTCTACCGACGCAGTGCCCAGGGCACCGGTCTGGGGCTGGCGATCGTCGGCGAGATCTGCCGTGCACACTTGGCACAGATCAGCCTGCACGACGGCGAAAATGGTGGGTTGCGGGTGCGGGTGAGTTTTATCGCCGACTGACGTGGTCGGTGTCGGCGCTTCCACCTCAACCTGTCCTGCGCTGGTTTTTTCTGTAGGAGCGGGCTTGTCCCGCGATCAAGGGCGAAGCCCTTGCCAGGCGGCAGCATTGGCAGGTCCGGCTTAGTCGCGGGGCAAGCCCGCTCCTGCAGAGGAGGGTGCCAGAGCTTGCTAGCGCAACATGTTCCGCGCATCGAGCAGGTCGGCGACATCCAGTTCCATGCCGTGGGGCAGGCCCAGGTGCTGGTAGGCAGGCAGGGCAGCCAATGGCCGGCTGCGATTGCGATGGCTGAGTAGGCGCGCGATCTGCACGATATCGATGTAGTCGATCTTGTCGGTGCGCCGGTCCAGGTCCTGCACCTGGCTGGGCAGCTTGACCAGCTGTTCGGGAAATTCCCAGGCACCGAGGATCTTGTCGCCCAGCACCGGGTGAATCTGCTCGATCACATAGTGCAGGCACACCGGGTCCGAAAGCAGCTCGTTATGTTCCTCGGCGTAGATCAGCACCGGCAGCGCACCGATCTGGTGGACCAACCCACCCAAGGTCGCCTGGTCCGGCTTGAGCTGGGTGTAGCGACGGCACAGCTCATAGCTGATGCCGGCAACATCCAGGCTGTTGGCCCATATGTCGCGCAATTTATGCTCTACCGACGGTGAGCGGGCGTGGAAGATCTGCTCGATCACCAGGCCGATCGCCAGGTTGCAGCTGTAGTTGATGCCCAGGCGGGTGATGGCGGTGTGCAAGTCGGTGACTTCCACCGAGGCACGCAGCAACGGGCTGTTGACCACTTTGATCAGGCGCGCCGAAAGGGCGGCATCGCGGCCGATCACCCGGCTCAGGGCGGCGACGCTGATCTCGCTGTCCTCGGCGGCCTCGCGGATGCTCAAGGCAACTTCCGGGAGGGTCGGCAGGACCAGGTCGTCCTTTTCGATGGCTGCGAGCAAATGTGCTTGAACCATCTCGGCCAGCTTGTTCATGTAGCTTCTCTAACGCAGTGGTGCAGCCCCGCCCAAGTGACGGGGCAGGCTGGTCAGCGCAGGATTTCCCGGTCGCGGTCCAGTTCGTAGGGCAGGCTGAGCAGTTCCAGCCGTGGGCCTTCGAGGCTGCCCAAGTGCAGATTGTCGTCTTCCACCGCCTCGGCGCTGAGCACCGCCAGCAGCTCGCAGCCCTGGCCGGTGCTGGCGGCGATCACCACTTCCCCCACCGAAGAGCCATGGGTGGGCGAGAAGATCTCGGCGCCCGGTGCGGGCACGCTGTCCTGGGCCAGCGCCAGGCGGTACTGGCGACGCTTGAGCTTGCCCAGGTACTGCATGCGCGCGACGATCTCCTGGCCGGTGTAGCAGCCTTTCTTGAAGCTCACGCCGTCGACGGCCTGCAGGTTGATCATCTGCGGGATGAACAGCTCGCGGGTCGGGCCCATGACTTGGCCGATGCCTGCGCGGACCTGGCCGAGCAGCCAGTCGTTGAGGGGCGCTTCGGCCAGGTGCGTGGCGAGTACCTGGCGCACGGTGGGGGCTTGCGCGGCGGGGGCCCAGAGTTCCACGCGGCCGCTGCTGACGGCGATGGCGATCAGGCCGTCATGGCGTACCGTGGCCCCGGCCTCGGCAGGTATGGCCAGGCCCAATGCCTGGAGCGCGGCATCGCCCCGTTCCAGGCCAAAACGCGCCCAGGCAGCGCTTTCGTCGGCCAGGGTGGCCTTGGAGAACACGGCATACTTCTTGAGGTCGGCCAACTGCGGGTCGAGCAGTTCGCTGGCCATGGCCAGCAGATAGCCGTTTCCTTCCGGAAGGATGCGGAAGCTCGACTGCATGCGGCCCTTGACCATGCAGCGTGCACCGAGGCTGGCATGTTCCAGGCTGAGGTAGTTGATGTTGCAGGTCAGCTGGCCTTGCAGGAACTTGCCGGCGTCGGAGCCGCGGACGGCGAGGATGCCCTCGTGGGACAGGGGACAGAAGAAAGCGGAATCGGCCATGGGTCATCGCGGTTGCTTGAGACTGGCGGCCATCATAGAACGCTGGTAACAAAATAGGTAGGTGACTAGACCAACGCCTTGTGCCGCCGCGAATGCCCCGCTGTATACTGGCCGCCCATTCGAGGAGGGCCCCATGGTCGAACAAACTGAACTCAACCGGCTTTTCTGGCACAGCCGCCGCGGCATGCTGGAGCTGGACGTACTGCTGGTGCCATTCACCCAGGAGGTCTACCCCACCCTGAGCGAAGAGGACCGCGAGCTGTACCGTCGCCTGCTGACCTGCGAAGACCAGGACATGTTCGGCTGGTTCATGGAGCGCACCGAGTCCGACGACCCCGAGCTGCAACGCATGGTTCGCATCATCCTGGACCGTGTCCAGCCCAAGTGAGCATTTCGAATGCCGTTGGCGAGGCTCACGCCTGCTGCTGACGGCCTACCTGGCCTGCCAGGTGCTGGCGTGCTCGGCCCTGGCCTCGAGCGCGCTGCCCTGGTGGCTCGGCCTTTCCGTCGCCGTTGCCTGCCTTGCCCATGCCTGTTGGGTGATTCCCCGCCATATCCTGTTGACCCACCCTGAGGCCATTACCGGTTTGCGTCGTGACCCGGCGGGCTGGCGCTTGTTCAGCCGTGCCCATGGGTGGCAGCCGGTACGGCTGTATCGTGATAGCGTGGCGTTGCCCGGTTTGGTGGTGTTGCGTTTCGCAAGGCCGGGGCGCTGGCTTGGCCAGAGCCAGTGCGTGCTCCACGACGCCCTGGATGCCGACCAGCATCGGCGCTTGCGGCTGCGGCTGAAGTTCAGTCGCAGGCGGTGGGATGCGATCTCGAACCAATAGGCCAAGAGCGTGTCGCCTGTTTCGCAGGTTTACCCGCGAAAAAGGCGACTTCGATATCAGGCCGGGCTGAGGATAGTGTCCCTGGCCTCGGGCAGCATCCCCGGGTAATCCAGGGTGTAATGCAGCCCTCGGCTTTCCTTGCGTTGCATCGCCGAGCGGATCATCAGCTCCGCCACCTGGGCCAGGTTGCGCAGCTCGATCAGGTCGCGGCTGACCTTGTAGTTGCTGTAGAACTCGTCGATCTCGTCCAGCAGCAGACGTACGCGGTGTTCGGCGCGTTGCAGGCGTTTGCTGGTGCGCACGATACCTACGTAGTCCCACATGAAGCGCCGCAGTTCGTCCCAGTTGTGCGCGATGATCACGTCCTCGTCCGAGTCGGTGACCTGGCTGGCATCCCAGCAGGGCAGGGCGGTGGGCATGCCCACTTGGGCAAGGTGCGCCTCGATGTCGGCAGCGGCTGCACGGCCGTAGACGAAGCACTCCAGCAGCGAATTGCTGGCCATGCGGTTGGCACCGTGCAGGCCGGTGAAGCTGGTTTCGCCGATGGCATACAGGCCTGGCACGTCGGTGTGCCCGCGGTCGTCGACCATGACCCCGCCACAGGTGTAGTGAGCCGCCGGCACCACCGGGATCGGCTGGCGAGTGATGTCGATGCCGAACGCCAGGCAGCGCTCGTAGACGGTGGGGAAATGGCTCTTGATGAAGTCGGCCGGCTTGTGACTGATGTCCAGGTACACGCAGTCCACGCCCAGGCGCTTCATCTCATGGTCGATGGCCCGGGCCACGATATCGCGCGGTGCCAGCTCTTCGCGCGGGTCGAAGCGTGGCATGAAGCGCTCGCCGTTGGGCAGACGCAGCAAGGCGCCTTCGCCGCGCAAGGCCTCGGTGATCAGGAAACTCTTGGCCTGGGGGTGGTACAGGCAGGTGGGGTGGAACTGGTTGAACTCCAGGTTGGCCACCCGGCACCCGGCGCGCCAGGCCATGGCGATGCCATCGCCGCAGGCACCGTCGGGGTTGCTGGTATAGAGGTAGACCTTGGCCGCGCCGCCAGTGGCCAGCACAGTGAAACGTGCACCGAAGGTATCGACTTCGCCGGTGTTGCGGTCCAGCACGTAGGCGCCCAGGCAGCGGTCGCCCGGCAGGCCCAGGCGCCGCTCGGTGATCAGGTCGACCGCCACCCGCTGCTCCAGCAGCTCGATGTTCGGGCGTTGCCGGGCCTGGGCCAGCAATGCGGTGAAGATGGCCGCGCCCGTGGCATCGGCAGCATGGATGATGCGCCGGTGGCTGTGCCCGCCCTCGCGGGTGAGGTGGAATTCGAAGCCGCCGTCATCGACGCTGTAGTGCTCGTCACGGGTAAACGGCACGCCTTGCTCGATCAGCCATTCGATGGCTTCGCGGCTATGCTCGACGGTGAAACGCACGGCATCCTCATGACACAGGCCGCCGCCGGCATTGAGCGTGTCCTCGACATGGGACTGTACGGTATCGGTGTCATCCAGCACTGCGGCGACGCCGCCCTGGGCCCAAAAGGTCGAACCGTTGGCCAGGTCGCCTTTGCTCAGCACGGCGATGCGCAGGTGGCTGGGGAGGTTCAGTGCCAGGCTCAGGCCAGCGGCACCGCTGCCGATCACCAGGACATCATGTTGGAATTGTTGGCTCATGTCTTGACACTAGTAATCTTGAGAGGGGGAGCGGCACAATAGTCATGCACAGATGGCATTGTGAAACTATCGTTGATCCTGTCCGGCTGCCTTTATAGCAGCCACAGGTGCCTGATTTCCAATGGCATCTGCGCCGTCGAGGCGATCTTTATGGGAACTTTCCGATACCGGCGGAAATCCTAAGAAGGCTGCCCGTACGCCACTGAATGCCGCGGCGACGCATGGCGGCAGCTCTATCCGGGCTGACACGTGCGTATTCGAGACCTGATTATCGACGCAGCCGGCCATGTCCGTGCTGCGTCTTTCGTGCGAGCCGACCAAGGGCCGCAGGAAACTTGCTTGGAGGGGAGAACTTTTGCGCAAACGCCGAGTCTATGGTTGCAAGCCTGAACGATGGCTGTTGCAACGCTCCTTCGAGACCACTGAGGAGTGTTCATGCTAACCCAGGAAGAGGATCAGCAGCTGGTCGAGCGCGTGCAGCGCGGCGACAGGCGAGCGTTCGATCTGTTGGTGCTGAAGTATCAGCACAAGATTCTCGGGTTGATCGTGCGGTTCGTACACGACACCCACGAGGCCCAGGATGTCGCGCAGGAGGCTTTTATCAAGGCCTACCGGGCGCTGGGAAATTTTCGCGGTGACAGTGCGTTCTATACCTGGCTGTACCGCATCGCCATCAATACGGCGAAGAACTATCTGGTATCCCGTGGAAGACGGCCGCCAGACAGCGATGTGAGCTCCGAGGATGCGGAGTTTTACGACGGCGATCATGGTCTCAAGGATCTCGAGTCCCCAGAGCGCGCGTTGTTGCGGGATGAAATCGAAGGCACTGTCCATCGCACCATCCAGCAGCTGCCCGAGGACCTGCGCACGGCATTGACCCTACGTGAGTTCGACGGACTGAGTTACGAAGACATTGCCAGTGTCATGCAATGTCCGGTGGGTACCGTGCGCTCTCGAATCTTCCGCGCTCGGGAGGCCATAGACAAAGCCCTGCAACCGTTGTTGCAGGAAACCTGAGACAGCGGCGACAGCCAAGAGAGGAACCGCCATGAGTCGTGAAGCTTTGCAGGAATCGCTGTCCGCGGTGATGGATAACGAAGCGGACGAACTGGAACTGCGTCGGGTGTTGAACGCCGTCGACGATCCTGAAACCCGTGCCACCTGGTCGCGCTACCAGGTTGCCCGTGCAGCCATGCACAACGAGCTGGTGCTGCCGAAGCTCGATATCGCCTCGGCGGTATCCGCCGCGCTGGCCGACGAAGCCGTGCCTGCCAAGGTCAAGCAAGGCCCATGGCGCAGCATCGGCCGCCTGGCTGTCGCAGCCTCGGTGACCGTTGCCGTACTGGCTGGCGTGCGCCTGTACAACCAGGACGAGATCACCGGTGCCGAGCTCGCTTCCCAGCAGCCAGCCCAACAAGGCCTGAGCGTGCCACAAAGCAAAGGCCCAGCTGTTTTGGCAGGCTATAGTGAAAGCAGTGAGCAACCGACCGGGCCGATGGCCAACGGCGTGCTGCAGAACCAGGCCGGCTGGGATCAGCGTCTGCCAGGCTACCTGCGCCAGCATGCCCAGGAATCCGCGCTCAAGGGCACCGAAACCGCTCTGCCCTACGCACGCGCCGCCAGCCTGGAAAACCGTTAAGTAAGGAGGATCATGCGCGCGCTACCTCTCCTGTCGCTGCTGCTCGGCAGCTGCATGACGGTGCCGGCATTGGCGGCCAACTCCTCGCCCGAGGCGAGCGAGTGGTTGAACAAGCTGGCACGGGCCGAGCAAGAGCAGAGTTACCAGGGTTCCTTCGTCTACGAGCGTAATGGCAGCTTCTCCTCCCACGATATCTGGCACCGCGTCCAGGACGGCAAGGTCAGCGAGCGTCTGTTGCAGCTCGATGGCGCGGCCCAGGAGATCGTGCGCGTCGACGGCAAGGTGCAATGCGTCAGTGGGGCCCTGGCCAGTGGTGTCGGCACGCCACCGGACTCCGCACCGCGTGTACTCGATCCCCTGAAATTGATGAGCTGGTACGACTTGAGCGTGGCAGGCAAGTCGCGGGTCGCCGGTCGCGACGCCGTGATCGTCACGCTCAACCCACGGGACCAGCACCGCTACGCCTTCGAATTGCACCTGGACCGACGCACCGGCTTGCCCCTGCGCTCGCTGATGCTCAACGACAAGAGCCAGTTGCTCGAACGCTTCCAGATGACCCGTCTGGACACCGATGACCTGCCCACCGACGATGACCTCAAGGCCAGCGCCGCATGCAAGCCGGTCGAGCGTGTCGCCTCGGCCAGCACTGAAACCGTCGCCGGCTGGCGTTCGGACTGGCTGCCGCCGGGCTTCGAACTGATCAACAGTTCGGTGCGCCGCGATCCCAAGCGCGACAGCCTGGTCAGCAGCCTGATGTACGATGATGGCCTGGCACGCTTCTCGGTGTTCCTGGAGCCTGTCAACGATGATGTCGGCCCTGACACGCGCGCGCAGCTGGGGCCAACGGTGGCGGTTTCGCGCCACCTCAATACGCCCAAGGGCAAGGTCATGGTCACCGTGGTCGGGGAGATTCCCCTGGGGACCGCCGAGCGTGTCGCCTTGTCCATGCGCCCCCAGGATGCCCAGGCGCGCCAATGATGGCGCGCTTTCCTACAACACGTAGGTCATGCGGCTGACATGAAATTAAAGCATTGTCATTTGCAATCCTTCCGTAAATTTTTTATAGGTCAGGCTTCTCGGGGTCTGGCCTTTCTTGCTTGTGCAAGGGCCTCACTTTGTTAACTACGCTCGTTGTGACGGGAGCCGTATGTCGATACCACGCTTGAAATCCTATCTTTCGATGTTCGCCGCCGTGCTGATGCTCGGCCAGGTGCTCACCGCCCAGGCCGAGGAAGCCCTGCCGGACTTCACCACCCTGGTCGAACAGGCCTCGCCGGCCGTGGTGAACATCAGTACCAAGCAGAAGCTGCCGGACCGCCGTGTCGCTGCCGGGCAGATGCCGGACCTCGAAGGCCTGCCGCCGATGTTCCGCGAATTCTTCGAGCGCAACATGCCGCAGATGCCGCGTTCGCCCCGTGGCGATCGCCAACGTGAAGCGCAGTCGCTCGGCTCGGGCTTCATCATCTCCAGCGACGGCTATGTGCTGACCAATAACCATGTGGTGGCCGACGCCGACGAGATCATCGTGCGCCTGTCCGACCGCAGCGAACTGCAGGCCAAGCTGGTCGGCACCGACCCGCGCACCGACGTGGCCCTGCTCAAGGTCGAGGGCAAGAACCTGCCGACCGTCAAGCTGGGGGACTCCGAGAAGCTCAAGGTCGGTGAGTGGGTGCTGGCCATCGGCTCGCCGTTCGGCTTCGACCACTCGGTGACCAAGGGTATCGTCAGCGCCAAGGGCCGGACCCTGCCCAACGACACCTACGTGCCGTTCATCCAGACCGACGTGGCGATCAACCCGGGCAACTCCGGTGGCCCGCTGTTCAACATGAAGGGCGAAGTGGTGGGGATCAACTCGCAGATCTTCACCCGCTCCGGCGGCTTCATGGGCCTGTCGTTCGCCATCCCGATCGACGTGGCACTGGACGTCTCCAACCAGTTGAAGAAAGACGGCAAGGTCAGCCGTGGCTGGCTGGGTGTGGTGATCCAGGAGGTCAACAAGGACCTGGCCGAATCCTTCGGCCTGGACAAGCCTGCCGGCGCCCTGGTGGCCCAGGTGCTCGAAGACGGCCCGGCGGCCAAGGGCGGCCTGCAGGTGGGTGACGTGATCCTGAGCATGAATGGCCAACCGATCATCATGTCGGCCGACCTGCCGCATCTGGTAGGCAGCCTCAAGGATGGCGACAAGGCGCGCCTGGAGATCATCCGCAACGGCAAGCGCCAGAACCTGGACATCACCATCGGCGCACTGCCGGAGGATGATGCCGACATCGGTACCGGCGGCCAGAGTGGCGCCGAGCGCAGCAGCAACCGCCTGGGTGTCTCCGTGACCGACCTGACCGCCGAGCAGAAGAAATCGCTCGAGCTCAAGGGCGGCGTGGTGATCAAGGAGATCCAGGATGGCCCGGCAGCGCTGATCGGCCTACGCCCAGGTGACGTCATCAGCCACCTGAACAACCAGGCGATCACCTCGGCCAAGCAGTTCACCGAAATCGCCAAGGACCTGCCGAAGAACCGCTCGGTGTCCATGCGCGTGCTGCGTCAAGGCCGCGCGAGCTTCATCACCTTCAAGCTGGCGGAATAGGGCTGAAGGTGATGTAGGAAAGGGCAGCTTCGGCTGCCCTTTTTCATGAAGAATTTCATGAAATATGCCGCCGGTCACGGGGCAATCAGTGGGAGCGGGCTCGTCCCGCGATTGGCTCGGCCCTGCTATCGTGCCCGTACGGCGAGGGCTGCGCTCTTGATCGCGGGGCAGGGTAGGTCGACGCTGCGCCTGCTTCCATAGGGTAAGCGCCCCCTGCCATGGCGCTTGATCAGGAATCTCCCATATCCCCGCGGCTTGAGGTACAATTCCCGGCTATTTTTCGGCGGGCGTCCGGCTCGCAGCCTTTTCGAGTGTTGACCCGTGAGTGATTTGAGTCATATCCGCAATTTCTCCATCATCGCCCACATCGACCATGGCAAGTCGACGCTGGCCGACCGTTTCATCCAGATGTGCGGTGGCCTGACTGCGCGCGAAATGGAAGCGCAGGTCCTCGATTCCATGGACCTCGAGCGCGAGCGCGGTATCACCATCAAGGCCCACAGCGTCACGCTGCACTACAAGGCCCAGGACGGCAAGATCTACCAGCTGAACTTCATCGATACCCCCGGTCACGTCGACTTCACCTATGAAGTCAGCCGTTCCCTGGCGGCCTGCGAGGGCGCGCTGCTGGTGGTGGACGCCGGCCAGGGTGTCGAAGCCCAGTCCGTGGCCAACTGCTACACCGCCATCGAGCAGGGCCTGGAGGTCATGCCGGTGCTGAACAAGATGGACCTGCCCCAGGCCGACCCGGACCGCGTCAAGGACGAGATCGAGAAGATCATCGGCATCGACGCCACCGACGCCGTGGCCTGCAGTGCCAAGAGCGGCATGGGCGTGGACGAGGTGCTCGAGCGCCTGGTACAGACCATCCCGGCCCCCGAGGGCGAGATCGATGCCCCCCTGCAGGCGCTGATCATCGATTCCTGGTTCGACAACTACCTAGGTGTCGTCTCCCTGGTGCGTGTACGCCACGGCCGGGTCAAGAAAGGCGACAAGATCCTGGTCAAGTCCACCGGCAAGGTCCACCTGGTCGACAGCGTCGGTGTCTTCACCCCCAAGCACACCCAGACCGCTGACCTCAAGGCCGGTGAAGTGGGCTTCATCATCGCCAGCATCAAGGACATCCATGGTGCCCCGGTCGGTGACACCCTGACCCTGTCCTCGACCCCCGAGGTCGAAGTGCTGCCCGGCTTCAAGAAGATCCAGCCGCAGGTATACGCCGGCCTGTTCCCGGTCAGCTCCGACGATTTCGAGGATTTCCGCGACGCATTGTCGAAGCTCACCCTGAACGACTCCTCGCTGCAATACCTGCCGGAAAGCTCCGACGCCCTGGGCTTCGGCTTCCGTTGTGGTTTCCTCGGCATGCTGCACATGGAGATCATCCAGGAGCGCCTGGAGCGCGAATACGACCTGGACCTGATCACCACCGCGCCGAGCGTGATCTACGAGCTGGTGCTCAAGACCGGCGAGACCATCTACGTCGACAACCCGTCCAAGCTGCCGGACGTCTCTGCCGTGCAGGATTTCCGCGAGCCGATCGTCACCGCCACCATCCTCGTGCCCCAGGAGCACCTGGGCAACGTCATCACCCTGTGCATCGAGAAGCGTGGCGTGCAGCGCGACATGCAGTTCCTCGGCAGCCAGGTGCAGGTGCGCTACGACCTGCCGATGAACGAAGTGGTGCTGGACTTCTTCGACAAGCTGAAGTCGACCAGCCGTGGCTACGCATCGCTGGACTATCATTTCGATCGCTACCAGTCGGCCAACCTGGTCAAGCTGGACGTGTTGATCAACGGCGACAAGGTCGATGCCCTGGCGCTGATCGTTCACCGCGACAACGCCCACTACAAGGGCCGTGCGCTGACTGAAAAGATGAAGGAACTGATCCCTCGACAGATGTTCGACGTGGCGATCCAGGCAGCCATCGGCGGCCAGATCGTGGCGCGTACCACCGTCAAGGCACTCAGAAAGAACGTACTGGCTAAATGCTATGGCGGTGACGTCAGCCGTAAGAAGAAGCTGCTGGAGAAGCAGAAGGCCGGTAAGAAACGCATGAAACAGGTCGGCAACGTGGAGATCCCACAGGAAGCCTTCCTCGCCGTGCTCAGGTTGGATAGCTAGGTCCTATGTCGCTAAATTTCCCGCTGTTGCTCGTCATCGCCGTTGCCGTCTGCGGCCTGTTGGGTCTGATCGACCTGCTGTTCCTGGCCCCGCGCCGGCGAGCGGCGGTCGCCAACTACCAGGGCAGCGTCAGCCAGCCCGAGATGGCCGTGCTCGAGCGCCTGAACAAGGAGCCGTTGCTGGTCGAGTACGGCAAGTCGTTCTTCCCGGTGCTGTTCATCGTGCTGGTGCTGCGCTCGTTCCTGGTCGAGCCGTTCCAGATCCCTTCGGGGTCGATGAAGCCCACCCTGGAAGTGGGCGACTTCATCCTGGTGAACAAGTTCTCCTATGGCATTCGCCTGCCGGTGATCGACAAGAAGGTCATCGAGATCGGTGACCCGCAGCGGGGCGACGTGATGGTGTTCCGCTACCCCAGCGACCCGAACGTCAACTACATCAAGCGCGTGGTCGGCCTGCCGGGCGACCAGGTTCGCTACACCAGCGACAAGCGCCTGTATGTCAATGGCCAGCCGGTAGCCGAGCAACTGGTCGGCGCCGAGCCGGGTACCCTGGGCAGCGCCAAGCTGTACAAGGAGAAGCTGGGCGAGGCCGAGCACCTGATCCGCAAGGAGATGAGCCGCTACCGCATGCCGCCGGACCAGCAATGGACCGTGCCCGCCGGCCATTACTTCATGATGGGCGACAACCGCGACAACTCCAACGACAGCCGTTACTGGGACGACCCGAACATTCCGAAGGAACTGCACGGCATGGTTCCGGATCGGAACATCGTCGGCAAGGCCTTCGCGGTCTGGATGAGCTGGCCGGAGCCCAAGCTCAGCCACTTCCCCAACCTGTCGCGGGTCGGCCTGATCCATTGATACCCAACGGCGCTGTCTGGCAGACAGCGCCGAATGCATTTCTGACATAGGCTGTGTTCTCAGGGATCGAGAGATTCTGCCGCCCACAAGGTGGTGGACCACAGCCAAACAGTCTTTCAGGATGTTGATTTGAACAACGCGTTGAACAACCCACGGGTGGCCCCATGAGTGCTTCCCTTGCCCGCCTGGAGCGCAAGCTCGGCTATACCTTCAAGAACCAGGACCAGATGCTGCTGGCCCTGACCCATCGCAGCTATGCCGGGCGCAATAACGAACGCCTGGAGTTTCTGGGCGATGCCATCCTCAACTTCGTGGTCGGCGAAGCGCTGTTCGAGCGTTTCCCCCAGGCCCGGGAAGGCCAGCTGTCGCGATTGCGCGCACGCCTGGTCAAGGGCGAGACCCTGGCCCGCCTGGCCCGTGGCTTCGACCTGGGCGAGTACCTGCGCCTGGGCTCGGGTGAGCTCAAGAGCGGCGGCTTTCGCCGTGAGTCGATCCTGGCCGATGCCCTGGAGGCATTGATCGGTGCGATCTACCTGGACGCCGATATGGCGGCAGCGCGTGAGCGCATCCTGGCCTGGCTGGCCGGTGAGTTCGACGGCCTGACCCTGGTCGACACCAACAAGGACCCCAAGACCCGCCTGCAGGAGTTCCTGCAGTCGCGTGCCTGCGAACTGCCACGCTACGAAGTGGTGGACATCCAGGGCGAACCGCATTGCCGCACCTTCTTCGTCGAATGCGAGGTGGTGCTGCTGAACAACAAGAGCCGTGGCCAGGGCGTGAGCCGGCGTATCGCCGAGCAGGTCGCCGCCGCCGCCGCATTGATCGCCCTGGGCGTGGAGAATGGCAATGACTGATAGCAACCCGACCCGCTGCGGCTACGTGGCCATCGTCGGCCGCCCCAACGTGGGCAAATCGACCCTGCTCAACCACATCCTCGGCCAGAAGCTGGCGATCACCTCGCGCAAGCCGCAGACCACCCGTCACAACATGCTCGGGATCAAGACCGAGGGTGACGTGCAGGCGATCTACGTCGACACCCCCGGCATGCACAAGGCCAACGACAAGGCCCTGAACCGCTACATGAACCGCAACGCCTCGGCGGCCCTGAAGGACGTCGACGTGGTCATCTTCGTGGTCGACCGTACCCGCTGGACCGACGAGGACCAGCTGGTGCTCGAGCGGGTCCAGTACGTCACCGGCCCGGTGATCCTGGCGGTCAACAAGACCGACCGCATGGAAGAAAAGGCCGAGCTGATCCCGCACCTGCAGTGGCTGCAGCAGCAACTGCCGAATGCCGAGATCGTGCCGATCTCCGCCCAACAGGGGCACAACCTCGAGGCCCTCGAGGCGTTGATCGCCAAGCACCTGCCGGAGAACGAGCACTTCTTCCCAGAAGACCAGATCACCGACCGCAGCAGCCGCTTCCTGGCCGCCGAACTGGTTCGCGAGAAGATCATGCGCCAGCTCGGGGCGGAGCTGCCATACCAGATCACCGTGGAAATCGAAGAGTTCAAGCAGCAGGGCCATGTGCTGCACATCCACGCGTTGATCCTGGTCGAGCGTGACGGGCAGAAGAAGATCATCATTGGCGACAAGGGCGAGCGTATCAAGCGCATCGGTTCCGAGGCGCGCAAGGACATGGAGCTGCTGTTCGACGCCAAGGTCATGCTCAACCTCTGGGTCAAGGTCAAGGGCGGCTGGTCCGACGACGAGCGCGCCTTGCGCTCGCTGGGCTACGGCGACCTGTAACTCCACAGGCCGGCCACGCCCCTTGTAGGAGCGGCCTTGTGCCGCGAAAGGGCCGCAGAGCGGCCCCAATTCGTCATGCTGCGCTTGAACATGGGGCCGCTTCGCAGCCCTTTTCGCGGCACAAGGCCGCTCCTACAGGGGCATGTGCCGAACCCGGGGCGAGTGATTTCCATGGAACAACCTGTCGGCCAGCCGGCCTACGTGCTGCACAGCCGTGCCTACAAGGAAACCAGTGCGCTGGTGGACTTCTTCACGCCGCAGGGGCGCGTGCGGGCGGTGCTGCGCCGTGCCCGGGGCAAGGGTGGCAGCCTGGTACGCCCGTTCGTGGAGTTGGAGGTGGAGCTGCGCGGACGCGGTGAGCTGAAGAACGTCGGCCGCCTCGACAGCATCGGCATTGCCGGCTGGTTGCATGGCGATGCCCTGTTCAGCGGGCTCTACCTCAACGAGCTGCTGATGCGCCTGCTGCCGGCAGAGGCACCGCACCCAGGCTTGTTCGAACACTACACCCTGACGCTCCAGGCCCTGGCCGCCGGGCGTGCGCTGGAACCGCTGCTGCGGGCCTTCGAATGGCGCCTGCTGGACGAACTGGGGTACGCCTTCGCCCTGGACCACGACATCAACGACGACCCGATCGAAAGCACCGGGCTGTACCGCTTGCAGGTGGATGCGGGCCTGGAGCGGGTGTACCTGGCACAGCCTGGGTTGTTCACCGGCGCCGAGTTGCTGGCAATGAGTCAGGCCGACTGGGCGGCGCCTGGTGCCTTGCTGGCGGCCAAGCGCCTCATGCGCCAGGCCCTGGCGGTGCACCTGGGCCCCAAGCCCCTGGTGAGTCGCGAACTGTTTCGCAAGCGCTGAGCACATCGTATGCTGTGGGGCTCACACTTCAGGAGAGCCCTTTCGTGACTCACAGCAACCGCATGCTTCTCGGCGTCAACATCGACCACGTGGCGACCCTGCGCCAAGCCCGGGGCACCCGTTACCCGGACCCGGTCAAGGCCGCGCTGGATGCCGAGGAGGCGGGCGCCGATGGCATCACCGTGCATCTGCGTGAAGACCGCCGGCACATCCAGGAGCGCGATGTGCTGTTGCTCAAGGACGTGCTGCAGACGCGCATGAACTTCGAAATGGGCGTCACCGAAGAGATGATGGCCTTCGCCGAGAAAATCCGCCCGGCGCACATTTGCCTGGTGCCGGAAACCCGCCAGGAGCTCACCACCGAAGGCGGCCTGGATGTCGCCGGCCAGGAGGCGCGGATCAAGGCTGCCGTAGAGCGCCTGGCACGTACGGGGGCCGAGGTTTCCCTGTTCATCGACCCGGACGAGCGCCAGATCGAGGCCTCGCGTCGCGTCGGCGCACCTGCGGTCGAACTGCACACCGGCCGTTACGCCGATGCCCAGACGCCGACCGAAGTAGCCGACGAGCTGCAGCGCATCGTCGATGGCGTGGCCTTTGGCGTGGGGCAGGGCCTGATCGTCAATGCCGGCCACGGCCTTCACTACCACAACGTCGAAGCGGTGGCGGCGATCAAGGGCATCAACGAACTGAACATCGGCCATGCGCTGGTGGCCCATGCCCTGTTCGTCGGCTTCAAGGCGGCGGTGGCGGAGATGAAGGCGCTGATCGTGGCGGCTTCCCGCTGATTTTTCGCACGGCCTGATCGCGGGACAAGCCCGCTCCCACAGGTATGGTGGTGTCTCTGAAAACACCGCAGGACAGGTAGGAGCCAACTGTCTTTCACTTCCACCCGACCAATGCACGTATCAGCGGTAGGCAGACACCAGTCTGCCTACCCGATGTGCCTTCAGACAGGCTGATCACGCCATGGCGTTCCATCACGCACCATGGCATTGAGCCTCACCAGCAGCACGCGCATGCATGCCACCAGCGCTACTTTTGCTGGCTTACCGCTCGCGCGCAGCCGGGCCCATCGCGCTTTAAAATCTGGATTCACGCGTGCCATCACCAAGGTGCACATGTAGGCCGCACGACGCAGTTTCGCCCGGCCGCCGTAGACATGGCGCTTTCCGTTTTTGGTCCCACTGTCGTTGTTGTAGGGCGCCACACCCGCCAGGGCAGCTACTTGCGCACGGTTCAGATCACCCAGTTCCGGCAGATAGCAGAACAGACTGGCAATGGTGACGTTGCCCACACCCTTGATCTCGCTCAAGCGTTCGAATAGGTCTGCATCGACACGGCGACTCTGCTCAGCGATCTGTTCATCGCATGCCTTGATCAAGACGCGTAATGTCGATTCGAGCGTTTTATAGTGCTCCAGCACAACAGGCAGCGAGGCCTGCTTGATGCGGCGACGATTGTCATCGCGTTGCTGGACCAGCTATCGCGCTGATTGACCAGTTCGGTCAGGTGCTCGCGAGCCTCGTCAGGTACAACGAAATGCTTGTCCTCCAAGGCGGAGGCAAATAAGGCTAGCATCCGTGCATCGATAGGGTCAGTCTTGGCTCGCTTGCCCATGGCTAGGGCGAATTGACGTGCCCGGGCAGGATTGATTCGCTGCACTTTCAAACCGGCCTTGGCCAGCAACCGGATCGACAGCTTTTCGTAACCGCCGGTAGCTTCGACCAGCACACGCTCGACCGCATGGGCTTTGAAATGTTGGGCGATAACTTCGAGCCCTGCAGCATCATTGGTCACGCAAAGCTCGGAGGCCTCGGGATACAGGGCCACTTGCAAGGTATTTTTGGAAACATCGATTCCGGCATAGGCAGACATGAGTAAAGCCTCTAGTCTTGAAGATGAGAGGTCGCTCTGGCCTGGCTCACGCTTGTTGTTCGAGGTCGGACTCAGTCAACTGTTCGAGCTTGAGCCAGAGCGAGAAGAGTGGACGGCAGCTCGGCTCCTACCCGTGCTCATGGCACCGCGAGCTAGCAGCTTGCCGTCCACCCCTCTCACCTAACACCTTACCTCTTGCGAAGACACAAGCGGGCTTGTCCCGCGATAGGCCGGCACGGCAAACGCTATTCTGCGCGAAATACCAACGCGAACCGTGTTGGCCCCTGGCTCTGGCTGCTGACCTCGACCCGCCCGCCATGCAACTGCATGATTGACTTCACGATCGCCAGCCCCAGGCCTGTTCCGCCCTCCTGCCGGGAGCGCCCACTCCCTGCCCGATAGAAACGTTCGAACAGGTGCGGCAGGTGTGCCTGGGCAATGCCCGGCCCCTGGTTTTCCACCGCCAGCCTCACTTCGTCGCCTCGACGCTCGATCGCTACCTCCACCACCTCGTTCTCCGGGCTGTGTCGGATGGCATTGCTCAGCAGGTTGGACAGTGCCCGCTGGAACATCAGCCGGTCCCCAAGTGCCGTGCCCCAGCCTCGCAAGCGCAGTTCGACCCCCTTGAGCTCGGCACTGAAGGCGAACAGTTCGACGACTCGCCCGGCTTCCTCGGCCAGCGCCAGCGGCACTTGGGAGAGCTGGGCCTGCGGCTGGCTGGCCTGGGCGAGGAAGAGCATGTCGTTGATGATGCGGTTGAGCCGGGTCAGTTCTTCGACGTTTTCCTCCAGGGCCTCCCGGTAACGGGGGCCGTCGCGCTCGCGGGCCAGGGTGACCTGGGCCTTGCCCATCAGGTTGCTGATGGGGGTACGCAATTCGTGGGCCAGGTCATCGGAAAACTGGGACAGCTGGCTGACACCCTGGTCCAAGCGGTCGAGCATGACATTGATGGCCCTGGCCAGCTCGGCCAGTTCATGGGGCAGGTCGCTGTCGGGCAGACGATGCTCCAGCTCCTGGGCCGACACCCGGCCGGCGACGCGGCGGAAATGGCGCAACGGGCGCAGGCCGCGTTGAACCAGCTTCCAGGCACTGAAGCCGATCAGCAGCAGCAGCAGCGGCAAGGCGAGCAGGGTCGAGTGCAGGTAGGCCTGGAGCAGGGCGCTGTCATCGGCGCGGTTGAGCGACATCATCACCCGCACGGGCGTGTCGTCGCGCAGGCGCATCAGTCGGGTGGCGGTGAGGAACTGGTTGCCGGCGCTGTCGGCCCAGGCATGGAAGGTCAGTCGTGACTCGACTGGCAGCTGGCTCGCCTGGGCCGCCAAGGCTGGGCCCAGGCTCAGCAGCAAGGGGTGGCGACCGTTCAGGGCCAGCACGCTCAGGCTCAGGTTGTCATGGCCCATGACCAGGTCGAGCAAGGGATGGGCACGCCGGCCCAGGTCTTCGTTGCGCAGGTCCACGCGCAGGTTGTGCTCGACCTGCAGCATCTTGCGCGTCAAGTCCTTGCGTGCTCGGCTGTCGAGTTCGTGGTCCAGGGCGAATACGGCCAGGCAAGCCAGCAGCAACACCAGCGCCGCGCCCATGAGGGTCACCGACAGGCCCAGGCGCAGGGACAGGCTTGCCTGCTTCACGGGCGAGCCTCGAGCACATAGCCGACACCGCGAAGGGTGTGGATCAGCTTGTCTTCGAACGGGTCGTCGATCTTCGCCCGCAGGCGGCGGATCGACACTTCCACGACGTTGGTGTCGCAGTCGAAGTTCATGTCCCAGACCAGCGAGATGATCTGTGTGCGCGACAGGACTTCGCCGCTCTGGCGCATCAACAGGTGCAACAGGGCGAATTCCTTGGCGGTGAGGTCGATGCGCCGGCCGGCACGGAAGGCGCGGTGGCGGCCTGGGTCCAGCTCCAGGTCGGCAACACGCAGGGTGCTCGGTTGCAGGTGTTGGTCGTTGCGCCGCAACAGGGTGCGGATACGTGCCAGCAGTTCGGGAAACTCGAACGGTTTGAGCAAGTAGTCGTCGGCGCCCAGGTCCAGCCCCCGAACCCGATCGGCCAGGCGACCGTGAGCCGTGAGCATCATGATGCGCGTGGACGACTCTGCCCGCAGGCGTTGCAGCACGCTCCAGCCGTCGAGTTCCGGCAGGTTGACGTCGAGGATCACCAGGTCGTAGGGCTGCTGTCGGGCCAGGTGCAGGCCATCGATCCCGGTGTGGGCGCAGTCGACCACGTAGCCGTTCTCGCGCAGGCCTTGTTGCAGGTAATCGGCGGTACGCAGCTCGTCTTCGATGATCAGTAGGCGCATGGGCAGGGCTCGTGTGGTGAAAGGCGGCGATTCTCGACCCTGTAGCAGGATCAGGGTCAAGGGCAGGGATGTTACGGCATGCGAATGGCGAGGGGCTGCGGATAACGGATTTGTAATGCAGCGGTCATCCTGGCGATAGGCCGGTGCCTTTCGAGGGCCGTGCGAGGGGGCAAGCCTTGCAGCACTGTAATGTCCGCCTCACCTTGGCGTTAGCTGTGCCTCGCTAGGATGGCTCCATGAATGGCTATCACACGAGGCAAACACGATGAACCTGACCAAGTATCTGTTGCTCGCCGTACTCACCCTGGGCAGCACCGTGGCGCTGGCCGAAGGCGGTGCCGAACGTTCCCGCCAGTTCTGGGAAGCGTTCCGGCAAGACCAGCAGCGTGTCCACGGCGACAAGGAACGAGCGGTGGTCGCGCGGGAGCGCAAGGCGCAGGAGAAGGCCCGCGAGCTGGCCAAGGATTGACGGTGTCGTCGCCTTCGCAGGTGCTCCGCTGTCGAAGGTGTGTTTGGCGCTCCGAGAGCCGCTGCTATGGACGCGCAGTGGCTGACGGGACGCCTTTTTTATTTGCGTGCCAGCAAGGTGGCACGGCGCGGCGCCGGCAGGCCTTCGACCGTGCGGCTATGGTCGTTGGGGTCGAGGAAGTGCTCCAGCGACTGGTAGCGCATCCAGTCGGTACTGCGCTGCTCTTGCACGCTGGTGACGCTGACATCCACGCAGCGCACATCGCTGAACCCGGCCCGGCGCAGCCAGCGCTCCAGCGCCGGCACCGACGGCAGGAACCAGACATTGCGCATCTGCGCGTAACGGTCCTCGGGCACCAGCACCTGGTGCTCGTCACCCTCGATCACCAAGGTCTCCAGTACCAGCTCGCCGCCCTTGACCAGGCAGTCCTTGAGCGCCAGCAGGTGCTCGATGGGCGAGCGTCGGTGATAGAACACCCCCATGGAAAAGACGGTGTCGAAGCCTTCCAGGTTCGCCGGCAGCTCTTCCAGAGCGAACGGCAAGTGCCAGGCGGGCAGGTCGGGCAGGTATTTCTGCACCGCCTGGAACTGGCAGAAGAACAGCCAGTTCGGGTCGACGCCGATCACCATGTCGGCACCGGCACCGAGCATGCGCCATTGGTAGTAGCCGTTGCCGCAGCCGACATCGAGCACGCGCTTGCCCTTGAGGTCCAGGTGCGGGCTGACCCGCGACCACTTCCAGTCCGAGCGCCATTCGGTGTCCACGTGCACGCCGAACAGGTCGAACGGCCCTTTGCGCCACGGCGACAGCCCCATCAGAGCGTCATGCATGCGGGCACGGGTGGCCTGGTCGCAGGCGCAGTCCAGGCGCAGGCCGTTGGCCAGGTCGATCTCGCTCGGCGTTAGCTGCGGCAAGGCCTCCAGGGCGCCGCGCCAGCGGTCGAGGTCACCGTGGCCTTTTTCCAGCTTGGCCTGCAGTTGTGCCTGCAGGCCTTGGGACCAAGCGGCAAGCGGGGTTCCCGCCAAGCGGCGGACGAGGGGAGAGAGATCGATCATGGCAGGGCAATCAGTGAGGCGAAGTTGAGGCATTGGAACCAGGGGACGACCTTGGAGAACCCGGCGTCGCGCAGGCGCTGCGTGTGGGTCTGCAGGGTGTCGGGTTTCATCACGTTCTCGATGGCGCTGCGTTTCTGGGCGATTTCCAGTTCGCTGTAGCCATTGGCCCGCTTGAAGTCCAGGTGCAGTTCGTTGAGCAGCGTCTGCTCCTGGTCGTCCTCGAAGCGCAGCTTCTCGGAAAGGATCAGCGCGCCGCCGGGCAGCAGGGCTTGGCGGATACGGCCGAGCAGTTCCAGGCGTCGCTCGGGCGCGATGAATTGCAGGGTGAAGTTCATCGCCACCACCGAGGCCGGTTCCAGGGGCAGGGTGAGGATATCCGCCTCGAGCACCTGCACCGGCAGCAATTCCTGGAACATCGAGTCCTGTGCGGTCAGGTACTGGCGGCAGCGTTCGACCATGGCCGCGGAGTTGTCCACCGCGATGACCCGGCAGCCATCGTTGCGCACATGGCGGCGCAGCGATTGGGTCACCGCCCCCAGCGAAGCACCCAGGTCGTACAGCGCGGTGTTCGGCTGGGCGAAGCGGGCGGCGAGCACGCCGAGGTTTTCGACGATGGTCGGGTAACCGGGCACCGAACGCTTGATCATGTCCGGGAACACGCGCACCACATCCTCGTTGAAGACGAAGTCGGGCACCTGCTCCAGGGGCTGGGCGAAAAGGCGGTCGGGTTCTTTGCTCACGGTGGGTCCGGCTGGCTGGCGATATGAAGGGCGGGCATTTTAGCCAAACCGTGACGCGGATGCATGACCGACTGATCGGAAGGCTGCCGTTATTGCACCTGGATCGCGCAGTCGAAGGTCTGCACTGGCCGTACTTCCGGCGCCCAGGGCTGCTGGTAGACCAGGATCAGGTGCCCTTCGCCGCTGGCCTTGGCCTGGAAGCGCCAGGTGGATGTCCCGGCACTGCCGACGATACCGGCCTCCTCAGGGGTGTTGTAGACCTCCGGCCCCATGCTTTGCAAGACCTCCGGTGCAGGGTTTTGCACCAGCCAGCGGTACCCGGTGCTGGGGTTGCTGGGGAGGGTCAGGGTCAGGTTCTGGCCGACCTGAAGGTGTTGGGGACATTCGCTCTCGGCGTCCAGTTCGACAGTGTGCGTAGGGTGCTGGGCGCAGGCGGTGAGCAGGGCGAGGCCCAGGGGGGCGAGCAGACGAAAGGTGGTCATGGTGGCTCCGTAGGCTGGCGATGGCCTGAGGATAACCGAACCGGGTGGCGTTTTGTGTTGCCTGGGCTGGCCCGATCGCGGGACAAGCCCGCTCCCACATGGCCTGCGCTGAGGTTGAACCTGTAGGAGCCGGCTTGCCGGCGATCGGCGCTTTACAGCATCAGAACAACACCTTCGCCACATCGGCGAAGCGCTTGGCGAAATGTACCGTCAACCCTTCGCGCAGGTAGTCGGGCAGTTCTTCGAAGTCGCCGCGGTTGGCTTCCGGCAGGATCAGTTCGAAGATCTTCTGCCGGCGTGCCGCGATCACCTTCTCGCGCACGCCACCGATCGGTAGCACCTGCCCCGTCAGCGTCAGCTCGCCGGTCATGGCCACGCCTTTCTTCGGCGCCTGGTCGCGGGCCAGGGACAGCAGGGCGCTGGCCATGGTGATGCCGGCGCTAGGGCCATCCTTGGGCGTGGCGCCCTCGGGTACGTGCAGGTGGATGAAGGCTTCGTTGAAGAAGCCCGGGTCGCCCCCGTACTGCTTGAGGTTGGAGCTGACGTAGCTGTAGGCGATTTCGGCGGATTCCTTCATCACATCGCCCAGCTTGCCGGTGAGTTTGAAGCCGCGGTTAAGGGTATGGATACGGGTGGCTTCGATCGGCAAGGTGGCCCCGCCCATGCTGGTCCAGGCCAGGCCTGTGATCACGCCCTTGCCGGCCAGCACCTGCTCGCTGCGGAACACCGGCATGCCCAGGGCCGGTTCCAGGTCCTTGGTACCGATCTTGAGCTTGGCGTCGGGGTTCTCCAGAAGCTTGACCACCGCCTTGCGCACCAGCTTGCCCAGCTGTTTTTCCAGCTGGCGGACACCGGCCTCGCGGGCGTAGCCCTCGATCACCGTGCGCAGGGCGCTGTCGCTGATGCTCAGGCTGCTCTTGGCCACGCCGGCCTTGTCCAGTTGCTTGGGCCACAGGTGACGCTTGGCGATCGCCAGTTTTTCCTCGGTGATGTAGCCGGAAAGGCGGATCACTTCCATGCGGTCGAGCAGGGGGCCAGGGATCGAGTCCAGGGTGTTGGCGGTGCACACGAACAGGACCTTGGACAGGTCCAGGCGCAGGTCCAGATAGTGGTCGAGGAAGTCGACGTTCTGCTCCGGGTCGAGGGTCTCGAGCAAGGCAGAGGCCGGGTCGCCCTGGTAGCTCTGGCCCATCTTGTCGATCTCGTCGAGCATGATCACCGGGTTCATCACCTCGACGTCCTTCAGCGCCTGCACCAGTTTGCCCGGCTGGGCGCCGATGTAGGTACGCCGGTGGCCCTTGATTTCCGCCTCGTCGCGCATGCCGCCGACGCTGAAGCGGTAGAACGGCCGGCCGAGGCTCTCGGCGATGGACTTGCCGATACTGGTCTTGCCCACCCCGGGCGGGCCCACCAGCAGCACGATGGACCCGCTGATCTCACCCTTCCAGGCACCGACGGCGAGGAATTCGAGGATACGCGCCTTGATGTCGTCGAGGCCGGCATGATGCTGATCGAGGACCTTGCGTGCGTGCTTGAGGTCGAGCTTGTCCTGGCCGTACACGCCCCAGGGCAGGGCGGTGGCCCAGTCCAGGTAGTTGCGGGTGACGGCGTATTCGGGCGAGCCGGTCTCGAGGATCGCCAGCTTGCCCATCTCTTCGTCGATCCGTTTTTTCGCCTGCTCCGGCAGGGTCTTGCCTTCCAGGCGCTGCTGGAACTGCTCGAGGTCGGCGCTGCGGTCGTCCTTGGTCAGGCCCAGCTCCTGCTGGATGACCTTGAGCTGTTCCTTGAGGAAGAACTCGCGCTGGTGCTCGCCGATCTGCCGGTTGACCTCGGCGGAGATCTCGTTCTGCAGGCGTGCGACCTCGACCTCCTTGCGCAGCATCGGCAGGACTTTCTCCATGCGCTTGAGCATCGGCACGCAGTCGAGCACTTCCTGCAACTGCGAACCGGTGGCGGAGGTCAGCGCCGCGGCGAAGTCGGTCAAAGGCGATGGGTCGTTGGGGCTGAAGCGGTTGAGGTAGTTCTTCAGCTCTTCGCTGTACAGCGGGTTGAGCGGCAGCAGCTCCTTGATCGCGTTGATCAGGGCCATGCCGTAGGCCTTCACTTCGTCGGTGGGCTCGGCCGGTTGGCGCGGGTAGTCCACCTCCACCAGGTAGGGTGGGCGATGGTGCTTGAGCCAGGTGCGGATGCGCACCCGGGTCAGGCCCTGGGCGACGAACTGCAGCTTGCCGTTCTCGCGGCTGGCATGGTGGACCTTGACCAGGGTGCCGTACTGCGGCAGGGCCGAGGTGTCGAAATGGCGGTGGTCTTCGGCGGGCTCGTCCATGAAGAACAGCGCCAGGGCATGGTGTGGCGTCTTGGCCACCAGGTCGAGGGTTTCCGCCCAGGGTTCTTCGTTGACGATCACCGGCAGGACCTGGGCCGGGAAGAACGGGCGGTTATGAATCGGGATCACGTAGACCTTGTCCGGCAGTTGCTGGCCGGGCAGGGCGAGGTGGTGGCCAGGCGTGGCCTTGGCTTCGAGGTGTTCGACTGTTTCGTGTTCGTCTGGGTGGTCCGGAAGATCCTGCTGGTCGCTCATGGGGCACCTGCGTGAATGACTATGGTGCTTAGATGGGGCGGTGGTTGGCAGGTTTCAATGGTAGACGAAGGGGAGGGGGATGGAGCGTGGCCTGTTCGCGGGTAAACCCGCTCCCACAGGTGCAGTGGGGGCGGGTTTACCCGCGAATGCGACAGTGCATTCACCGCCGCATCCGGACGTTACTCGGCCAACTTGTAGGCAATGATGTAGTCACCCATCTTGGTGCCCAGCGAACCATGGCCGCCAGCGGTGACCAGCACGTACTGCTTGCCATCCTTGCCGGTGTAGGTCATCGGTGTGGCTTGGCCGCCGGCCGGCAGGCGGCCTTTCCACAGCTCCTTGCCATTGTTCACGTCATAGGCACGCAGGTACTGGTCCAGGGTGCCGCTGAGGAACGCCACGCCACCAGCGGTGACGATCGAGCCACCCATGCTCGGCACGCCCACGGGCAGGCCGATCGGTACCGGGGTGCTGTCGCGGGTGGTGCCGTTCTTGTGCTTCCACACGACCTTGTTGGTGAACAGGTCGATGGCGGCCACATAGCCCCAGGCCGGCGCCTGGCAAGGCACGCCCAGCGGCGACATGAACGGGTGCATGATCACCGCATACGGCGCACCGGTGTTCGGCTGCACGCCACTGGTCTCGCTCTCGCGCTTGCTGCCGGCGGCGACTTTCTCGCGCGGCACCATCTTCGAGACGAAAGCCATGTAGTTCGGCGAGGTGAACAGCAGCTGGCGCACGGGGTCGACCGAGACGCTGCCCCAGTTGAACACACCGACGTTGCCCGGGTAGACCAGCGAGCCCTGCTCGGACGGCGGGGTGTACTGGCCTTCGTAGCGCAGTTCGCGGAACTGGATACGGCACAGCATCTGGTCGAACGGCGTGGCGCCCCACATGGCCTGTTCGGTCAGCTCAGGGCCGAGCAGGTTGAGGTCGGAGCGGGCCTGGGTCGGCGAGGTGCGGTCGCCTTTCACTGCGCCCTGGGGTACCGGGATCTCGCGGATCGGCACGATCGGAGTGCCGTCGCGGCGATCGAGCACATACAGGCTGCCTTGCTTGGTGGGCACGATGACCGCCGGTTTGACGCCGTCGTCGGTCTTCAGGTGCACCAGGGTCGGTTGGCTGCCCACGTCCATGTCCCACAGGTCGTGGTGAGTGAACTGGTAGTTCCAGCGCGCCTTGCCGGTGGCCAGGTCCAGGGCAACGATGCCGGCGCTGTACTTCTCGGCGCCCGGCGTGCGGTCTGCGCCCCACTGGTCGGGGGTCTGGTTGCCCAGTGGCAGGTAGATCATGCCCAGCTCTTCATCGACGCTGGCGATCGACCACATGTTGGCCGAGTTGCGGCTGTACATCTTGCCGTCGGCCAGGGGCGCGGTGTCGTCCGGGTTGTTGCTGTCCCAGTTCCATACCAGGCGGCCGTCGTGCACGTCGTAGGCGCGGATCACGCCGGACGGCTCGTTGGTCGACTCGTTGTCGGTCACATGGCCACCGATGATCACCAGGTCACGGGTGATCGCCGCGGGCGAGGTGGAGTAGTAGCCACCGGCGGTGAACGGGCCGATGCCGCGGGTCAGGTCGATCACGCCCTGGTTGGCGAAGCCTTCGCAGACCTTGCCGGTGTCGGCGTTGATGGCGATCAGGCGCGCATCGGCGGTCGGCAGGTAGAGGCGACGCGGGCAGGCCTGGGCCACGGCCTGGCCGGCCTCGGAGACCTTCGGCGCGGGGCTGCCGTCACGGCTGACATAGCGGTTCTCGTCGTAGTAGGAGACACCGCGGCAGGTCATGTGGGCGAAGCCCTTGAAGGTGCCGACCGGGCTCTTGACTTGCGGGTCGTAGCGCCAGATCTCAGCGCCAGTGTCCGGGTCCAGGGCCAGCAGCTTGCTGTGGGCGGTGCAGGCGTAGAGCTTGCCATTGACCTTCAGCGGCGTGTTCTGGTTGGTCAGCTCCACCGGGTCGTTTTCCGTCGGCAGGTCGCCGGTGCGGATGCGCCAGGCCTCTTCCAGGCGGTAGGCGTTCTGTGGGGTGATCTGGCGCAGCGGCGAATAGCGGTCGCCGTGCTCGGTGCGGCCGTAGGCCTGCCACTCACCGTCCGGCATGGCCGGTGCGGCGCTGGCCATCTCGCTGTTCTCGCGGCCCAGTTCGCCGAACACTTCGCCCGGGTGGGTGAACTGGCTGCCCAGGGCGCTGGCGCCGGAGGCGACGACCGCGACGCTTAACAGGGCTGTGTTGATTTTGGAGGAAGGGCCGACCAATGGGCGACGGGCCCAGGGCAGCAGCAACAACACGCCGATGGCGAACCAGATGGCCAGGCGCGGCACCAGTTGCCACCAGTCCAGGCCCACTTCCCACAGGGCCCAGACGGTGCTGCCCAGCAGGACCAGGCCGTACAGGCCCAGGGCGATGCGGCGCATGGCCAGCAGGAGGATACCGGACAAGGCAAAGCCAATGCCGGCGATCAGGTAGTACAGGGATCCTCCCAGCTGGCTCAGCTTGATGCCACCGGCCAGCAGGGCCAGGCCCATCAGCAACAGCAGCACGCCCAGAAGGCGCGGTAGCCAGCGGGTTCCATTCTTGGCACCGTCAGTGCTCATCGTATGTTCTCCGTAGGTCGAAGGGTGGGGTTAGAAACTGCTCTGGATCTTCAGGCCGCCGATCAGGGCGGCGTCGACCTGCGACACACCGCCCGGATGACGGATGTACTGCAGGTTGGGGCGTACGGTGAGCCAGTCGGCAAGGTGGATGCCGTAGTAGAGTTCGGCGCTGTATTCGGTGTCCTGCACGGGCAGGTAGCCGGGGTTGTCGTAGTCGTCCAGGCCCGCGGCCTGGTTGATGAGGCGGGCATTCTTGCGGTAGCCGGGGTTGACGTGCACGCGGGCGAGGGCGAAGCCGATGTCGTCCTTGGCGCGGGCATCGAAAGGCCCTTTGTACACCACACCTGCCTGAACATAGTTGTCGATGGCATTGGTCTTCTTGTCGTGCATCGTGGCATTGGCGAAGAGGTTCAGGCCGCGGGACTGGTCGGAAGCCAGCGAGGTCACCTGCTGCTGCGCGCCGAGCCAGAAGCCATGCTTGCTCGAGCTGCTGCGGTAGGCCTGGCCGCTCAGGGCTGCTGGCTGACCGTTGCTGTCCTTCAGAACATCCTGTGCCTTGGCATTACTGTAGTAGTAGCCGGCGCGATATTCCCCTTTAAGACCATGGACCCGTGGGCTCCATACCAGTTCGATCGGCATGACGGCGCCTTGGGTGCCACTGCCGCTGAGCTTGAAACCGTTGCCCGACTCCAGGTTCGAGGGGTTCTGCTCGAACACGCCGACCTGGGCGTAGAGCGAGTCGTTGAGGTTGTAGCGCACCCGCAGCGCCCACTGGCTGACCGGCCAGTTGTACCAGATCCCACCCACCCAGTTGCCCACTTGGGAGCCGCAGAACGCCAGGTTCTGGAAGTCGCAGGGGAAGCTGTTGAAGTCCTCGCCTTCGCCGAAGCGGCCGAATTTCACATCCAGGGCGCCATCGAAGTACTTCTGCTTGATCCACAGCTGGGTCAGGCGCCAGGTTTCGCCGCGCCCCCAGACTTCCTGGGCCGAGGTGAAACCGCCGACACGTGGGTCATTGATGCGATCGTTGCTGATGTTCTGGCCGTGGCGTTCGGTGATGGTCAGCTGGAATTCGCTGTCGTGCCAGCCGAGGATCTTCTCCAGGTCCAGGTGGCTACCGAAGGTGAACTGGTCGCTGTAGCGCGCGGTGCGGTCATGGTCGTAGCCGCCATGCAGGTTGCTGCCCATCTCGCCGGTGTAGCCGAAGGTGAAGTCGTAGCCTTTTTCCAGCAGTTCGCTGCGGGTCCCGTTCCAATCGCCGAGCATCCACGGCGAGTCGCTGGCGAACATTTCATGGGCGCCGCTGGTGGAAGACAGTCCACAGAGGAGGGTGGCGAGGGCAATGCTCGAAGAGCGGATATTGGGCAGTTGGAACATGAGATAGCGCTATCTTTTTGATTATTGGGCAACGGCAATCGCATCGAACGGACGGGGCCTTCGATGAAATCGGCTGCAAGGTTCAGGGATGAAGCGTTTCAGCGTGCGGCGTGGAGGATATAGGGGAACTTGTAAGAAAAAAAGACAAAATGTCGCAGTGGATTGTTGCTTGGGGAGTAACAGTACGGCACTGAGCTGCGCTTTCGCGCAGCGTGCAGGTAGCCCCAGTAGGAGCGGGCTTGTCCCGCGATCAGGCCCGACCTGATACCGCCGTCGCCTGGCAAGGGCTTCGCCCTTGATCGCGGCACAAGGCCGCTCCTACAGGGGCAGCACAACGTCAGAACGAGGTGCGCAACCCGACCTGCACACTGCGCCCGGCCGCCGGCGCCACATCCCGCAGGATCGAACTGGCATAGCGTACTGTCTGGTCGGTCAGGTTCTCGCCGCGTACGAAGGCCAGCCATTGGCTCTGGCCGAGGTCGAAGCGGTAACCCAGGCTGGCGCCCAGGGTGGTGTAGCCATCGGTGCTGGTCTCGTTGGCGGGCTTGCGATGCTGCGAGGCGGCATGTTGCACGTCCACCCGTGCTTGCCAGCGGTCCCGTTCCCAGACCAACCCGCTGTTCAGGCGTAGCGGTGCGATGCGTGGCAATGCCTCGCCGCTGTCGAGGTTCTTGGCGCGGGTGTAGTCGCCGGACAGTTCCAGGGCGAAGCTGCCGTAGCGGTTCTCGAGCAATTGCCAGCGGTCCTGGGCCTCGACGCCATAGAAGCGGGCCCGTACGCCTTGGTACAGGTACTCGGGCAGCTCGCCATGGTCATGTTCATGGTCGTGCTCCTCGTGATCATGGTCATGACCTTCGCGCAAGTTGCCCGTGCCGATCAGGCCGATGTAGTTGCGAAAATGGCTGTAGAACACGCCGACGCTGCCTTTGTGCGTGCCGTTGTCGAAACGCAGCGCCAGATCAGCGGAAAGGGCCTTTTCCTTGTCCAGGTTCGGGTCGCCTACTTCATAGGCGCCCGTGGCGACATGGGCGCCGTTGGCGTACAGCTCGTAGAAGGTCGGCGCACGTTCGGTGTAGCCGAGGCTTGCGGCCAGCGACCAGACCGGGTCGAGCTGGTACACCGCGCCCGAGGACAGGCTGGCGGCATTGAAGCTGGCGGTGCTGTCGGCGCCGATGAACGTTTCGTTGCCCTTGGCATCGGGGTCGACCCGGGTGTGTTCCAAGCGTGCGCCGAGGCTCAGGGCCAGGCGTTCGCTGGCTTGCCACTGCTCCAGCAGGAACAGCGCCAGGCTGTCGGTATCGGTGTGCGGCACGAACGCTTCCTCGCCCAAGGCGGAGAATTCGTTGCGGCTGACCTGGGCGCCAATCACCCCCTCGAATGGCCCGAGCGGCTGGTGACGGGCTTCGAGGCGGGCTTCGTAGCCTTTGTTCTTGAAGGTGGTGTGGACTTCGCCGCTTTCGATCTCGCGGTGCTGGTAGTCGGTGTAGCCGGCATCGAACTTGACCGAGCTGAACGGGCCGTCCAGGTCGCGCAGCTCGGAGGCGAAACCGTAGTGGTCCTGCTGCATGTCCAGGCGTACGCCCGGTTCGGCAACCGAGCCGTAATTACTGTCATAGCGGCTATAGGACAGGCCGGTATAGCCGTGGTCCCAGTGGTAGGCGCCGCCGATCGCGCCACCATCCTGGCGCCCATCGCTGTTTTCCAGGCGGTGCCGGCTGCCGGGCTCGTCGACATCGCGCACCTTGGAACTGCGGGCGTACCCGGGGATGCGCAGATCGTTGAACTGGCGGCTGTTGGCGTCCAGGTGCAGGGCGAAGGCGCCATTGCCCGCTTCGAGCTTGCCGGCACTGCTGCGGGTGGTGTCGGCGCCGCCGTAGCGTAGCTCGCCAGCCCCGTGCAGGCCCTCGATGGGGGCATCGGGGATGCGGTTGTCGAAGGTATTGACCACCCCACCGATGGCATTGCCGCCGTACAGCAGGGCGGCCGGGCCACGGATGATCTCGATGCGCTCCACGTTCACAGGGTCCAGCGGCACGGCATGGTCGTAGGAGAGGGACGAGGCATCCAGGGCGCCGACGCCGTTGCGCAGGATGCGGATGCGGTCGCCATCCAGGCCGCGGATCACCGGACGGCTGGCGCCAGGGCCGAACCAGGTGGAGGCGACGCCGGGCTGCTTGTTGAGGGTTTCGCCGAGGCTGCCTTGTTGCTGTTGAAGCAAGGCGTCGCCTTCGAGGACGGTAGTGGGCGTGGCGAGTTGACGATTGCCCAGCGGGTTCGCGGTGATGACCTGGGGTTCGAGCTCCACCGCCTGGCCGGGCGTGGAGGCGAGCCAGAGGGCAACGGCGAGGGGAGAGAGGCGCAGCGGGATGTGCAGCATGGGACTGTGGCGTTCCTTGGCAGAAATGGTTGTTGTTACAATATAACATCGCTATTCCAGCACAAACCGTTTCCCTCTGGCCAGCGGTTTTCGGCTCGCCACGCAACGCAGCAGCGCCCGGCGGCCCACCGGCCCACTACACTCGTGTAAGGTGCGCATCTTTACCCGCTGGAGCACAACCATGGGCACGGCCCAACACAACGCGCTGCATGGCAAGACCCTGGAGCAGATCCTTACCGAGCTGGTCGCCCACTACCAATGGCAGGGCCTGGCCGCACGCATCGATATCCGTTGCTTCAAGAGCGACCCGAGCATCAAGTCGAGCCTGACTTTCCTGCGCAAGACGCCATGGGCCCGGGAGAAGGTCGAGCAGCTCTACGTGAAGTTGCAGCGGGCGAGCTGAATGCGGCGACATCCCTGGCTGAGCTTGAGCGCATTGCTGGGCTGGAGCGGCCTTGCCATACAGGTCTACCTGGTGCTCTGGGCGCGCTGGCAGGAGCAGGCCAGCCTGGTCGGCGGGCTGATCAATGTCTTTGGTTATTTCACCGTACTGACCAATACCTTGGTGGCTACGCTGCTCAGCTACGCGGCATTCGGCCGGGTATCAGGCGCGCGACGGTTCTTCCTGTCGCCCATGGTGGGCTCGGGTATCACGGCGAGCATCGTGCTGGTGGCGCTGGCCTACAGCGTATTGCTGCGCCACCTGTGGCAGCCCCAGGGCTGGCAATGGCTGGCCGATGAGCTGCTGCACGATGTGATGCCGCTGCTGTGCGTGCTGTACTGGTGGTGCAGGGTGCCCAAGGGCAGCCTGCGGTTGTGGCATCTGGCGGCGTGGAGCCTGTACCCGGCGCTGTATTTTGCCTATGCCTTGTGGCGAGGAAGTGAAATCGGCGTGTACGCCTACCCGTTCATCGATGTGACCAGCCTTGGCTATGGGCGGGTGATGCTCAATGCCCTTGGGGTGCTGGTCGGCTTCTGGGGGATCGGGTTGGTGTTGATCGGGCTGGATCGGTGGCAGGGGCGGCGCTTGGCGTGAGCCTGTTGAAGCGGTGCTGGCTCTATCGCGGGGCAAGCCCGCTCCTACAGGTACGGACCGACGGCATTCTTCATTGGTCGTCGGCGCTGCCGTCCAGGCGCCAGTAGGCTGCCGCTTTCAGCGCATCTTCACGCACGCCCTTCTCCAGCAACAGCGCCTTGGCCTGGCGGGTGAGGGTCTTCTCCAGCGCGACCCAGGTGTACAGCGCACCTTGCGGTAGTGCCAGGCCTTTCACCAGGGCCAGGAGGTCTTGCTCATGCCGATGGACCCAGATCACCTCGACCTGTGCCTTGCTCGGCAACGGCTGGCGCTCCTGCTCGTTCTCGACCTGGACCAGCACCAGTGCCTGGCGACCGGCAGGCAATTCCTCCAGGCGCCGGCCGATAGCGGGCAGGGCGGTTTCGTCGCCGATCAGCAGGTAGCTGTCGAAGATGTCCGGCACCACCATCGAGGCGCGTGGGCCTGCTATATCCAGGGTCTGGCCGGGGGTGGCCTGGGCGGCCCAGGTCGAGGCGGGGCCGTCGCCGTGCAGCACGAAGTCGATGTCCAGTTCGTTGGCCGCCAGGTCGATGCGCCGTGGCGTGTATTCGCGCATGGTCGGGCGGGCACCGCCGTCACGGCCGAGGGTCCGGGCGTCGATGGCCCGTTGTTCGTCCGGGTTCCGGGCGAACAGCAGCTTGATGTGATCGTCGCTGCCGAGGCTGGTGAAACCTTGTAGCTCCGGGCCTGTGAGGGTGATACGGCGCATGCGCGGCGTCAGGTCGATGGCCCGCAGGACCTGGAGGCGGCGTTGGCGGATTTCGTGGTTGACGCGAACAATGGTGTCGCTCATGGGGTGCTCTCCATGACAGGTTCATTCGGGCCGGAGGCGATGGCCTTGGCCGTATCGTTGAGCAGTTTGCGCACGCGCTCGATTTCTTCGTTGCTCCAGTGCCCGCTGTGCATGTGCAGGGCATGGCGCAGATTACCGACCGCCTCGTGGATTTCAGGCGGGCGGTCGTGGCCGCGCAGGGCGCGCTTGCTCACCTCGATGCGCATGCGCACGCCATCGAGTGCCACGGCCTGGTCGGCCAAGGCCCGTCGGCCAGCCTCGGTGATGGCATAGAGGCGCTTGCTGCCCTGCACGTGGCCTGTGATCAATTCGGCCTCTTCCAGGTAGTTCAGGGTGGGGTAGATGACGCCGGGGCTGGGGGTGTAGCTGCCGTCGAAGAGGCTTTCGATCTGGCGGATGAGGTCATAGCCATGGCCTGGTTGCTCGGCCAGCATCGACAGCATGAGCAGCCTGAGATCGCCGGGGGCGAATACCCGGGGGCCGCGTTCGCCGCGGGTGGGGCGGCGCTCGAAGGGGTCGTGGTCACGCATTGGCGGGTGCCTTTGGGTTTAGATATATCGCAAGATATTACTCAAGATATATCTCAGTACAAGGCACTAAATGCGGATAATTCTCATCGGTATTTTTGATAGATCCGGCCCCATCGCCAGCTCAGCGGTGTCTACACCAGCAGCGCAGGACTGGTAGGCGCCGGCTTGCCGGCGATGGGGCGCGAAGCAGCCCCTGTTCATTGCACACGGGCTGCCAGCTGCGGTGCCTTGCACTCGGTGGCGCTGCCCGGCTCCAGGTACGGCATGAGGATCGGCGCCATGCCTTTGAGCACCTGCACCGGCAGCGCCGAGGTGAAGGTGAAGGCTTCTGCCGTGCGGCCCGGGACGAAGGCGGTAAGGGTGCCGAAGTGGTTCTCGCCCAGGAAGAACACGAAGGTGGCGGTGCGGTTCAGCGAGCGCGAGCCGATCAGCCGACCGCCTGCACCGAAGCTTTCGATGCGGTTGTCACCGGTGCCGGTCTTGCCGCCCATGACCAGCGATGTGCCGTCTTGCAGCTTGAAGCTGCCGGAAATGCGCCGTGCGGTACCGGCGTCCACCACTTGGGACATCGCCCCCTTGAGGGCCCGGGCCACCGCCACCGGGAGGATCCGCTGGCCACGGTCCGGGTCGCTGATCAGCTTGGTCTCGTAGGGCGTGTTGGCCGCGAAATGCAGGGTATCGATGCGCAAGGTGGGCAGGCGCACGCCATCGTTCTGGATGATGCCCACCAGTTCGGCCAGGGCCGCCGGACGGTCGCCGGAGCTGCCGATGGCGGTGGCCAGCGACGGCACCAGATGGTCGAACGGGTAGCCCACGCGTTTCCAACGCTGGTGGATGTCCAGGAAGGCTTCGATCTCGACCATGGTACGGATACGGCTGTCGCGGGCGCCCTTGTGGCGGCTCTTGAACAGCCAGCTGTAGACCTCCTGGCGCTCGAAACGGCTGGCGTTGACCATCTCGGTGAGCGAGGCGCCAGGGTTCTTCAACAGGTAGCCCAGCAGCCACAGGTCCAGCGGGTGCACCTTGGCGATGTAGCCTTGGTCCGGCAGGTCGTACTTGCCCGGGCCGTAGGCGTCGTACATTTCCGACAGGCGCCCATCGGTGAGCTTGGCCAGGGCCTTCTTGTCATTGGCGCTGTGGGCGCGGACGAAGGCGTTGAAGGTCTCCTGGCCCGCTTCGGGGAACAGGTAACGGTGCACGGCGGCCAGGCGCTGCGGCGTCACGCGCATGCTGTCGAGGAAGGTGTCCAGGCGCTGCTGGGAGGTCTTGCGCTGGTATTTACGCCAGAAGCGCATCAGGTAGTTGGTGCCTTCCTTGTCGGCGAAGCGCGCCAGGTATTCCTGACGGCGTGGGTCGGAGTCGTCCTTGAGCAGTGGCTCGCGGTTGTAGGGCTGCTGGTAGGTGACGTAGCGCACCAGGTCGCGCATCAGGCGGATGAACGGCAGGTTGATCGATTCGCGCAGGGCATCCTTGAGGGTCGGGTTGCGGCTGTTGTCTTCCTTGCGAAAGTTGTTGAACACGTGCATGCCACCGCCGGTGAAGAAGGCCTCGCCGGTGTTGGCCGAGTACTTGCGCTCGAGGGCCGCATCGAGCATCGCGTCGAGGTTCTGGTCCTTGCTGTTCTGCATCAGCCATTCCAGCGACCATTGAGTGATACGGTCGAGTTCGGCCACCGGCACTTTCTTCAGCTCGGCCACGGGCTTGCCGGCGTACTTGTCGTGCAGCTCGGCGATGATCTCCAGGTAGGTAGTCAGCACTCGCAGCTTGGCGGTGGAGCCCAGCTCCAGCTTACTGCCTTCGTTGATGTCGAAGGGCTGATCGGTGCTGTCGGTCTGTACCCGTACCCGCGAGCCGTCGGCGGTGCGCTCGAACAGGGTGAAGCTGTAGCGCACCTGGTCGGTGGTCTTGGTGGTCAGCAAGCGTTCGCCGATCAGCCCCATCTGCGCGGCGAACTCGGGGTCGGAGAGGTTCTTCAGGTATTGGCTGACCTGCATTTGTAGGTCGGCCTGCAGGGTGCTGGTGGCGGACACGTCGAGGCGGTCCAAGTCGTACAGGGGGCGGTTGAGCATGGCCGCCAGGCGGTTGCGAGCCAGGCTGATGCCCTTGTTGGTGACGATCGGCACGATGGTCGGCTGGGCCACCCAGTCGCGATACACCGCCTTGCTGGCCAGCGCGGCATCGGCCAGGGGCCGGTCGATCACGCCGTTGGCGGCCAGCACGCGGATATGCGCATTGGTGAGCTCGGCCAGCTCAACCCGGCCCTTGGACAGGTAATGGGAGGGCCTGCGCTGGGCGATCATCAGCGACAGAACCTGGCGCAGCGCCAAACCCCGGGCAGCCATGCTCTCAGGGTCGGTGGCGGTGGAGGAGAGCACCTGGTTGACCTGGTCGAAGTCGGCGCCGTACCAGACCCGCAGGCCTTCGGCCATACCATGTACTTCGCCATGGCCCGGCACCGCCGAGAGCGGCACGCTGTTGAGGTAGTCGCGGGCGATGCGCTCTCGCGCCTCGGTGGTGTCCGGCCCGCCCAGATAGGCGCGCACGCTGGCGGAAATCATCTGGCGGATCTTCTCGGCGCCGGAGACGGTCAGGCCGTCCGGCGAATGGCGGTATTTCTCCAGTTGGGTCGCCAGGGTACTGCCACCGGCCGACTGACCGGGCAGGGCCAGGTACTTGGCGACCTGGCTGTAGGCGGCCTTGGCGAAGCGCGGCCAGTCCACCGCCGGGTTGTTGTGCGGGTCGTCGGGCTTGAGCAGGTCGCGGTTCTCGATGAACAGCAGGCTGTTGACCACCACCGGAGGGATCGAGGCGAAGTCCGGGTACAGGTGCTGGGGGTAGTTGTAGTGGTACAGGTCCTCGCCCCGGCAGTCGGTGATCGACAGGCCGGTCTGGATCTTTTCCACGTAGGGCACGAACAGGCCGTGCTCGACATAGTTCATCAAGGCCGGCGAGAAGCGCACCTGTTCGCTGATCAGGTAGTCACGCTTGAGCAGGCGCGGCAGGAATTCGCCCAGTGCGCTGTAGCCCAGGCGTTTGTCGAAGGGCCCGTCACCTGGGTACACGATGGCGTCGCTCGGGCCGGGTTCGAGCGAGTAGGTAAGGGTGCTGGCCAGCCGGCTGAATTCGCGCGCCTGCAGTTTCGAGGTGCGCATTTCGTCATAGGCGGCGAAGCCTATGGCGATGATCGCCAGTAGCACGATGAGCACGATCAGCCGCCACCACAGCCGACGCTGGCGTGGAGTCTTGGGCAATGGAGCCTCAGCCAGATGTGTCTCGGGTGCTTCCGTTCTGGTTGGTTCCGATTGCCACAGTGCGCCCATAGTCTTCAAATCCGGCCAGTTTTTTCGTCTTGCTTTGTCTGAAGCTTAGACGTTGGCAGGGTTTGGTGAAAAATTTGTAAGAAGCAGTGAAATCCTAGATAGGAATATACGGCTTTGGTGCGGCTTCCATTCTTGGGCAATGTTGCTATGGTAGCCGCCCCCATTCTTCGCAAGGGTGGGGTGGAAGGAATTTATGCCTTCGGTGAAAGGGTTTTTGGCCGAGAACTCTCTCCAAATTTCCCTATTTATATAGTGAAAAGCCCTACAGGCGGATTCCTATACTGCTCGACCCCTTCGTCCTGCCGTTCACCGGCGGACAGGCCGGCCCACGAGGCCCGCCCGGCAAGACGACGCCACGCCCATCGGCCTGGCCGGTTCTGCGCGAAGGTCAATCCAATAACAAAATGAGGTTGTATTGCTATGCCAGTCGGCAACCACCCTGCCCATGGTGAGACCGCCCAGGGCGGCCCACTCAAGCGCGAGCTGGGCGAACGGCACATCCGTCTGATGGCGCTGGGCGCCTGTATCGGTGTGGGCCTGTTCCTCGGTTCAGCCAAGGCCATCGAAATGGCCGGTCCTGCGATCATGCTTTCCTACATCATCGGTGGCCTGGCCATCCTGGTGATCATGCGTGCGCTCGGCGAAATGGCCGTGCACAACCCGGTAGCCGGCTCCTTCAGCCGCTATGCCCAGGACTACCTCGGCCCGCTGGCGGGCTTCCTCACCGGCTGGAACTACTGGTTCCTGTGGCTGGTGACCTGTGTCGCGGAAATCACCGCCGTGGCTATCTACATGGGTATCTGGTTCCCTGACGTGCCGCGCTGGATCTGGGCCCTGGCGGCCCTGGGCAGCATGGGGGCGATCAACCTGATCGCGGTCAAGGCGTTCGGCGAGTTCGAGTTCTGGTTCGCCCTGATCAAGATCGTCACCATCATCGCCATGGTCCTGGGCGGCATCGGTATCATCGCCTTCGGCTTCGGTAACGATGGCGTGGCCGTGGGCATCTCCAACCTGTGGAGCAACGGTGGCTTCATGCCCAACGGCGTGACCGGCGTGCTGATGTCGCTGCAGATGGTCATGTTCGCCTACCTGGGCGTGGAGATGATCGGCCTGACCGCCGGTGAAGCGCGCAACCCGCAAAAGACCATTCCCCAGGCCATCGGCTCGGTGTTCTGGCGCATCCTGCTGTTCTATGTCGGTGCGCTGTTCGTGATCCTGTCGATCTACCCCTGGAACGAGATCGGCAGCCAGGGCAGCCCGTTCGTGATGACCTTCGAGCGCCTAGGTATCAAGACCGCCGCCGGCATCATCAACTTCGTGGTGATCACCGCTGCACTGTCGTCGTGCAACGGTGGCATTTTCAGCACCGGGCGCATGCTTTACAGCCTGGCGCAGAACGGCCAGGCCCCGGCGGCTTTCGCCCGCACCTCGAAAAGTGGCGTGCCGCGCAATGCCCTGCTGCTGTCGATCGGTGCCTTGCTGCTGGGCGTGCTGGCGAACTACTTGGTGCCGGAGAAAGTGTTCGTCTGGGTGACCTCGATCGCCACCTTCGGTGCGATCTGGACGTGGGTGATGATCCTGCTGGCTCAGCTCAAGTTCCGTGCCGGGCTGTCCACCGCCGAGCGTCAGGCGCTGAAGTACCGCATGTGGCTGTGGCCGCTGAGCTCCTACCTGGCCCTGGCCTTCCTGGTGCTGGTGGTGGGCCTGATGGCGTACTTCGAGGACACCCGTGTGGCCCTGTACATCGGCCCGGCGTTCCTGGTCCTGCTGACGGTGCTGTATTACGCGTTCCGCCTGGCGCCGAAAGACGCGCAAGGTGCGGCGAGCACGGCTTCCTGATCCCACGCCCTTGGGGCCGCTTTGCGGCCCATTCGCGGCACAAGGCCGCGCCTACAGGCGATTGCGTCATCCTGTAGGCGTGGCCTTGTGCCGCGAATACCGTCAGGCAGCCACTTCCGTATGCGGCTCGAAACTGTCGGCCCGGGCCATCTGCCACATTCTCGAATAGAACTGCCCGTTGACCTCGCCTGTGAGCAGCTCGCCTGGTTTGAGGAACACGTGCATCTGCGAGAACAGCTTGATCTCGGTGGCGGAGATACGCCGCACCAGGTGCTTGGCCTCCAACTGTGCAGGGTGTTCCAGGCCTGCCGCGGCGAGCATCTCGGCCAGCGCGCGCAAGGTGTTGTGGTGGAAGTTGAGCACCCGCTGGGCTTTGTCCGGCACCACCAGGGCACGCTGGCGCAGGGCGTCCTGGGTCGCCACCCCGGTGGGGCACTTGTTGGTATGGCAGCTCTGCGACTGGATGCAGCCGATGGCGAACATGAAGCCGCGGGCCGCGTTGGCCCAGTCGGCGCCGATGGCCAGTACGCTGGCGATGTCGAAGGCGCTGACGATCTTGCCGCTGGCGCCGAGCTTGATCTTGTCGCGCAGGTTCAGGCCCACCAGGGTGTTGTGCACGAACAACAGGCCTTCGCGCAGTGGCACACCGATATGGTCGGTGAACTCCACCGGCGCGGCGCCTGTGCCGCCCTCCTTGCCGTCCACCACGATGAAGTCCGGCAGGATGCCGGTTTCCAGCATGGCCTTGGCGATGCCCATGAACTCCCAGGGGTGGCCCAGGCAGAACTTGAAGCCCACCGGCTTGCCGCCGGACAGCTCACGCAGGCGGGCGATGAATTGCATCATCTCGATGGGCGTGGAGAAGGCGCTGTGGCGCGATGGCGAGATGCAGTCCTCGCCCATCAGCACGCCGCGGGTGGCGGCGATTTCCTCGGTCACCTTGTGCTTGGGCAGGATGCCGCCGTGGCCGGGCTTGGGCTCATCTTGATCTCGATCATGCGCACCTGCGGGTCGCGCGCCTGTTCGGCGAAACGCTCGGGGTCGAAGCGCCCGTCCGGGGTGCGGCAGCCGAAGTAGCCTGAACCCAGTTCCCAGACCAGATCGCCGCCGTTCTCACGGTGATACGGGCTGATGCTGCCTTCGCCGGTGTCATGGGCGAAATTGCCGAGCTTGGCCCCTTGGTTGAGTGCCCGGATGGCGTTGGCGCTCAGCGAACCGAAGCTCATGGCCGAAATGTTGAAGATCGAGGCCGAGTACGGCTGGCTGCACTGCGGGCCGCCGACGGTCACCCGAAAGCTTGCCGGATCAGCCAGGGGCGCCGGGCGCATGGAGTGGCCGATGAACTCGAAGCCTGATTCGTATACGTCGATCAAGGTACCGAAGGGTTTGTCCGACGCTTCGTTCTTGGCCCGGGCATACACCAGCGAACGCTGGGCGCGGGAGAAGGGCAGGGCATCGCTGTCGGCTTCGAGCAGGTACTGGCGAATTTCCGGGCGAATCGCTTCGACCAGGTAGCGGATATTGCCGAGAATCGGATAGTTGCGCCGCACCGCGTGGCGTTGCTGCAGCAGGTCGAACAGGCCGATCAGGCTGAGCACGGCGGTGGCGAGGGTGAACGGCCACAGCCATTCGTGGTGCAGGAAGGGCAGACTCGCCAGGGTGAACAGGACACAGGCGGCGAAAAAGGCATAGCGACTGAGAAGTGACAGGCTCATACGGGGTCCTTGCGGATGGCTCGGTCAGGCTCAGGGCCTGGGCAGGTTCCGACCATAGCTCCATTGGATAGCGCATTGCCAGCCGATCGCAGGCCGGGAAGATGAAAGATCGGTCATCGGCGCTGGCCTTTGGGAGCGGGCTTGTCCCGCGATGCGGTCGTATGGCATCAGGCGATATCGCGCAACAGGCGCTGCCGCCAGGCCTCCTGCTCTGCGGGCGAGGCCTCCAGCAGATACTCGTAGCGCCCCGCCACCCGTGTGGCCACCGGCACGCCGTCGCGGTACAGCAGCCGGTTGCCGACCACTGCAGGCACCTTACTGCCTGGCAACAGCGTCCCCAGCAGATTCAACGGATCACAGGCGCTGATCATCACCAGCCCGCCTTCCGCTGCCCGGCGTCGTACTTGGCGCAGCAGCGCGACCGCCTCCGGCAAGGCGAACTGCTCCCCGGCCAGCCCGGCAATGAATCGCCCGCCGCGGATTTCGCCCCGGGCCTCCAACCGGTGGTAGCAACGCAGCAGGTCGCGCCAGGGCAGCAGCACGTCGCTCTCGCGCTCCAACAGGCGCCAGCAGATCACGCCGTAGCGGCGTAGCAAGGTCCGGGCGACGTGTTCCAGGCGTTGGTCGGCGTCCGGCATGGTATTGCCCCGACGCAGCAACGCCCAGCGCCCAGCCTGGGCCATGTCGCTGGCCATCGGCGGGCGCCCGCGACGGCTGTTGCGTGAGGCGCGCTTGGCGGCGGGTGTGATCAGGCTGCGCAGGCCCGTGAAGCTGTCGGCACCGACCAGCCCGGCGCCCACCAATTGCTGCAATGCGGTTTCCAGTTCGCTGGGCAGCAGGTGGGCTTCCTGGGTGAGCTCGTCGAAGAACAGGGCGCCCTGGGCCTGCAGGGTCTCGTACACCCGTTGCGCCCGTGGCGCCAGGTCATCGAGCGCGGGCATCGGTGCCAGGCTGCGCCAGAGGCCCAGGTACTCGCGCGGCAACAGTACCAGCGGTGTGCTGGACAGGGTGCTGGTGGACAGCGTCGTCGCCAGGCGGCTCCAGGCCCATTGGCCGCTGCGACAGGCATCGTCGAGCCAGTGCGGGCTGTAGTCCTTGATCCGGGCGGGCAGCAGTTCGGCCTCCCAGGCCCCGGCCGCGCTGGGAAAGCCTTGCAACTGGCCGAGCACCTCGGCCACTGCCTGCGGCCCTCTCAGGCGTTCGTCGGCCGCCAGGTGCTGCCAGTCGAACAGGAAGCGCATGTAGTCCTGCAGGGTCACTGGCTCGATTTCCCGGCGCAGGCGCTTGACCGTGTAGCGATGGATGCGCGCCAACAGATGCCGCTCGCACCACTGCAGGGTCTGCTGACCTGGGCTGAAGTGGCCGCGCAGCACATAGCCTTCCACTTCCAGGCGGGCCAGGGCCTGTTCGATATCCTTACCGGGTAAGCCCAGCGGTGCCGCGATCTGGGCCACTGTCAGCGGGCCGAAACCGCTGAGTCGCGCGCGCAACAGCTCGACCAGCGCGGCCTCTCTTTCCAAAGGCTGGTCGAACCCCGGCAGCAGGCCCAGCGAAGGTTCCAGGCTGGCATCTGGGTAGCACGCCAGCAGCAGGCTCAGGCGTTCGCGCGCCAGCCACAGGGCCGTTTCGCCGCTGCGCAGCAGGCACGCACGGCCTGCCTGGGCCAACCGGGCCAGCAGGCCTGGCCAGTCGTGGCCCAGGTGGGTTTCCCCAGCACTGATGGCGCCCAGGCTCATCAAGGCTTCGTGCATCTCGTCGGCATTGCCCGGTTGTGGCCAGGCCTCGGCCTGCACGGCGGCGATGGCCTCGACATCCAATGCCCCCAGGTCATCGCCACTGTGCACGTCGTTCCAGCGCCGGTTGAGTACCGCCTGGGTCCGTCGCTCCTCCAGCGGGGCATCGTCCAGGAAGGTGTAGGGCCGGGCATTGAGAATGGCCGCGGCCAAGGGGGAGGGTGCGGGCAGGTCGCGGGCGAGCAGGCGTATCTCGCCGTTTTCCATGCGCCGTAGCAGGGCCAGCCAGCCTTCGCTGTCCATGGCTTCGTGCAAGCAATCGTCCAGGGTCTGTTCCACCAGCGGATGGTCCGGGATCTGCCGTTCACCGGCGATGTTCTCCAGACAGGCGATCTGGTCGGGGAACACTGCCGCGATCAGGTCTTCGCTTTTCATCCGCTGGATCTGTGGCGCCACCTTGCGCCCGCCGACATAACGCGGCAAGGCCAGGGCCACGGCGGCGTTCCAGCGCCAGCGCACGCCGAACAATGGGGCGTCGAGCAGGGCCTGGACCAGGATCGGCTCGGCGCTGCGGCTGGCCAGGTAGCGCCAGACTTCATCGAGCTCGAAGCTGTGGCTGGTGGACAACGACAGCACGATCGCATCTTCGCTGGCCGCGGCCTGCAGCTCGAAGTTGAAGGTACGACAGAAGCGTTTGCGCAGCGCCAGGCCCCAGGCGCGGTTGATCCGGCTGCCATAGGGCGAATGGATGATCAATTGGGTGCCGCCGGTTTCGTCGAAGAAGCGTTCCATCACCAGCGTTTCCTGGGAGGGCAGGGCGCCGAGCACCTGCCAGGCCTGCCCGAGGTAGTCGAGCACCTGACTGGCGGCGCCTTCTTGCAGCCCGAACGCCTGCTGCAGCCAGGCCAGCACCGGGGCGAAATCTCCACCGCTGGCCTGCAGGCGCTCATCGACCTGTGCCTGCAGGCGGGCGACGGCGGCGGACAACTCATCGCTGCGCCCCGGAGCCTCGCCGAGCCAGAACGGAATGGTCGGCGGCAGGCCATGGGCATCCTCGACCCGTACCCGGCCAGGCTCGACCCGCAGAATGCGATAGGACGCGTTGCCCAGTTGGAAGATATCGCCGGCAATGCTTTCCACGGCGAAGTCTTCGTTGACGCTGCCGATGTTCAGCGACTGGGGCTCGAGCAGCACGGCATAGTCGGCGGTCTCGGGAATGGTGCCGCCGCTGGTCAACGCCGTCAGCTGGCTGCCACGGCGCCCGCGCAGGCTGGCGCTGACGGCATCGCGGTGCAGGTAGGCGCTGCGCACGCCCTGGCGGCCGTTGTAGCCCTCGGCGAGCATGCGCAACAGCGCCTGGTAGTGCGCTGGGTCCAGCCCGGCATAGGGCATGGCCTGGCGCAGGCAGTCGTACAGGGCTTGCTCCGGCCAGGGCTGGTTGCTCACTTCGGCGACGATCTGCTGGGCCAGTACGTCCAGCGGCGCGCGGGGTATCTGCAGTTGATCGAGTTCGCCCAGGCGCACACCCTCGAGCAAGGCCACGCATTCGATCAGGTCGTCCCGCGAGGTCGGGAACAGCCGCCCTTTGGGGGTGCCTTCGACCTGGTGCCCGGAGCGTCCGACACGTTGCAGAAACGCCGAGATCGAGCCGGGCGAGGCGATCTGGCAGACCAGCTCGACTTCGCCGATGTCGATGCCCAGCTCCAGCGAGGCGGTGGCCACCAGCACCTGCAGCTGGCCTGCCTTCAGACGCTGTTCGGCTGCCAGGCGGTGTTCCTTGGCCAGGCTGCCATGGTGCGCCGCTACGGCATCCTGGCCCAGGCGCTCGCTCAGGTGCCGGGTCAGACGTTCGGCCAGGCGCCGGGTGTTGACGAACACCAAGGTAGTGCGATGCTCTCGGGCGAGCGCGGCGATACGGTCGTAGACCAGGCCCCAGACATCGGTGGCCATTACCGCGCCCAGCGGTACCGGCGGAACTTCGATGGCCAGGTCGCGGCGGCGGGCATGGCCGACATCGACGATGGCGCACGGACGCTGGTGACCGACCAGAAACTGCGCCACCCGCTCCACGGGGCGCTGCGTAGCGGACAGGCCGATGCGCCGTAGAGGCTGGCCGCACAATGCCTGCAGGCGCTCCAGGGTCAGGGCCAGGTGACAGCCTCGCTTGTTGCCGGCCAGGGCGTGGATCTCGTCGACGATCACCGTATGCACATTGGCCAGGCCTTCGCGACCGGAGGCCGAGCCGAGCAGCACATAGAGCGACTCGGGCGTGGTCACCAAGATATGCGGTGCCCGCTTGCGCATGGCCACGCGTTCTTTTTGCGGTGTATCACCGGTGCGCACGGCAGTGGTGATGTGCGGCGCCTTCAACCCGTGCTCTTGCAGGGCCTGGCTGATGCCGGCCAGCGGCAGGTCGAGGTTCAGGCGGATGTCGTTGGACAGCGCCTTGAGGGGCGAGACATAGACCACCTGGGTGTGCGGGGACAGCTCGCCGCCATGCTCCAGACCTTGGCGAAACAGCTCGTCGAGCACGGCCAGGAAGGCGCTCAAGGTCTTGCCTGAGCCCGTCGGCGCGGCGAGCAGCATCGACTGGCCGGCGTGAATCAGCGGCCAGGCCCGGGCCTGGGCGTCGGTGACCGTGGCGAAGTGCTGCCGGAACCAGGCGCCGATGGCGGGGTGGAACAGGTCGAGCACAGGGTGGTGCTGGGCTGGGAGGTTCATGTGTTGTTTATGGCGGGTGAAGGTCGGGTTGGCAAGGGGCCGTTCGTCCTGGGCCGTCTGCCGCGGCCCTTCTGTAGGAGCAGGCAGCTTGTCAGCCCCCGACCTGCATGGGATCCTTGCCCGCCGTTTTCCGTTGTCCAGCGAGCCCGCCAATGTCCAAGACCATCCGTATCGCCGCCGCCCTGCTGATCGACCCGCAAGGCCGTACCCTGCTGGTTCGCAAGCGCGGCACCCAGGCCTTCATGCAGCCCGGTGGCAAGATCGATGCTGGTGAGTCGCCCCAAGCGGCGTTGGTGCGTGAGCTGCATGAGGAGCTGGGGCTGCGGCTGGACCCCACGCAAGCGGTCTATCTTGGTCAGTTCAGCGCACCGGCCGCCAATGAGCCAGGCTTTGAAGTCCAGGCCGAGCTGTTCCGGGTCGACAGCGCCGAGGACGTCGCCCCGGCAGCAGAGATCGAAGAAGTGATCTGGCTGGCCGCTGATCAGGCCCCGGACCTTGAGCTGGCGCCCCTGACCCGCGACCTGATCCTGCCGCTCTATCGCCAGGCGCTCAACGCACCGCGCTGACGCCGTCGAGGGTCGAGAACGAGGTGTCCTTGGCCGTCAGCAGGAAGTCGCGCATGTACGGCGCATCGAGCATATCGGTGCGCACCGCGGCGTGGAGCGTGGCGAACAGGCCCTTTTCACCCAGCCGCTTGCCCTTGACGTAACCCCGCGAGCTGTACTCGTGCAACGCCCAATGAGGAATGCCGCATACGCCACGGCCGCTGGCCACCAGTTGCATCATCATCACGGTCAGTTCCGAAGTGCGCACCGCAGCCGGCTCGATATCGGCCGGTTCCAGGAAGCGGGTGAAGATGTCCAGGCGGTCGCGCTCCACCGGGTAGGTGATCAGGGTCTGGTCCAGCAGGTCCTGGGGCACGATATAGGGCTTGCCGGCCAATGGGTGCTGGTTGGCCACGGCGAGCATCGCCTCGTAGGTGAACAGTGGCACATAGGTGATGCCGGGCAGGTCCACCGGGTCGGAGGTCACCACCAGGTCCAGGTCGCCGCGGGCCAGGGCCGGCAGTGGGGCGAAGGCGAAGCCTGAGGCCAAGTCCAGCTCCACTTCCGGCCAGGCGTCGCGGAACTGGTCGATGGTAGGCATCAGCCACTGGAAGCAACTATGGCATTCGATGGCCATATGCAGACGACCTGCAGTGCCGCCTGCCAGACGTGCGATGTCGCGTTCCGCACCACGCAGCAGGGGCAGGGTGGCGTCGGCCAGTTGCAGCAGGCGCAGGCCGGCGCTGGTGAAGCGGATCGGCTTGGACTTGCGCACGAACAGGGTCATGCCCAGGCGCTCTTCCAGTTCCTTGAACTGGTGCGACAGGGCCGACTGGGTCAGGTGCAGGCGTTCGGCGGCTTCCACCAGGCTGTCGGCCTCGCGCAAGGCATGAAGGGTTTTCAGGTGGCGGATTTCCAGCACAGACGACTCCGGGGGTAACACTGGGTAATGGATGCAGATGCTTGAGTTTCTCTCATGTTGTGCGTTGCTGTCGAGCACGGTGCAGACGACCGCTCGGCAGCCTTAATCAAACTGTCATGGTTTTGTGGCAGCGCGCTCGAAGGGATTTCATCAGACTCGCGCTCTACTGGGGATCTGCATTCTGGTGTTTCTTTCATGCGGGCTTTATTGGTCTTTTTATTCTTGTTGATCAGCGTGCCGGCCGCTGCAACGGCGCAGCGCTGCGACGCCCAGGTGCCGGTGCAACGGGCCGAGCTGGGCGAGCTGAGCGTGGTCTACCAAAGCGTCGGTGCGCCGTCGGACCCTGTATTGCTGCTGGTCATGGGCTTGGGGGGGCAGTTGATCCATTGGCCCGACGATGTGGTCGAGGCTTTGTGCCGACAGGGTTTTCGCGTCATCCGTTACGACAATCGCGATGTCGGCCTGTCGCGCTGGAATCAAACGCCGGCCTCGGCCAACCTGACCGTCGAATTGCTGCGCTACAAGCTGGGGCTGCCGGTGGCCGCGCCCTACACCTTGACCGACATGGCCAGCGACGGCTTGCGGCTCATGGATGTGCTGCACGTCGAGCAGTTCCATGTACTGGGGGTCAGCATGGGTGGCATGATCGCCCAGCACCTGGCGGCCATGGCCCCGGAGCGTGTACGCAGTTTGACGCTGATGATGTCCAGTTCCGGCGATGAGGGCTTGCCGGCGCCCAGCCCGGCGCTGGTGCAACTATTGGCGCGTCGCGATGCGCCCAACCGGGCTATCGCCATCGAGCACCAGGCCGACCTGCTGGCCGCCTTGGGCAGCCCCGATATCGCCGACGAGCGCGCAGCGTTGCTGCAACAGGCTGCGGATGCCTATGACCGGGCCTTCAACCCGGACGGCGTCAAGCGCCAGATCATGGCGATCCTCGCCGAGCCGAGCCGGGTGGCGCTGCTCAACCAACTGCGCGTGCCGACGTTGGTGGTGCACGGCACGGCCGATCCGCTGTTGCCGGTGATGCATGGGGTGCACCTGGCGGCGCATATCCAGGGCAGCCAATTGAGATTGATTCCGGGCCTGGCCCATCGCTTCCAAGAGCCGTTCAAGGGGCCGTTGCTGGCGGCGGTACTGCCGTATCTGCAATCCCATCGCGAAGCGCCGAGGCATGTGGCAGGGCTTCTGTAACCGGACCGTCACAGACCCTGTAGGAGCGGGCTTGTCCCGCGATTAGGCCGGGCCTGATATCACCGTCGCCTGGCAAGGGCTTCGCCCTTGATCGCGGGACAAGCCCGCTCCTACAAGTGGCTTGTGCCACGATTGGGCCGCAGCGCGGCCCGAGGTGTTTCAGTGAAAGCGCATCCACAAAGTGACCAACACCGTCGCAGCCACCAGCCAGGCCACTGTGGCCAGGGCCAGCGAGGCCTCCAGGCGCATTCTGTCGACCAGCACGTACAATGCCGCCAGGTAGATGAAATAGGGAATGATCGACCACATGCCGAACAGGATGGTGGTCTTCAGGTCCGCCAATGACCGGCCTTTACCGACGATGTAATGCGCGATCAGGGCGAAGGTCGGAAACAGCGGTACCAACCCGGCGATGTAGTAGTTGCGCGTCTTGGAAAGAATGGCCAGGAGCACCACGACGGCGGCGCCCAGGCTGGCCTTGAGTATCAGGTCCATTGGCGTTCCTTGGTTCAGCTCAGGCCGTATTTCTTCACTTTGTCGAACAGCGTGGTCTTGGCCATGCCCAACTCCTGGCTGGCCTGGCTGAGGTTGCCGCCGGTGCGTTGCAGGGCGTCACTGAGCAGGTTGCGCTCGAAGGCTTCCACTGCCTCGGCGAACCCCAGCCCTTGGCTGGCGCCGCCCGCGCTTTTCTTGAAGGCCGGCAGGCCAAGGGCATGGCGCTCGGCGACGTTGCGCAGCTCACGCACATTACCTGGCCAGTCGTGGGCCATCAGCCGCGACACGGTCTGGCTGTCGAGCTCCGGCACTTCGCGGTCGAAGCGCAAGGCCGACTGCTGGAGGAAGTGCTCGAACAGTTGCAGGATGTCTTCGCGGCGCTCGCGCAAGGGCGGCAGTTCCAGGGTGACCACGTTCAGGCGGTAGTACAGGTCGCTGCGGAACTGGCCGGTCTGGCCCATGGCGTCCAGGTCCGATTTGGTGGCGGCGATCACCCGGCAGTCCACCGGGATGCTCTGGTTCGAGCCCAGGCGTTCCAGGGTACGCTCTTGCAGCACGCGCAACAGCTTGATCTGCAGGTTGATCGGCATGCTCTCCACTTCATCGAGGAACAGCGTGCCGCCATTGGCATGCTCGATCTTGCCGATACGCCGCTTGCCGGCACCGGTGAAGGCGTTGGCTTCATGGCCGAAGATCTCGCTTTCGAACAGGTTCTCCGGCAGGCCACCGCAATTGAGCGCAACGAAGGGCTGGCCCTGGCGCCGGCTGAAATCGTGCAGGCAGCGGGCGACCAGTTCCTTGCCGGTACCGGTTTCGCCTTCGATGAGCACGTTGGCCGAGGTATCGGCGACATTGGCGATCAGTTCGCGCAGATTCTGCATGGCCGCAGAGCGGCCGATGATGCGGCCCTCGAGGGTGCTCTGGCCAGCCAGCTGGCGCCGCAGGGCATGCACTTCACGAGACAGGCCGCGTTGCTCCAGGGCGCGGCGCACCACCTCCACCAGGCGCTCCGGGGAGAACGGTTTCTCCATGAAGTCGTAGGCGCCGTTGCGCATGGCACCGACGGCCATGTCGATATCGCCGTGGCCGGTGATCAGCACCACGGGCAGGCTGCGATCGCGCGCCTTGAGGCGGCCGAGCAGTTCCAGGCCATCCATGCCTGGCAGGCGGATGTCGCTGACGACGATACCGGCGAAATCGTCGCCGATGCGTTCCAACGCCTGTTCGGCGCTGCCCACGCCTTCGCAGGCGATGTCCTCCAGTGCCAGTGCCTGCTGGCAACCCAGCAGCACGTGGGGGTCGTCTTCGACGATCAGGACGGTCAAGGGTGCTTGGTTCATGGGGACCCTTTATTCATAGTGGTTCAGCCGATGTGCCGGTGGGCGTGACCAGGGGCAGGGCGAGGACGAAGGCGGTACCGCCGCTGGCGGGATGCTCGACGCCCAGGGACCCCTTGGCGGCGGCGGCAAGGCTCGCCGACAGGGTCAGGCCCAGGCCCAGGCCATGCTCGCCGGGTTTGGTGGTGAAGAAGGGTTCGAACAGGTGCTTGCGAGCCTCGGCATCGATGCCATGGCCATTGTCGCGCACCCGCAGGCGGTATTTGTCGCCTTGTATTTCGCCTTCCAGCCAGAGCTGTGGTTGGGGCTGGCTGGCCATGGCGTCCAGGGCATTGCCGATCAGGTTGACCAGGATCTGCTCCAGGCGAGTCTGGTCGATGGCCAGTAGCTGGTCGTCGAACTGGCGATGCAATTGCAGGTTGCAGCGGGCGATGCGGTTGCCCAGCACCTGCAGGCTGGCCTCCACGGCCTTGTGGAGCGAGGCCTGGCCGCTGTCGTCGCCGCGCCGGGCGAAAGAGCGCAGGCTGGCGGTGATACGCCCCATGCGGTCGATCAGGTCGTTCATGGTGCGCAGGTTGGTACTGGCGGTTTCCAGGGCGCCGCGTTCGAGGAAGCGCACGGTGTTGCCCGACAATGTCCGCAGGGCGGCCAGCGGCTGGTTGAGCTCGTGGGCGATGCTGGTGGACATCTGCCCGATGGCCGCCAGCTTGCCGGCCTGGACCAGTTCGTCCTGGGCGTGACGCAAGGTCTGTTCGGCATGTCGCCGCTCGCGTATCTGCCCCTTCAGGCGTTCGTTGCTGGCGCGCAGGTCGGCGGTGCGCTCGGCGATGCGCCGCTCCAGCTGGCTGTTGGCTTCTTCCAGGGCTTCGCGGGCGGCCAGGCGGGTGGCGATTACCTTGCGCCGTTCGTTCCAGGCGATGGCCAGGATCGTCAGCAGGGCGAAGGCCACGCCCACCAGGATGCCCTGTACCATGGATTCGCGGTGCAGGTCCTGCAGCGGCGTGAGCAGGGTGAAATGCCAGGGGGTATCGACCAGGCGCCGGGTCTGGGCCAGGTAGGCCATGTTCTGGGGTTTGCCCTGGCCGCTTTCGCTGTTGGCCGGGAAGGTGAGCTTTTCTATGCCGTCGGCCAGGGTTTCGCGGGCCAAGGGTTGCAACTCGTTCAGCGGCCACCAGTAGTATTGCAGGCTGCGCGCCAGGCGCTCCTTGATCTGCGGGGTGAGCGGGCGTACCGACTTGAGCCGGCGGGCCGGGTCGCTGGAGAGGATGATGATGCCGTTCTCGTCACTGACGAACGCCTCCAGGCGTGCCCGTTGCCAGCGCTCCTCGAGGGTGTCCAGGCGCACCTTGATCACCGCCACGCCGATGATCTTGCCGTGCTCCTCCAGCCCGTGGGCGAGGTAGTAGCCGGCTTCGCCGGTGGTGCTGCCGATGCCATAGAAGCGGCCAGGCTCGCCGCGCACGGCGTCCTGGAAATAGGCGCGGAACGACAGGTCCTCGCCCAGGAAGGAGTCGGCGTCGCGCCAGTTGCTGGTGGCTTGGACCCGGCCGCTGGTGTCGAGTACGAAGATGGCCCGGCTGCGGCTGCGGCGGTTCAGGCCTTCGAGGTATTCATTGACGGTCTGGCGATAACCTCCGTCGGGGTCGGTGAGCAGGCGCGAGACGCTGTCTTCGAGCTCCAGCAAGCTCGGCAGGTAGGTGTACTTGCTGATTTCGCTCTCGACCGTGCGTGCATGCAGCTCGAGCTGGCGCTCGCCGTTTTCGCTCAGGGTGCGGATGCCGTTGCTCTCGCTGATCAGGTAGCCGGCCAGGCCCAGGCCGACCATCAACAGGATGATCAGCGGCGGCAGCAGCAATTGGCGAATCAGGCGGGATTTCACGACAGGTTGGGCAGGGCGAAGGAGCGAGGGGTCGCATTTCATCACAGTGGCCTTGTCACGACCAGCGTCCGCTGCCCGGATGCACCGGGCAGCGGCGCGAGCCGACTCAGTGCTGCAGGATCTTGCTGAGGAAATGCTGGGTGCGTTCATGGCGGCCTTCGGGGTTGCCGAAGAAGTCTTCCTTCTGGCAATCCTCGATGATGCTGCCCTTGTCCATGAAGATCACCCGGTTGGCCACCTTGCGGGCAAAGCCCATCTCGTGGGTCACGCACATCATGGTCATGCCCTCATGGGCAAGTTCCACCATCACGTCCAGCACTTCGTTGACCATCTCTGGGTCCAGCGCCGAAGTCGGCTCGTCGAACAGCATGACGATCGGGTCCATCGACAGCGCGCGGGCGATGGCCACGCGCTGCTGCTGGCCACCGGAAAGCTGCCCGGGATGCTTCTTGGCATGGGCGCCCAGGCCGACGCGATCGAGCAGGGCCAGGCCCTTCTTGGTGGCTTCCGCTTCGCTGCGGCCGAGCACCTTGCGCTGGGCGATGGTCAGGTTCTCGGTGATCGACAGGTGTGGGAACAGTTCGAAGTGCTGGAACACCATACCTACCCGCGAACGCAGCTTGGGCAGGTTGGTCTTGGGGTCGGCGATCGAGGTGCCGTCGACCACGATGTCACCTTTCTGGAATGGCTCCAGAGCGTTGACGCACTTGATCAAGGTGGACTTGCCCGAGCCGGACGGGCCGCAGACCACCACCACCTCGCCTTTCTTGACCTCGGTGCTGCAGTCGGTCAGCACCTGGAAGTCCCCGTACCACTTGTTGACGTTCTTGATGGAAATCATACGGCGATCCTTTTTTGCAGGCGCTTGACCAGCCACGAAGCGGAGAAGCTGATGAGGAAGTAGACGACACCGGCGAAGATCAGGAACTCATGGGAGCGCCCGATGATGTCGCCGTTGGAGCGGGCCGAGTTGAGGAAGTCCACCAGGCCTACGGTGTAGACCAGCGAGGTGTCCTGGAACAGGATGATGCTCTGTTGCAGCAGCAGCGGCGTCATCTTGCGGAAGGCCTGGGGCAGGATGATCAGGCGCATGGTCTGGCCATAGGTCATGCCCAGTGCCTGCGCGGCACCCATCTGGCCCTTGGAGATCGACTGCACGCCGGCACGCACGATTTCGCAGAAGTACGCGGCTTCGAACATCATGAACGCCACCACGCAGGAGGTGAACGCGCCCACCGGAGTGTCTTCGCCGGTGATCCAGCGCAGCACGAACGGTACCGCCAGGTAGAACCAGGTGATCACCAGCAGCAGCGGGATGGAGCGGAAATAGTTGACGTAGGCGCCGGCCAGGTTCGACAGCAGCTTGCTCGACGACAGGCGCATCAGTGCCAGGATAGTGCCCAGCACGATGCCGCCGACCACGCCCATGACCATCAGTTGCAGGGTCATTACCATGCCTTCCCAGAGGGCGGGCAGGGCGGGGATGATTTCGCTGAAATCCATGTCCATTTACTTGCCCCCCACGGAAATCAGGCCCGGTACCGAGACTTTCTTCTCGATCAGGCGCATGAACAGCATCAGGCCCATGTTCAGGGTGAAGTAGATCAGCGTGGCCAGGGTGAAGGCCTCGAACAGGTTGGCCGAAAACTCGGCGGTCTGCTTGGTTTGCGCCAGCAACTCCATCAGGCCGATCAGCGAGGCCACCGAGGAGTTCTTGAACACGTTCAAAAACTCCGAAGTGAGCGGTGGGATGATGATCCGATAGGCCTGGGGCAGCAGCACGTTCATGTAGATCTGCGGCAGGCTGAAGCCCAGCGCCCGGCCGGCCGACTCCTGCCCACGGGGCAGGGCCTGGATACCGGTGCGCACCTGTTCGCAGACCCGCGCGGCGGTGAACAGGCCCAGGCAGATGACCACGCTGATCAAGGCCGAAGTGGTCGGGTTCAGGTCCTGCTTGAACCATTCCTGCAGGCCTTCGGGCAGCAGGTCGGGTACCAGGAAGTACCAGATGAACAGCTGCACCAGCAGCGGTACGTTGCGGAACAGCTCCACATAGGCGGTGGCGATGCCTGATACCAGGCGGTTCGGCACGGTGCGCATCACACCGAGCAGCGAGCCCAGCAACAAGGCGATGATCCAGGCGGAGATGGCGATGGCGATGGTCCAGCCCAGACCGGCGATGTACCAGTCCAGGTAGGTTTCGCTACCCACGCCGGTGGACTTGAAGAACACGCCCCAGTCCCAGTTGTAATTCATCGGGATTTCCCCTCAGACGGTTGTTTCACGGGCACCTTCGAGCAACCGAGGGCGGCGAGCGCCCTCGGTTGAAAGGTTAGACACTAATGAGTGGCCTGTCGGGTTGATTACGGCTCGGCTCGAGCCCCCGGCCACTGGCTGAGGTTCAGGACTTCTTCTCGTCCGCTGCCTTGTCGGTCGGCTCGGCGATCAGTTTTTTCAGCTCTTCGCTCATCGGGAAGTTCAGGTTCAGGCCTTTTGGCGGGATCGGCTGCTGGAACCACTTCTCGTAGCTCTTGTTGACTTCGCCCGACTTGAAATAGGCGATGATGGCGTCATCGACCGCTTTCTTGAACGCCTCGTCACCCTTGCGCACCATGCAGCCGTAGATCTCGTAGGACTGCGGCGTGCCGGTGATGACCCAGTCGGCAGGCTTGCGTGCCTTGGCCATTTCGCCGGCCAGCAGGGCGTCGTCCATCATGAAGGCCACGGCGCGGCCGCTTTCGAGCATGTTGAAGGCTTCACCGTGGTCTTTTGCGGAGATCACGTTCATCTTCATCTGCTTGTCGGCGTTCATCGCCTTGAGGATGCGCTCGGACGTGGTGCCGGCGGTGGTCACCACGTTCTTGCCGGCCAGGTCCGGGAAGTCCTTGTAGGCCGGTTGACCGTCCTTGACCTTGGTCAGCAGGCGGGTACCGACTTCGAAGATGCCCACCGAGAAGCCGACCTGTTGCTGGCGCTCGACGTTGTTGGTGGTGGAGCCGCACTCCAGGTCCACGGTGCCGTTCTGCACCAGCGGGATGCGGGTCTGGGAGGTGACGAGGTTGTAGCGCACCTTCAGGTCAGGCACGTTGAGCTGTTTCTTCAGCGCTTCGACGACGGCCAGCTGGATGTCGTGGGAGTAGCCCACGGGCTGTGGCTTGCCTGCCAGGTAGGAAAACGGAATGGAGGAGTCGCGGTGGCCCAGGGTGATGGTGCCCGAATCCTTGATCTTCTTCAGGGTGCCGGTCAGCTCTTCGGCCATGGCCGGCGAAGCGATGACCGCAGCCGCGATGGCGGCGCCCAACAGTTGACGAACGATACGCATCAAATTTTCCTCGACGTTGTTTTTTTTATGGAGCCGTTGGCGGACTCTTCGTTCTACGAATACAACAGAAGCGGGTGCATTCGGCTACTGAGTGTAGAGCATGAGTCGTGCCAAGCTCTGAGATTGATAGTAAAGGCCCGAAATGTCAGGGGATGAATCTTTTTTGACGTTTGCGCGCGGGTGTGATGCGTACGGTTTTCCGAATAGCGTCGATGACGCCGTTCGGAAAACCGAACGATAGGGCTGCTGGTGGTATTAACGCGATCGCCCAGCAGGCGCTCATCGAACCACAGGACAGACTGCTCTCCAGGGCCGTTGTGCTTTATCCGACAGCTTCGAGCGGCCCCACCAGCTTGCTGTCAGGCTGCCTGTTGCCTGGCCTGGGCCTGGTGCAGGTAGTCGCGCAATGCCTGACGCTCGGCTTCGCTGGTGAACAGCCCCAGTTTAGTGCGGCGCCAGAGAATGTCGTCGGCCTCGAGGGCCCATTCCTGCTTGCACAAGTAGTCCACTTCGCGTGTGAACAGGCCTCCGCCAATCGACTGGCCAAGGTCTTCGGGCCCTTGTACACCCTCGAGCAATTGCCATACACGGCTGCCGTAGGTCACTGCCCAGCGTTTGGCGATGTCCATCGGCAGCCAGCCGTGGCGTGCCAACAGGGCATCCACCAGTGCCCGGACGGTGGTCATGTTTTCACCGCCAGGCAGCGGCGCGGTGGCGGTCCAGCTGTCGCGCATCTGGGTGAAGAATGGCTTGAGTTCGACCATCGCCGACTCGGCCAGCTTGCGGTAGGTGGTCAGCTTGCCACCGAAGACCGACAGCAATGGAGCCTGGCCTTCGCTGGCGGCCAGCGCCAGGGTGTAGTCGCGGGTGACGGCCGAAGGGTTGTCCGACTCGTCGTTGCACAGCGGGCGCACGCCAGAGTAGGTATGCAGGATGTCAGCGCGGCTGAGCTGGTGGTTGAAGTGCTCGTTGACCACCTTGAGCAGGTAGTCGGTTTCCGCGTCGGTGATCGCCACCTGCGCCGGGTCGCCGCTGTATTCCCGGTCGGTGGTGCCGATCAGGGTGAAGCGCTCCAGGTAGGGAATGGCGAACACGATGCGCTGGTCTTCGTTCTGCAGGATGTAGGCGTGTTCGCCCTCGTACAAGCGCGGGACGATGATGTGGCTGCCCTGGATCAGGCGGATGCCGTAGGGCGCTTCCAGCTTGAGGTCGTCCTTGATGAAGCTGGCCACCCAGGGCCCGGCGGCATTGACCAGCGCGCGGGCGCGGATGCTCTGCTGGCGGCCATCGGCATGCAGCAGCTCGACTTCCCACACGCCGCCGACGCGCTCGGCGCGCAGGCAGCGGGTGTGGGTATGGATATGCGCGCCTTTCTCACGGGCGGCCATGGCGTTGAGCACCACCAGGCGGGCGTCGTCCACTGCGCAGTCTGCGTATTCGAAGCCGCGGGTGATGGCTGGCTTGAGCGGGTTCCCAGGGCCGAAGCGCAGGCTGCGCGAGGCACCCAGGCGCTTGCGTTTGCCCAGGTGGTCGTAGAGGAACAGGCCGGCGCGGATCATCCAGGCCGGGCGCAGGTGCGGGCGATGGGGCAGGACGAAGCGCATCGGCTTGACGATGTGTGGTGCCTTGGCCAGCAAGACTTCGCGCTCGGCCAGCGCCTCGCGAACCAGGCGGAACTCGTAATGCTCCAGGTAGCGCAGGCCACCGTGGATCAACTTGCTGCTGGCCGAGGAGGTGTGGCTTGCCAGGTCGTCCTTTTCGCACAGAAATACCTTCAGGCCGCGACCGGCCGCGTCGGCGGCAATGCCCACGCCATTGATGCCGCCGCCGATCACGGCGAGGTCGTAGCAATCGGCGAGCGGGGGCAGGGACGGAGCGGAGTGGGTCACGGCAAGGGCCTCCTGGGCGCGGTTCACATCGAAAGTGAACATTGATGTTCGTTTTCGAAAATACTAGCGCAACGAAAAGGCGTCCGCCAGTCAGTCTCTATAGAAAAAACTGATCTGATGACAAAGAAATGAACAATACCGAACATCTGCGCCGGACCTGGCAGCCCAATCGCGGTCCGGCTAGTCCCGCGATTGGCCCTTTCAGACCACTTCGAGGCGAATCTTGTGCTGGTTCAACAGTTGGGTCAGGGCAGGGGTGGGCTGCTGGTCCGTCACCAGGCAATCGACCAGGCTGATCGAGCCCAGGCGAACCATGGCGTTACGGCCGAATTTGCTCGAGTCCGCGGCCAGGATCACCTGGCGGGCGTTGGTGATGATCGCCTGAGAGACCCGCACTTCCTGGTAGTCGAAGTCCAGCAGGCTGCCATCCTCGTCGATGCCGCTGATGCCGACCACGGCGAAGTCGACCTTGAACTGGTTGATGAAGTCGACGCTGGCCTGGCCGACCACACCGCCGTCGCGCCGTACCGTGCCGCCGGCCACCAGCACCTCGAAGTCGTCCTTGGCGCCCAGGATCGCGGCCACGTGCAGGTTGTTGGTGATGACCTTCAGGTGGCTGTGGTTGAGCAGTGCACGGGCAATGGATTCGGTGGTGGTGCCGATGTTGATAAACAACGAAGCATGGTCGGGAATTTGCTGGGCCACGGCTTCGGCGATGCGCTGCTTCTCGTCGCGCATCTGGTCGGCGCGCATGGCATAGGCGGTGTTCTCGATGCTCGAGTCGTATGCCGCGCCGCCGTGGTAACGCCGCAGCAAGTTCACTTCGGCGAGCTGGTTGATATCGCGACGGATGGTTTGGGGGGTGACGACGAACAGCTGCGCCATTTCTTCGATACTGACGTAACCACGCTCGCGCACCAGTTCGAGGATTTGTTGTTGGCGGGGAGGCAGATTCATGGGCGGTCCTTGGGGGCAGCCGGACAAATTCTGCAATGATGCCGTAGGAAGAGGATGACGGCCAGCCTGCTACCTCAGGTTCGGCGTATTGCCTGCCTTGGCCCTATCGCCGGCTTGTCGGCGATCGGTCGGGCCAGGCAGACGAGATCTGCAGGCTCAGGCCTCGTGATCTTCCCAATCGCGGGTTCGGTCCACGGCCTTGCGCCAGCCTTTGTAGAGCTTTTCCTTCTGCGCTTCGTCCAACTGCGGGCTGAACTCACGTTCGATGATCGCCTTGTCTCGCAATTCGTCCAGGCCGCTCCAGAAACCACAGGCCAGGCCCGCCAAGTAGGCAGCGCCCAAGGCTGTGGTTTCGCGCATTTTTGGCCGCTCCACGCAGGTGCCGAGAATGTCGGCCTGGAACTGCATGAGGAAGTTGTTGGCCACCGCACCGCCGTCCACGCGCAGTTCGCTCAGGCGCTGGCCGCAGTCTTGTTGCATGGCGTCGAGCACGTCGCGGGTCTGGTAGGCGATCGACTCCAGGGCGGCGCGGATGATGTGGTCGACCTTGACACCCCGGGTCAGGCCGAACAGGGCGCCGCGGGCATAAGGGTCCCAGTAGGGCGCGCCCAGGCCGGTGAAGGCCGGTACCAGATAGACGCCGTTGCTGTCCTTGACCTTGCTGGCGAAATACTCCGTGTCGTAGGCGTCGTTGACGATCTTCAGCTCGTCGCGCAGCCACTGCACGGTGGAGCCGCCATTGAACACCGCGCCCTCCAGCGCATAGGCCACTTCGCCGCGTGGGCCGCAGGCGATGGTGGTGAGCAGGCCGTGGGAGGAGGTCACCGCCTTGTCGCCGGTATTCATCAGCAGGAAGCAACCGGTGCCGTAGGTGTTCTTGGCCTGGCCGGGCTCGACGCACATCTGCCCGAACAGGGCAGACTGCTGGTCACCAGCGATGCCGGCGATGGCGATGCCGCTCTTGGTATGGCCGTAGACTTCGGAGGAGGGACGCACCTGGGGCAGCATCTGGCGAGGGATGCCGAGAATCTGCAGGAGCTTCTCGTCCCATTGCAGCGTGTGGATGTTGAACATCAGGGTGCGCGAGGCATTGGTGTAGTCGGTGACATGTACCTTGCCGCCGGAGAATTTCCAGATCAGCCAGGTATCGACAGTGCCGAACAACAGCTCGCCGCGCTCCGCACGTTCGCGGGCCCCTTCGACGTTGTCGAGGATCCACTTGAGCTTGGTACCAGAGAAGTAGGGGTCGGTGACCAGGCCGGTGGTCTGGCGAATGTAGGCTTCGTGGCCGTCGCGCTTGAGCTGCTCGCAGATCTCGGTGCTGCGCCTGCATTGCCAGACGATGGCATTGTACACCGGGCGCCCGGTTTCCTTGTCCCAGACCACCGTGGTTTCACGCTGGTTGGTGATACCCAGCGCGGCGACCTGGGCATGGCTGATGCCGGCCTGGGCCAAGGCTTCGACCATGGTCGCGCTCTGGGTTGCGAAGATCTCCATCGGGTCGTGCTCGACCCAGCCGGCTTGCGGGTAATGCTGCACGAACTCGCGCTGGGAGGTGCCGACCACGTTGGCGTCCCGGTCGAAGATGATGGCCCGCGAACTGGTGGTGCCCTGGTCCAGGGCGATGATGTAGTTCTTGTCCTGGGAATCTGTCATGTCGGTGGCCTTGCACAAAATAGGAGGTGGTCAGGGGGGCCGGGTGTCTTGCCGGCGCGCCGACCTCAGGAAGCCTGGGTGTCGCCCTGTGGGTTGTTGTCTGTTTGCGGGTTCGCGGTTTGCGCCATCGGCAGGTTGCGGGCGATCAGGCCTCGGTACAGGGCTGCCCCCAGGCATGCGCCGAGGATCGGTGCGAACACCGGAACCAGGAAATAGGGAATGGGGCGCCCGCCGGTAAAGGCCATCTCGCCCCAGCCGGCCAGGAATGTCATCAGTTTAGGCCCGAAATCGCGTGCCGGGTTCATCGCAAAGCCGGTCAGAGGCCCCATGGCGCTGCCGATCACCGCGATCAGCAGGCCGATCAAAAGCGGCGCCATGGCGCCTCGGGGCAGGCCGTTGTTGTCGTCGGTCAGGGCCATGATCACGGCCATGAGGATGGCGGTGATCACCACTTCGACGAGAAAAGCCTGGGCGATGGACAGGGCCGGGTGTGGGTAGGTGGAAAACACCGACGCCAGTTCCAGGCTGGCTTCGCTGCCGCGGACCATGGCATGGGCCTGTTCGAAATCGAAGAACAGGTTGCTGTACAACCCATAGACCAGCGCGGCGGCGCAGAAGGCGCCGCAGATTTGGGCGAGGATGTAGAACGGCAGTTTGCGCTTGTCGAAGCCGGCGAACAGGCACAGGGCAATGCTCACGGCCGGGTTCAGGTGCGCGCCGGAAATGCCGGCGGTGAGGTAGATCGCCATGCTCACGCCGACCCCCCAGATGATGCTGATTTCCCAGAGCCCGAAGCTGGCACCGGCGACCTTGAGCGCGGCGACACAGCCGGTGCCGAAGAAGATGAGCAGCGCGGTGCCGAGAAATTCGGCCATGCATTGACCGGACAGGGTCGGTTGTCGTAGAGCAGTCGTCATGTATGACCTCGTTTCTTGTTGTTGTGAGGCACTGGGCGCTCGACAGCAAGGTCCGGTGTCTATCCCCGTTGACGCCGGACACGTGTAGGAATGCACCTTTAAAAAGGTGTCATTTATTCAGAAACGAAAAAATATAGACAAGAAACGCTGATGTCAAAGGTCGAAAGTGAACGTTCGGTCACATTCTGGATGCGTATCTCGGTCGTAACTCCCGGGCCAGACCGGCGCGTTGGCGCTACGCTGGTCGGGTTGTAGGAATTGGCCTAAAGTAGCCGCCGACTTGTCACCGATTGGAGCCGTACATGACCCCCGCCCTCGATCTTTTGAAGAAGGTGCGTGCCGAACATCGCGTGCACAGCTATGAACATGATCCGAAATCTTCGTCCTATGGCCTTGAGGCGGCAGAGAAACTGGGGCTTGATCCGCAGCGTGTGTTCAAGACCCTGTTGGCCAGCAGTGAGAAGGGGGAATTGCTGGTGGCGGTGGTACCGGTAGGTGGCACGCTCGACCTCAAGGCGCTGGCGCAGGCAGCGGGAGTCAAGAAGTGCGAAATGGCGGACCCGGCGGTAGCACAGCGTTCAACCGGCTACCTGGTGGGCGGGATCAGCCCGCTGGGGCAGAAGAAGCGCCTGCGCACGTTCATCGATGCATCGGCAAAGCAATTTGACAGCATCCATGTGAGCGCCGGGCGGCGTGGGTTGGAGGTAGAACTGGCCGCAACGGTGCTGGCCGAGCATACCCAAGGGGCGTTCGCCGAGATCGGCCGGGGCTGAAGGCTTCAGCCACAGCGCTCACCCTCTGTAGGAGCCAACTGTCTTTCACTTCCACCCGACCAATGCACGTATCAGCGGTAGGCAGACACCAGTCTGCCTACCCGATGTGCCTTCAGACAGGCTGATCACGCCATGGCGTTCCATCACGCACCATGGCATTGAGCCTCACCAGCAGCACGCGCATGCATGCCACCAGCGCTACTTTTGCTGGCTTACCGCTCGCGCGCAGCCGGGCCCATCGCGCTTTAAAATCTGGATTCACGCGTGCCATCACCAAGGTGCACATGTAGGCCGCACGACGCAGTTTCGCCCGGCCGCCGTAGACATGGCGCTTTCCGTTTTTGGTCCCACTGTCGTTGTTGTAGGGCGCCACACCCGCCAGGGCAGCTACTTGCGCACGGTTCAGATCACCCAGTTCCGGCAGATAGCAGAACAGACTGGCAATGGTGACGTTGCCCACACCCTTGATCTCGCTCAAGCGTTCGAATAGGTCTGCATCGACACGGCGACTCTGCTCAGCGATCTGTTCATCGCATGCCTTGATCAAGACGCGTAATGTCGATTCGAGCGTTTTATAGTGCTCCAGCACAACAGGCAGCGAGGCCTGCTTGATGCGGCGACGATTGTCATCGCGTTGCTGGACCAGCTATCGCGCTGATTGACCAGTTCGGTCAGGTGCTCGCGAGCCTCGTCAGGTACAACGAAATGCTTGTCCTCCAAGGCGGAGGCAAATAAGGCTAGCATCCGTGCATCGATAGGGTCAGTCTTGGCTCGCTTGCCCATGGCTAGGGCGAATTGACGTGCCCGGGCAGGATTGATTCGCTGCACTTTCAAACCGGCCTTGGCCAGCAACCGGATCGACAGCTTTTCGTAACCGCCGGTAGCTTCGACCAGCACACGCTCGACCGCATGGGCTTTGAAATGTTGGGCGATAACTTCGAGCCCTGCAGCATCATTGGTCACGCAAAGCTCGGAGGCCTCGGGATACAGGGCCACTTGCAAGGTATTTTTGGAAACATCGATTCCGGCATAGGCAGACATGAGTAAAGCCTCTAGTCTTGAAGATGAGAGGTCGCTCTGGCCTGGCTCACGCTTGTTGTTCGAGGTCGGACTCAGTCAACTGTTCGAGCTTGAGCCAGAGCGAGAAGAGTGGACGGCAGCTCGGCTCCTACCCGTGCTCATGGCACCGCGAGCTAGCAGCTTGCCGTCCACCCCTCTCACCTAACACCTTACCTCTTGCGAAGACACAAGCGGGCTTGCCCCGCGATCGGGCGCGCAGCGGCCGTGAAATCAGCTACTTCGATTCATCAGCCAGACCGAGTTGGCTGGTTTGCGGCCGCTGCGCGCCCGATCGAGGGGCAAGCCCGCTCTTACATGGGGCGTAGCGGCGCCAAGGTGGTGATCAGGTCGCCGAGCTGTAGCGGCGCACGCCGTTTTCCTGCCGCGGCAGTTGCGCCGCGACACTGCCTGGTACCGGGAACAGCACCAGGTGGTCAGCGGCCACGTTGATGCCGATCTCCTGGCCGACCTGATGGTCGACGTGACTCGGGAAGATCGCTTCCAACTGGCTGCCGGTGGGCAGTTGCAGCCGGTACAGGGTCGAGGCCCCGAGGAAGCTCTTGCCGACGATATTCGCCCGCAGGTCGCTGTCCGGCGCGTGGATGATGTCGTCCGGACGCAGCAGCACGTCCACCGAACTACCCGGCGCCATGGTGTAGGCACGGTTGCCGCGCAGTTCGCCCACCTCGGTCTTGACCGCCTCATGGCTGCTCATCTGGCCACGGATGAAGTAGCCCTGGCCGATGAAGCTGGCGACGAATGGCGTCTGCGGTTCGTGATAGAGGTTGTAGGGCGTGTCCCATTGCTCCAGGCGGCCTTCCCTGAATACCCCGACCTGGTCGCTGACGGCAAAGGCTTCTTCCTGGTCATGGGTGACCAGGATGGCGCTGGTGCCTCGGCTCTTGAGGATATCGCGTACCTCATGGCTCAAGCGTCGGCGCAGTTCCACGTCCAGGTTGGAGAAGGGCTCGTCGAGCAACAGCAACTGCGGCTCCGGTGCCAGGGCGCGGGCCAGGGCCACCCGTTGCTGCTGGCCGCCGGACAGCTCGTGGGGGTAGCGCCCGCCCAGGCCGCCGAGCTTGACCAGGTCGAGCATTTCCTCGACCACCTCGTTCGGGCGTGGATGCTTGCCAAGGCCAAAGGCGATGTTCTGCGCCACGGTCAGGTGGGGGAACAAGGCGTAGTCCTGGAACACCATGCCGATCCGGCGCTTCTCCGGTGCCAGGGTGAACCCTGCGCGGGAGATGACTTCGCCGGCCAGCTGGATCTCGCCTTCATGCACGGGCTCGAAGCCAGCGATCGCGCGCAGGGTGGTGGTCTTGCCGCAACCTGAGGAGCCCAGCAGGCAACCGATGTCGCCTGCGTTCAGGTGCAGATTGAGGTTCTGGACGATGCGCTGGTCGCCATAGCCACAGGCCAGGTCGCGCAGGTTGAGCAATAGCGGTTGACTCATGCGTGGTGGTAAGCCGGTTCTACAAGGAATTCCAGGAGGGCCTTCTGTGCATGCAGGCGGTTTTCAGCCTGGTCCCAGGCGACCGAACGAGGGTCGTCGAGCAGGTCCTGGCTGATTTCCTCGCCACGGTGGGCGGGCAGGCAGTGCATGAACAGGGCGTCGGGTGCCGCCAGGTCGAGCAGTTCGCGGGTGACCTGGTAAGGCGCGAAATGCGCCAGGCGCCGTGCAGTTTCCTCCTCCTGGCCCATGGAAGTCCAGACATCCGTGGTCACCAGGTGGGCACCTTGCACGGCTTGCTTGGGGTCACGAATGACCTGCACGCGATCACCGCCCAGGGCGAGGAAGCGTGGATCGGGCTCGTAGCCTTCCGGGCAGGCGATGCGCAGCTGGAAATCGAACTGCAGGGCTGCCTCGATGTAGGAATTGCACATGTTGAAGCCGTCGCCGATCCAGGCCACGGTCTTGCCCTGGATCGAACCGCGGTGTTCGAGGAAGGTCTGCATGTCGGCCAGCAACTGGCAGGGGTGCGATTCGTCGGACAGGCCGTTGATCACTGGCACCCGCGAGTTGGCGGCGAACTCGGTGAGGGTACTGTGGGCATGGGTGCGGATCATCACCGCATCGAGCATGCTCGACAGCACGATGGCGCTGTCGGCGATCGGCTCGCCACGGCCCAGCTGGGTATCGCGGGGCGAGAGGAAGATGGCCTGGCCGCCGAGCTGGATCATGCCGGCTTCGAACGACACCCGGGTACGGGTGGAGGACTTCTCGAAGATCATCCCCAACACGCGGTTCTTCAGTGGCTCGAACAGCACGCCTCGCTTGCGCAGGTCCTTCAGCTCGATGCCTCGACGGATCACGCCGAGCAGTTCGTCAGCGGTGAAATCCATCAGGGAGAGAAAGTGCCTAGCGCTCATGATTGACTACCTTATCTGCAACGGTTTGCAGGTCGACCGTATGGTTTTGTTGACAACGGGAGCGACCTGCGGCGTAAGCCGCACGGGGCGGACGGAATAGGGGGAAGGCGCAATACTATAATTAAATGTCGCCTGAAACCAAGAGGGGGCACAGCAGCTCTGTTGCAAGGAATGTCGTAAGCCCTTGTGAGCGTACTGTTTTTTATTTTCCACAGGTGGGTTGTACACGGCTTGTCCGCCCTTTGGCAAACCCTGCGTCGCGAATCATGCCGCTGGTGTCGTGGAGTCCGAAGCGCCCAGCCTCCATAAATACCACGCGACGCCCCTGTGCATGCGCAGGCCGCAACGGGGCTGGCAAGGCCGAGCATGCAGCTCGGCTTTCCGTTACAATGCGTCACCGTGCCGACGATCGCGTCGGAAAGTTCAGCCGAGGTGCTTCATGGATATCATCGAAACAATCAAAGAGCAGATCGCCAACAACACCATTCTGCTTTACATGAAAGGCTCGCCGAATGCCCCACAGTGCGGCTTCTCGGCGCGTGCCGCGCAGGCCGTTATGGGTTGTGGCGAGAAGTTCGCCTACGTCGACATCCTGCAGAACCCGGAAATCCGCGCCAACCTGCCCAAGTACGCCAACTGGCCGACCTTCCCGCAACTGTGGGTCGGTGGCGAGCTGGTCGGCGGCAGCGACATCATGCTGGAGATGTTCGAAAAGGGTGAGCTGCAGACCCTGATCAAGGAAGCCGCCGCCAAGGCCAAGGCCTCCGAAGCCTGATCCGGCTTTTGTCGCAGGCATGAAAAAGCCCCGCCTAGGCGGGGCTTTTTCATGGAGCAGGGAACGCGTTGCCTGCCCGCCTAGGCTTATTCCTCACCCATCTGCGATTGCAGGTAGTTCTCGATACCCACCTTGTCGATCAGGCCCAGCTGGGTCTCCAGCCAGTCGATGTGCTCTTCCTCGGACTCGAGGATGTCTTCGAGCAGTTCGCGGGAGCCGAAATCACCGGCGGTCTCACAATGGGCGATGGCCGCCTTGAGGTCGACCAGGCCTTTCTGTTCGATCTTCAGGTCGCACTCGAGCATTTCCTTGGTGTGTTCGCCGATCAGCAACTTGCCCAGGTCCTGCACGTTGGGGATGCCTTCGAGGAAAAGAATACGCTTGATCAATTTGTCAGCGTGCTTCATCTCGTCGATGGATTCCTTGTACTCGTGCTTGCCGAGTTTGTTCAGGCCCCAGTCCTCGTACATCCGCGCGTGCAGGAAGTACTGGTTGATCGCGACCAGCTCGTTTCCGAGGATCTTGTTGAGATGCTGGATGACGCTTACGTCGCCTTTCATGTCGGGTTCCTGCCCTGTTGAAGTGTGCCAATACAGGAAGTCTGAGCCCGACCAGGGTCTCTGTCAAACCTAAGTTATTGAATAGTAAGTGAAAATTAATAGGAATAAGAATGTTTGTGAACCGCGTTCGAACGCTAACTTATTGAATTGAAGGCATAAAAAAACCGGACACTGGGTCCGGTTCTTCGAATTCGATGGTTCAAGCCACGTTAAACTCAACGGGGTAGGGCAGGGCCGCCTGCTGACTGACCTGGAGTTCGGTCAGTGTCTCGCGGACCACCTGCTTGGCCAGGCATGCGCACTTGCCACATTGGCTGCCGACATTGGTGGCGGCCCGGACTTCCTTGTAGCTGCAGCATCCTTCATAGATCGCATCGCGAATCTGTCCGTCGGTAACGCCGACACAAAGACACACATACATAAGGTCAGACCATCATGGTTGAGGCTCGATGGGGTGGAGCTTAATGGTAATGAGAATGCGTGTCAAAGAACTTTCCTCCGGCCTTGTGTCGGTGCGACCGGCGGTTGGATTCGGCCTGTCACCAGAAGCCGTGTATGATGGGCAACCTTTGCTGGATACCGGGGCAGGTCGACCCTCCCGGGTATCTGATTTCACCACCATCAAGGAGATAACGAATGAGCGTACTCGTTGGTAAACAAGCCCCCGACTTCACCGTTCCGGCCGTACTGGCCAACGGCGAGATCGTCGACAGCTTCAACCTGGCTTCGGCCATCAAGGGCAAATACGGCCTGGTGTTCTTCTACCCACTGGACTTCACCTTCGTCTGCCCATCCGAGCTGATCGCTCTGGACCATCGCATCCCTGACTTCCAGGCACGCGGCGTGGAAGTGATCGGCGTGTCGATCGACTCGCACTTCACCCACAACGCCTGGCGTAACACCCCCGTCAACAACGGCGGTATCGGCCCGGTCAAGTACACCCTGGCTGCAGACATCTCCCACGACATCTGCAAGGCCTACGACGTTGAGTCCGAAGGCGGCGTAGCCTTCCGTGGCGCTTTCCTGATCGACAAGAACGGCGTTGTCCGTTCGCAGATCGTCAACGACCTGCCGCTGGGCCGCAACATGGAAGAACTGCTGCGCCTGGTCGACGCCCTGCAATTCCACGAAGAGCACGGCGAAGTCTGCCCTGCCAACTGGAAGAAAGGCGACAAGGGCATGACCGCTTCGCCGGAAGGCGTTGCTGCCTACCTGAGCGAGAACGCTGGCAAGCTGTAATTGCCACGCGAATAAAAGAACCGGCCATCATGGCCGGTTTTTTTATGCCTGTAGCGGCCCAAGGGTTCAGTAGCAGGTCAGTCGTTGAAGTCGCGCCAGCCGCCCATTTCCTTCCAGCGGTTGACGATGCCGCAGAACAGCTCGGCGGTCTTCTCGGTGTCGTAGCGTGCCGAGTGGGCTTCACGCCCATCGAAATCGATGTCGGCGCTTTGGCAGGCGCGGGCCAGTACGGTCTGGCCATAGGCCAGGCCAGCCAGGGTGGCCGTGTCGAAGCTGGAGAAAGGATGGAACGGGTTGCGCTTGAGGTCGTTGCGCGCCACGGCGGCATTGAGGAAGCCCAGGTCGAAACTGCTGTTGTGGCCGACCAGGATGGCCCGCTTGCAACCATTGGCCTTCAATGCCTTGCGCACCCCACGGAAGATGTCGGTGAGCGCCGTTTCCTCGCTCACCGCCATGCGCAGCGGGTGGTCCAGCTTGATACCGGTGAACTCCAGGGCCGCCGGCTCGATGTTGGCCCCCTCGAAAGGCTCGACCCGGTAGAAGTAGGTGTGCTCCGGGAACAGGAAACCTTTCTCATCCATGCCGATGGTGACGGCAGCGATTTCGAGTAGCGCGTCAGTGGCGCTGTTGAAACCGCCGGTTTCCACATCCACCACCACGGGCAGGTAACCGCGGAAGCGCTCGGCCATCGGGTGGCGAACGCTGCTGCCTTGACCTTCCTGGTCGTCTTCGTAGAACGCTTCGCTCACGCCTTCTCCTCCAGCAGACGCCAGCGCAGTTTTTCACCGGCGCGCAGCGGAACCACGGTGTTGTCACCGAATGGCAGGCTGTCGGGAGCGGTCCACTCGTCGCGAACCAGGGTAATGGTGTCGGTGTTCGCCGGCAGGCCATAGAACGCCGGGCCGTGCAGGCTGGCGAAACCTTCGAGCTTGTCCAGCGCATTGCGCTGTTCGAAGGCCTCGGCATACAGCTCGATGGCAGCGTAGGCCGTATAGCAGCCGGCGCAGCCGCAGGCGGCTTCCTTGGCATGACGGGCATGGGGTGCCGAATCGGTGCCGAGGAAGAACTTGCTGTTGCCGCTGGTGGCCGCGTCCAGCAGCGCCACCTGGTGGGTGTTGCGCTTGAGGATCGGCAGGCAATAGAAGTGCGGGCGGATACCGCCGACCAGCATGTGGTTGCGGTTGTACAAGAGGTGCTGTGCGGTGATGGTCGCGCCGACGTTGGCCGGGGCCTGCAGGACGAACTGCGCGGCATCGGCGGTGGTGATGTGCTCGAACACCACTTTCAGCGTGGGGAAGCGCTCGACCACGCGGGCCAGGTGCTCGTCGATGAAGCGCTTCTCGCGGTCGAACACATCGACCTCGGCACGGGTCACTTCGCCGTGCACCAGCAGCGGCATGCCGGTTTCGGCCAAGGCCTCGAGCGCCGGCGTGATGTTGTCGATGCTGGTCACGCCCGAGTCGGAGTTGGTGGTGGCGCCGGCCGGATACATCTTGGCGGCGTACACGAAACCGCTGGCCTTGGCCGCGCGGATGTCCTCGGCGCTGGTACGGTCGGTGAGGTACAGCACCATCAGCGGCTCGAAGCGGCTGCCTGCCGGGCGTGCGGCCAGGATGCGGTCGCGATAGGCGCCGGCCTCGACGGCGTTGCGTACCGGCGGGACCAGGTTGGGCATGATGATGGCGCGGGCGAAGGTACGCGCCACGTCGCCAACGGTATGGGGCAGGACGGCACCATCGCGCAGATGGATGTGCCAGTCGTCGGGACGCAGGAGGGTCAGGCGATCGGACATTGGAGATTCCAGGCGGGTCGAACTCAAGGGCCAATGCTACCGGAAAACCCCGGTAGGAGCACGGCTATCAAGTTTTCCCGGTGGCGTCCGATAGCCTGCAGGTAAGCCGTCAGAATCTGTGGAGCCACCTGTGCGCCAGCGTTACCTAGCCCTTCTTACCCTGTTTGCCAGCCTGCCGGCCGGGGCATTGACCTTCCAGACGCGCGTGGAGAACGTCGCCTGGAACGTCGAGGGTGACCAGTTCGAATGCCGGCTGTCCCAGCCGATCGACGGTTTCGGCAGCGGTGAGTTCGTGCGCCGTGCCGGCGAGCAGGCGGTCTTCCAGTTGCGATCGGACAGCAATGCGCTGGGGGTGGGCAGTGCGACCTTGCTGGCCGCGGCAGCACCTTGGCAACCTGGCCGGGGCGACATCAATCTCGGGGGCGTGCGCATGGGGCGCAGCGGGGTGTTGTTCACCTCGTCCCAGGGGCAGGCCAGCCGGCTGATCAACGGCCTGCTCGACGGGCGCAGCACGGTGGTGCGCAACCATGCCGGCGAGGGCGGCAGGCCCATGGAGGTGCATGTACTGCCGGTCAGCTTCGCCAAGGCCTATGGTGACTACCAGGCATGTGCCGCCAAGCTGCTGCCGATGAATTTCGACCAGATCCGCCAGACCCAGGTCGGATTCCCACGCGGTATCGAGCTGGACAGCGCGGCGCGGGCACGCCTGGACGTGATCCTCGATTACCTCAAGGCCGACCCGTCGGTGAACCACATCGAGCTCGATGGCCATGCCGACAACAGCGGCAGCCGCCTGACCAACCGCGACACCTCACGCCGTCGGGCCCTGGCGGTCGCCGACTACCTCAAGGCCCATGGTGTGCCGCAGGAGCAGATCACCGTGCGCTTCCATGGCGAACGTTACCCCTTGGCCCGGAACAACAGTGCCGCCAACCGGGCGCGCAACCGCCGGGTGAACATCCAGTTGGAGCGTGTCGCCCCGGTCGAGAAGCCGGTGGAAAAACCCTCGGTAGAGGCCACCCCGGCTCCCGCTGCCGCAGCTCCAGCGACGCCTGGCCCCGCGCCGGCGCCGGCACCGGCAGAAAAAAAATCCTGACCGCGACAAGGGTCGCGCTCTTGACTGTTCCTGTCGCTTTGTCATCACAAGCTGTCGCCCCATTGTAAATATTTCAATGGGGCCGGTAGAATCAACCGCTTTCCGTACAACCCCGTGGAGTGATGGCATGGCGGACGTAAAAAAGGTCGTACTGGCGTATTCCGGCGGCCTTGATACTTCGGTGATTCTCAAGTGGCTGCAGGATACCTACAACTGCGAAGTGGTGACCTTCACCGCTGACCTGGGTCAGGGCGAGGAGGTCGAGCCGGCCCGCGCCAAAGCACAGGCAATGGGCGTCAAAGAGATCTACATCGATGACCTGCGCGAAGAGTTCGTGCGTGACTTCGTGTTCCCGATGTTCCGCGCCAACACCGTCTATGAAGGCGAGTACCTGCTGGGTACTTCCATTGCCCGTCCGCTGATCGCCAAGCGCCTGATCGAGATCGCCAACGAAACCGGGGCCGACGCCATTTCCCATGGCGCTACCGGCAAGGGCAACGACCAGGTGCGTTTCGAGCTGGGCGCCTATGCACTCAAGCCGGGCGTCAAGGTCATCGCACCATGGCGCGAGTGGGACCTGCTGTCCCGCGAGAAGCTGATGGACTACGCCGAGAAGCACGGCATCCCGATCGAGCGCCACGGCAAGAAGAAGTCGCCGTACTCGATGGACGCCAACCTGCTGCACATTTCCTATGAAGGCGGTGTCCTGGAAGATACCTGGACCGAGCACGAAGAAGACATGTGGCGCTGGAGCGTCTCTCCGGAGAACGCCCCGGACCAGGCTACCTACATCGAGCTCACCTACCGCAACGGTGACATCGTCGCCATCGACGGCGTCGAGAAGACCCCGGCCACTGTGCTCGCCGATCTGAACCGCATCGGCGGCGCCAACGGTATCGGTCGTCTGGACATCGTCGAGAACCGCTATGTCGGCATGAAGTCCCGTGGCTGCTACGAAACCCCTGGTGGCACCATCATGCTCAAGGCCCACCGCGCCATCGAGTCGATCACCCTGGACCGCGAAGTCGCTCACCTGAAGGATGAGCTGATGCCCAAGTACGCCAGCCTGATCTACACCGGCTACTGGTGGAGCCCGGAGCGTCTGATGCTGCAGCAGATGATCGACGCCTCGCAGGTCAACGTGAACGGTGTGGTCCGCCTGAAGCTGTACAAGGGCAACGTCACCGTGGTCGGGCGCAAGTCGGATGATTCGCTGTTCGATGCCAACATCGCGACCTTCGAGGAAGACGGCGGCGCCTACAACCAGGCCGATGCCGCGGGCTTCATCAAGCTCAATGCCCTGCGCATGCGCATTGCCGCCAACAAGGGCCGTTCGCTGCTCTGATCTAGGCCTGCGCTACCCTGAGAACCCGGCCTTGTGCCGGGTTTTTTCTTTTCCATGCCCTATTTTTTCTCGGTTTCCGACAGCGCCCCGATCGACAGGTGGATACGGGTACGGGTATCGAGGTTCTCGAGTACCCAGCGGCGCGTGCGGGGCTGTGGGCGTGTGAGGGTACGTAGGATATGGTGTTCGATTATCTTGCGAGTCTCCGGCCCTGAGAGCGTGATGATCATCGTCGAGGCGTTCGGGCTTTCCATTGGCGGGGCGCTGGGGGCGGCATCGATCTTGTTCCGGCCCGCAGATTTGTTGGGTTGGTACAGAGAGTGATAATTGAAGTTCAAGGTCAGGAAGAACAGCATGGTCAGGAAGAACGGAAAACCCACCAGGAACCAGGTGTAGGTCTTCTGGCTGTTCTCGCTGAGGAAGGGCAATGAAGCCAAGGCGGAGGCTTCGATGATGCCTGCGAATATAGCGATGATCGCCAAGGGACTGATGGAATCGGTCTGCTGCATGATGCTTCTTGCCTGCAAGTGTTTGCCTATCTCTCGCCTGTTTTCGGTATAGGCTGCAGAGAGAGCTATTTCCCTGTAAACCAAAGCATCAAGGCTTACAGCCAGCACTTCATTTAATTACCCCCAGACTCGGACTGTTCGTATAGGTCAAAAGTGCATACGAGCTGGGAATAATCTCGTCAATTTTTGTAGCGTGTTTACATAACTGGAAACTTTATAAAGTGTACGCCTGTAGGAAAATTCCTTTAGTAATGTAGGTTTCTTCTCTGTTTGATCATATGCCGCAATCCGCTGCGCCATGGAGGGGGCTGCTCGGTTATGGTGTGCCTCGGAGCAATAATAATGAATCAATGGATATCGCATGAATAAAGTGCTTATCGTGGATGATCATCCGGTTATTCGCCTGGCTGTACGCATGTTGATGGAGCGACATGGGTATGACGTCGTGGCGGAAACCGATAACGGCGTGGATGCTTTGCAATTGATCCGGGACTACCAACCCGACATCGTGGTATTGGATATTGGCATTCCAAAACTGGATGGGCTCGAGGTAATTGGTCGGTTATCCTCCATCAGCCCGGAGAGCAAGGTGCTGGTCCTGACATCACAGGCAGCGGGGCATTTCTCCATGCGCTGCATGCAGGCTGGCGCTGCAGGTTATGTCTGCAAGCAACAGGACCTGACCGAGCTGCTCAGCGCGATCAAGGCGGTTCTGTCCGGGTACAGCTATTTCCCTAACCAGGCCCTGCACAAGACGCGTGGTTGTGCCAAAGGTGGCACCGAGGAGGAGATGGTCCAGCGTCTTTCCGGCAGGGAGGTCATGGTGTTGAAGGAGCTGGCCAGCGGCAAGAGCAACAAGGAAATCGCCAACAGCATGTTCCTTAGCAACAAGACGGTCAGTACCTACAAGACGCGTCTGCTGCTCAAGCTCAATGCCCGATCGCTGGTCGACCTCATCGAGCTCGCCCAGCGCCATGGCTTGTCGCGCCCCTGAAAACAGGAAAGCCTCCGCAAGGGAGGCTTTCAAGGTGATCGGCGGGCTACAGGTCGTAGTCGAAGTCGGCGAGTTGTTTCTGTAGACGCCGCTCCTCGAGGAGGTTATCGATGGTGCGGCGTTTGCTCAGGTTGGTCTTTGCCGTTTCCACCTGGGGCTCTATATCGTCTTCCGAGGTGGGAAATTCATCGTCGATCGACAGCTCGTCTTTATCGGTGCTCATGAGTTACTCCAAGCCAAGGGGCCATTGGCCGTCCTTATAGCGAGAAACCCGATTCCGGTAAAAAAGATTTTTTCAATCGTATACAACCATTTCCTTCTATTGTCTCAATCGTCAGAGGTCTTCTGTTTGTACTCGCACAGGTCCTCGATACGGCAGGCCCCACAACGTGGCTTGCGCGCCTGGCATACATAGCGCCCATGCAGGATCAGCCAATGGTGGGCATCGAGCAGGTAATCCTTGGGTACGAACTTGAGCAGCTTCTTTTCCACTTCCAGTACCGTCTTGCCGGGCGCGATACCGGTCCGGTTGCTGACCCGGAAGATGTGCGTGTCGACGGCCATGGTAGGCTGACGAAATGCTGTATTGAGCACGACGTTCGCGGTCTTGCGGCCAACGCCTGGCAGCGCTTCGAGGGCCTCGCGGGTCTGAGGCACTTCGCCGCCATGGCGTTCGATCAGCAGGCGGCAGGTCTCGATGACATTCTTGGCCTTGCTGTTGTAGAGGCCGATGGTCCTGATGTATTCGCTCAGCCCTTCGACGCCCAGGGCATGGATGGCCTGCGGCGTGTTGGCGACCGGGAACAACCGCGCGGTGGCCTTGTTGACACCCACATCCGTCGCCTGGGCGGATAGGATGACGGCAATGAGCAACTCGAAAGGGGTGGTGTAGGCCAGTTCGGTCTTTGGGTCGGGGTTGTCTTCGTGCAGCCTGCGAAAGATCTCCAGGCGTTTGGCGGCATTCATGGGCTCAAAGGCTTCCTTGACGACGTGAGGGGGCTGGCCCCGGACGCAGGCGATTGTACAGGGCCAGCAAGCCGCCGAGCAGCATCAACCCGCCCGGTGCCAGGCTTGCCAAATGCATGCCGACCCCGGTCGCCAACCATTGACGGCAGGCACCGAGCAGTATGCACAGCATCAGCAGGCTGCCCAGCAAAAGGCCTAGGCGTCGCCAGCCAAGCCCGTCCGGCCATAACTGGTCCGCCATCAGGCATTGTATGCAGAGCAGGGCTGGATAGTGGCCAAGTGAATGGGCCAGCGGCAGGGCCCAGGTCTGCAGGCCCAGTTGCAGGCTGCTGGCAAGCGCTGCGAGCAGCAACAGGCTGGCCAGCAAACGCCAGGGCCCAGCGAGCCAGCGGCGCAGTGGTATCAGCAACGCCTGGTGCAGGCTCAGGAGCAGCACGCTACACAACCCGATGGCAGTGGCCTGTGCCAAGGTCGACGTCGCACCAGCCAAGGCAAGTACGCTGATGCCGGGCAGCCAGAATCTATTCATCGGTATGTGCCTCCAGCAGGATCGCGCGGTGAGCATCGAAATAGCGCAGGGCATCCTGCAGGGCGTCGATCACCGCGCGGGAGGTGACCGTGGCACCGGCCAGTTGGTCATAGTCGCCGTGGTCGCGCTTGATGGCCCAGGCGCCTTTCTGGGTGCGGCCTGTGAACTGGTCCAACCAGTGGATGCGTGGATCGACCAACTGGTCCCCGAGGCCTGGGCTTTCCTGTTGTTCAAGGACGTGAATGCCGACCAGGCGTCCGGCTGGGTCTATGGCGATCGCCAAGGTGATCGGCCCCGCATACCCCTGTGCCTGGCTGTGCAGCAGCACAGCGCTCGGCTTGCCGTCCAGGGTTGCCCGGTAGCCCGCCAGCAAGCGGCTGTGGGGCAGGTGTATGTCGCCCAAGGCCACGGGGGCTTGCAGGGGTTGGTTGTCGAAGCTACCTGCAGGCAGTGCCTGCAACCAGCGCAGGTTATGCAATTGTCGCTCGGCCTCCAGGCGGGTTGGCGCCGTCCAATGTCGCCAGGCCAGGGTACTGCCCAGCGAAAAGATGCCGATCAGCACCAGCAGTACGGCACTGCGCGCCGAAGGGTTCATGGGCTGGCCTGTGAATGGCGTGCGGCCTGGCGCTCCAGGGCCGGTACGGCGAGGTTCATCAGGAGGATGGCGAACGCCGTGCCGTCGGGATAGCTGCCCCAGGTGCGGATCAGGTAGATCAGCAGGCCCGCGCCGAAGCCGAACACCAGGCGCGCCAAGGCGCTGCGGGGCCCGGATACCGGTTCGGTGGCGATGAAGAACGCCGCCAGCATGGTCGAGCCGGAGAACAGGTGCAGCAGCGGTGAGCCATTGGAATCGGAGCCCGAGCCGTTCCAGCACAGCAGACTGAACAGGAATATACCGGCCAGCAGGCCTGCAGGGGCATGCCAGGCGATGACCTTGCGTTGCCAGAGGAGCAGCCCGCCGACCAGGAACGTGAGGTTCACCCATTCGCTGCCGCGCCCGCCGATCGTGCCAAAGCCTGGGTGTTGGGCGAACAGTTCCTCGAGGGTCAGGCTGCGATTGTGGCGCAGCCCGTCCAGCGCCGTCGGAGTGGCCCAGGCATCGACGTGCGCCGGCGCGCCGAACAGATGCTGCACCGCCTCCATAAAACCTGCCGGCTGGCCTGGCCATTGGTTCATCTGCAGGGGGAAACTCAGCAGGACGAAGGCATAGCCGAGCATCGCCGGGTTGAACAGGTTGCGCCCGACACCGCCGAAGGCTTGCTTGCCAATACCGATCGCCACGCTCGTGGCGATGACCGGCAACCACCACGGTGCCAGGCTGGGCAGGGCTGCGGCCAACAGCACGGCGCTGACCAGCGCGCTGCCATCAGCCAATGCAGGCAGCGGCGATTGGCCGCGCAGGGCCAACAGCAAGGCTTCGCAGCCCAAGGCGGTGCCGGCACAGAGCAGCAGGTTGAACAACACGCCCCAGCCGTGCAGCCAGAACAGGGCCAGTAAGCCGGGCGCACAGGCCAGCAGCACCAGGCCCATGGCCCTGCGCAGCCGCGGGTCAGGCGCTGGCATGGCCCGGCCCGGCCTGCAGGGCGTCGAGGTGTCGTTGAGCCTGCTCGGCCGCCTCCTCCAGGGTGCGTAACTGGTCGAGCTGGGCTTCGCTCGGCGAGTTGCCGAATGCACTGCGGGCCTTGCTCAGCTGGGCGCGGCTCATGGCGGCGGCGATCTTCGCCTGCTTCAAGGCAGCGTCACTGCTGGCGGCTTTTTGCGCCTTGACCCGTTCAATGGCCGCTTTGATCGGATCCGGCGCGGCGTCGCTGTTACCTGCCGTAGGGGCGGCCGGCCGTGGGTTGCGCGCCAATCGCTCGGCCTGGCGACGTGCTTCATCGCGTTGCAGCCGGGCGTTGCGTTGTTCATGGCGCCGTCGCGCGTGGTCGCGGCGCTGGGTGCGCGCAGCCTGTTGGTGTGGCGTCTGGGCCAGCCCGCCAACGATCGGGATGATGGTGTCCGGCAGAGGCAGCAGGTCGATGCAGTCGACCGGGCAGGGCGCCAGGCACAGGTCGCAGCCTGTGCATTCGTTGGCGATGACCGTGTGCATCAGCTTCGCGGCACCGACGATGGCGTCCACTGGGCAGGCCTGGATGCACTTGGTGCAGCCGATGCATTCGGCCTCGCGGATATAGGCCACCTGGGGCGGTGCGCTGCCTCGACCCGGGTCTAGGTCGATGACCGGGGTATCGAGCAGGTGAGCCAGGGCGGCAATGGTTTCTGCACCGCCCGGCGGGCATTTGTTGATCGCTTCGCCAGCGGCCAGCCCTTCGGCATAGGGCCGGCAACCGGCGTGGCCGCATTTGCCGCACTGGGTTTGTGGAAGCAGGGCGTCGATGCGTTGAATCAGACTCATTGTGTGAATAATCCGTTGAAACCGGAGAACGCCATGACCATCACGCCTGCGCCGATCAGTTCGATGGGCAGGCCGCGCAGGGCAATGGGCATGTCGTCGTGATCCGTGCGTTGGCGCAGGTCATCGAACAGGACCAGGGCAAGCCAGAACCCAAGCCCCCCGGCCAGGCCCCAGCCGAGTGACGGGAGCCATTGGCCAAGCGTGCCCAGTTGCAATAGCAAGCCTAGCACCAGGGTGTTGCCCAGCAGCAGGGACGGCAGGTTGTCCACCCGCCAAGCGGGCCGCAACTGCCCGAGCAGTTTGGGCAGGCCTAAGGCCTGCAATGCCAGCAAGGGCAGCAACAGGAACAACTGCAGGTCCTGCCATTGCAGGATAAATATCAGGTCCTGCAGCAGTTGCCCAACGATCAAGCCCAACATCACCGCCAGGGCGCTGCAGGCACCCACTACGTGAAGCTGCGGGCGGGAAACCGGCGACCGCTGCAGGATCAGGTGGTTGACCAGCGCAGCGCTGACCAGTACCAGGACGTAGTCGCTCATGGGAAGGCCGATGGCTGGGAGGTGCCGACAGTATGGCACGCGCCCGCAGATGGAAATGCCCCGGCCGAAGGCCGGGGCAAGACGCGCTGCTTATTTGATGCGCTGACCTGGCTTGGCGCCGCTGTCGGGGCTCAGCAGGTAGATTTCTTCACCGCCAGGGCCGGCCGCCATGACCATGCCTTCGGACACGCCGAAGCGCATCTTCCGTGGCTTGAGGTTGGCCACCATCATGGTCAGGCGGCCTTCGAGCTTGGCGGGGTCGGGGTAGGCCGACTTGATGCCGGAGAACACGTTGCGGCGTTCGTCACCGATGTCCAGGGTCAGGCGCAGCAGCTTGTCGGCGCCCTCGACTGCCTCGGCCTTGACGATGAGTGCCACGCGCAGGTCGACGGCGGCGAAGGTATCGAACTCGACTTCCGGCGACAGCGGGTCCTTGGCCAGTTCACCGTTGCCGGCGGGAGCTGCGGCTTCGGCAGCGGCAAGGTCTTCCTTGCTGGCGGCGACCATGGCTTCGATCTTGGCCGGCTCGATACGGCTCATCAGGGCCTTGAACGGGTTGAGCGTGTGGTTTTCCAGGCGCGACAGGTGGTCGTTCCAGGTCAGCGGCGCGACATTGAGGAAGGCCTCGGCGTCGGCAGCCAGGACGGGCAGTACCGGCTTGAGGAAGATCACCAGTTGGCGGAACAGGTTGATGCCCTGGGCGCAGATGGCCTGGACCTCGTCCTGCTTGCCTTCCTGCTTGGCCAGCGACCACGGCGCCTTGTCGGCGATCCAGGCGTTGGCCCGGTCGGCCAGGGCCATGATTTCACGCATGGCACGGGCGAAGTCACGGTTTTCGTAGGCTTCGGCGATGGACGGGGCGGCGGCCAGGAAGGCTTCGCTCAGCTCGGGGGCGGCATCGCCGGCGACCAGAACGCCTGCATTGCCCTTGTGGATGAACCCTGCGCAGCGGCTGGCGATGTTGACCACCTTGCCGACCAGGTCGGAGTTGACCTTCTGCACGAAGTCGTCGAGGTTCAGGTCCAGGTCATCGACGCCACGGCCCAGCTTGGAGGCGTAGTAGTAGCGCAGGTATTCCGGCTGCAGGTGGTCCAGGTAGGTGCGCGCCTTGATGAAGGTCCCGCGCGACTTGGACATCTTGGCGCCGTTGACCGTCAGGTAGCCGTGCACGTTGATGGCGGTCGGCTTGCGGAAGCCTGCGCCTTCGAGCATGGCCGGCCAGAACAGGGCATGGAAGTTGACGATGTCCTTGCCGATGAAGTGGTACAGCTCGGCCTTGGAGTCTTCTTTCCAGAACGTGTCGAAGTCCAGCTCCGGGCGGCGTGCGCACAGGTTCTTGAAGCTGGCCATGTAGCCGATCGGTGCGTCCAGCCAGACGTAGAAGTACTTGCCCGGCTCGCCTGGGATCTCGAAGCCGAAGTACGGCGCGTCGCGGGAGATGTCCCACTCCTGCAGGCCCGAGTCCAGCCACTCGGCCAGCTTGTTGGCGACGGCGTCCTGCAGGGTGCCGCTGCGGGTCCACTGCTGCAGCATCGCCTGGAAGTCAGGCAGCTTGAAGAAGAAGTGCTGGGAGTCGCGCAGCTCCGGCGTGGCACCGGAAATGGCCGACTTGGGGTTCTTCAGCTCGGTGGGCGCGTAGGTGGCACCGCATTTCTCGCAGTTGTCGCCGTACTGGTCTTCGGCCGCGCACTTGGGGCAGGTGCCCTTGATGAAGCGGTCGGCCAGGAACATGCCCTTCTCGGGGTCGTAGTACTGGGTGACCGAACGGGTGGCGATGTGCCCTGCTTCACGCAGGCGGGTGTAGATCAGGCTCGACAGCTCGCGGTTCTCTTCGCAGTGGGTCGAGTGGAAGTTGTCGAAATCGACCAGGAAATCGGCGAAGTCACTGCTGTGCTCGGCCTGGACGTTGGCGATCAATTGCTCGGGGGTGATGCCTTCCTTCTCGGCACGCAGCATGATGGCCGAACCGTGGGCGTCGTCGGCGCAGACATAGATGCACTGATTGCCGCGCAGCTTCTGGAAGCGAACCCACATGTCCGTCTGGATGTACTCGAGCATATGGCCAAGGTGGATGGAACCATTGGCATAGGGCAGGGCGCTGGTGACGAGAATCTGGCGTGGCTCGGACATGGTGGCTTGGCTACTTGATCTGGCAACGGGATGGAAAATGAAGAAGATCGGCCACTATAAAGGGCTGGCGAATATATTTCACCCCAAGGACGCATCTGCTGACGATTGACGGTTAGCATAGGCGCCTGTTCCATATTCGTTTGCCATTGGGAGTGTCCATGAGTGCCGTCACACATGCCGCCGTCGAAGGCGTGCTTCGCCAGTACACCGACCCCTACCTGAACCAGGACCCGGTCAGCGCCGGTTGCGTGCGCGCCATCGACATCCAGGGCGGGCAGGTCAACGTACGCTTGCAGCTGGGCTATGCCGCCGGTTTGTTCAAGAACGGCTGGGCGCAGGTGCTGGGCACCGCCATCGAAAACCTCGACGGCGTGAGCGCGGCCACGGTTTCGATCGATTGCGTGGTCGGCACCCACAAGGGCCAGGCCCAGGTGCCGGCCATGGCCAACGTCAAGAACATCATCGCCGTGGCCTCGGGCAAGGGCGGGGTCGGCAAGTCGACCACCGCTGCCAACCTGGCCCTGGCCCTGGCCCGCGAGGGTGCCCGGGTGGGCATCCTCGATGCCGATATCTACGGCCCGAGCCAGGGCGTGATGTTCGGCATCGCCGAAGGTACCCGGCCAGAGGTGCGCGAACAGAAGTGGTTCGTGCCGATCAAGGCCCACGGCGTGGAAGTCATGTCCATGGCGTTTCTCACCGATGACAACACGCCGATGGTCTGGCGCGGCCCGATGGTCTCCGGGGCGTTGCTGCAACTGGTGACCCAGACCGCCTGGGATGACCTCGACTACCTGGTGATCGACATGCCACCCGGCACCGGCGACATCCAGCTGACCCTGGCGCAAAAGGTACCCGTCGCCGGTTCGGTGATCGTCACCACCCCGCAGGACCTGGCGCTGCTGGATGCGAAGAAGGGCGTGGAGATGTTCCGCAAGGTCAACATCCCAGTGTTGGGCGTGGTCGAGAACATGGCCGTGCACATTTGCTCGAACTGCGGCCATGCCGAGCACCTGTTCGGCGAAGGTGGTGGCCAGAAGCTCGCGGCCCAGTATGGCGTCGAACTGCTGGCCTCCCTGCCGCTGTCGATGTTGATCCGCGAGCAGGCCGATAACGGCAAGCCTACGGCCATCGCCGAGCCGGAAAGCCAGATCGCCATGATCTATCAGGAACTGGCTCGACAAGTGGGGGCGCGGATCGTGCTGCAGGAAGCGGCGGCGCCGGCGATGCCGAACATCACCATCAGCGAGGACTGACCCGCAAGGGCGAGTCGTCTGCTTCGCAGGTAACCGCTCCCACAAGGCCGGCACGCACCGATAGTGCGCGCCCACGGTGGGAGCGGGTTTACCTGCGAAGGCGCCAGCACCGATTTATCGATCGGCCAGGCATAAAAAAACCCGCCAGAGGCGGGTTCTTTTGAAAGCGAGGAAGCAAATCGACTTAGGCGATTTGAACTTCTTCAGCCTGCATGCCTTTCTGGCCGCGGGTAGCGACGAAAGTAACAGCCTGGCCTTCTTTCAGGGTTTTGAAGCCGTCAGCCTGGATGGCTTTGAAGTGTACGAACAGGTCGTCACCCGACTGAGGGGTGATGAAGCCGTAGCCCTTCTCATCGTTGAACCACTTGACAACACCGGATTGGCGATTGGACATGTTTCTGTCTCCTTGGACAAAGTAGATTTCGGCACAGGAAACGCCCTGGCCGGGACTGAGCGCAAAGAGAGCAGAAAATTCAGCGATGGGCCGATAGGAATCGTGCATCAAACTAGAGATTCTCGGTGTCACGTGCAGCACAGTGGCGCCACCTTAACCCACTTTCCCCGACCTGCCAATGGTCAATGACGGCTTTGTCGAAATTCGGATCGACGGCGGCTACAGCTCCCGTCCGGCGCGGGATTGCAGGATGGAACTTTGCCGCGGGCGCCGGGACCGGTAAGATGCGCGTCTCGTTTTTCACCTTGCACTCTCAGGACACTCCCGCCATGAGCATCAAATCGGACAAGTGGATTCGCCGCATGGCGCAGGAACACGGCATGATCGAACCGTTCGTCGAGCGCCAGGTGCGCGGCGGCGAAGACAGCCGGGTCATTTCCTTCGGCGTCTCCAGCTACGGCTATGACGTGCGCTGCGCCGACGAATTCAAGGTGTTCACCAACATCAACTCGGCCACCGTCGACCCGAAGAACTTCGATGCCGGCAGCTTCGTCGACGTCAAGAGCGACGTATGCATCATCCCGCCGAACTCCTTCGCCCTGGCCCGCACCGTCGAATACTTCCGCATCCCGCGCAACGTATTGACCATCTGCCTGGGCAAGAGCACCTATGCCCGCTGCGGCATCATCGTCAACGTCACCCCGCTGGAGCCGGAGTGGGAAGGCCACGTGACCCTGGAGTTCTCCAATACCACCACGCTGCCGGCCAAGATCTACGCCAACGAAGGCGTGGCGCAGATGCTCTTCCTCGAATCCGATGAAGAATGTGAAGTGTCCTACAAGGATCGTGGCGGCAAGTACCAGGGCCAGCGCGGCGTCACTCTGCCACGCACCTGAGGCGACGAGCGCGGGGAATTCCTCGCGCGCCAGGCACTCCAACGGTTAGAACGGTCCGGTGCGCATGACGCGTGCCGGCTATCGCCAGGAGCAGCCAATGAAACTCCATCCCGCTATCAGCGCGAAGCTGGCCGTCCTCCAGCCCAACCAGATCGGGTTGCTGGCATGGTCCCTGCTGGCGCATCCGCCCACGCCGGTGCAGGCCGGTGGCGTGCCCCACCAGCCCGACCCCGATACCCCGCAACCAGCCGAACCAGGCGAATCGCCACCCATGGAGCCGGGCGAACCCACCTTGCCGGACGAACCGCCTCCCTCGCCGGTGGCTTGAGCCTCAAACAGCCTCAGTTGGCCAGCAGGTAGCCGCTGCGGCAGACCTGCTCGCCCGCCACATGCGCAATGACCATGCCTGCCGTGGCCATGCGTCTTACGCTGCGCGCATAGAGCAAGCCGGCCTGGACATTGCGCACGGCAGTCACCCGGTCGCTGAGCGGATCGATGACTTCGGCGATCAACTGGCCAGCTTCCAGGTATTGCCCGGGTTTGGCATGGAATACCAGCAAACCGCCCAACGGTGCCACCACCGGTTCGACGGCCGCCAGAGGCGTTGCCGGGTAGGCCAGGGGCGGCAATGCCTTGGCCTGCCCCTCGATGACCCCGGCATGGGTCAGGAAATCCAGGATGCCCTGGCAATCCTTGGCTGCCAGGTCGTGGCAGACATCGCCCTGGCCGCGCAGCTCTACCGTCACCGAGAAACTGCCCAGGGGGATCGGGAACTGCTTGCCGAAGCGCTGCTGCAACTGCCACCACACCAGGCTGAAGCACTCGTCGAACGATTGGCCCCCTGAGTCGGTGGCCAGCAGGCTGGCCTGGACGCCCAGGTAGCGGGCCAGTGGCTCGACCTGGGGCCAGGCTTCAGGTGTGGTGTACAGGTGTTCCACCGCCTCGAAGTCGCAGTGCAGGTCGAGCACGATGTCGGCATCACAGGCCAGGCGCTGCAAGGTCAGGCGCTGGGATTGCAACGGGGTGCGCGCCGGGTGGGCGTCCAACCCGCGGCGCAGGTATTCGCGGATCAACGCCCGGTTGTGTTCCGGGTCCTGGGTCAGGTGGCCTTCGATCTGGTCACCGATGCTGTCCGACAGGTCGACGAAGTTGCGGTTGAAGTTTTCCCCGCTTTGCAATTCGAAACGCCCCAGGGGCGCATCCAGCAACACCTGCTCCAGGCCCACCGGGTTGGCCACGGGAACCAGGATCACCTCTTGGTTCAGCCGACCTTGCTGTTCCAGCTCGACCAGACGGCGCTTGAGGTGCCAGGCCACCAGCATGCCGGGCAATTCGTCGGCGTGCAGCGAGGCCTGGATATAGACCTTGCCGCCACCGCGCGGGCCGAAGTGGAAGCTATGGAGCTGGCGGGCGATGCCCGGCACGGGAGACAGCAGGTCGTGGGTCGAATGATGCATGGTGGTCCTGGCTGAGTGGCGAAAACGGTCTGCGATAACAGTCGGCACACAGATAGAAGCATAACTTCGGCTGTTGCGCAGCTTCTCTTGGCCAGGCCCTGGGAAGGGACGTGCGAAGGGAACTCCGGGCAGCCCACGCTGGGGCGCCCGGAGGCGATATCAGGAAAGGGCGATCTTCCAACCGTCGCGCTTGGCTTCGTCGATGCTGACTTTGACCGTTCTGGCGATGTTCAGGCGCTTGCCGTCATGCATCAGGTAAGGCGCGGTGTGGAAGTGGCCCCAGGTGGCGGTGCTGTCATCCGGCACCAGAGCCTGCGGGTCGTAGGCGATTTCCAGGACGGCTGGCGACGAGCTGGCCGGGACCGAGACATCGCCGTCCGATAGCATTCGATAGAACGAAATTTCGTTACCGACCCAAAGCTGGACGTTCGCAGTCGCCCCCGCTGGAACGTGCAGCGACTCGGGCCAGGAAATTTCTATCTGCAATGTTTCAGTGCTCATGATGGCATCCTTCTCGAATGGGTGGGCCGCGGACGTCCACAGTGGACGTCGCGGTCGAGGGGGATGCTACGAGCGTTGGCAGGTGGCGATCAGAGGGAAAGGCGCCCGACCTCAGCGACCCGGCACCAGGGTAAGGCGTTGGCTGCCATAGGCGTGGGAGAAGTTCTGCTGTTGCAGGGGCAGGCTCATGAAGCGGCCCTTGAACCAGGCGTCCAGGCCATCGCTGAAGTGGCGGCTGACCGGGTTGCCGGACTGGCCGTTGCTGGTCAGCACCTGCAGCGGTTCGGCCTGGCCGAAGTCGACGATCATGCGCGCCGAGGCCGGCAGGTTGGTGTCGAAGCTGCTGCCCCAGGCATAAGGCGTCAGGGCCAGGGTACTGAAATCACCGCCGGCGGCCAGGGGCGCTCGGCTGACGGCATCGCCCAGGCCATGATAGGCCGGTGCCGGCCAGCGGTACTGGTGCAGCCGGCCCCATTGCCAGGCGCGACGGTCGGCGCCCAGTTGCGCGACGCCAGCTTCCATCGCCGCCGCGAGGCTGCGGGCGAGGATGGTGGGCTTGTCTTCTGTTTGCGCCGTGCTGCGATCGTCCCAGAACGGGCTGTCTTCGCGCCCGAGCAGATGGTCGGCCTGGGCCGAGTAGGACAGGCGCGCATTGCCGACGAACGCTTGCCAGGCCGGGCTGGACTCCGGGCCGAGTTCATCGAGGAAGGTCTGGCGCGCCACGGCCTGGAGGAACCATTGGTACAGCGCGGCATCGGCCGAGACCGGGCTCAGGCGGCCATCGAATGCCTTGAGCGTCGCCAAGGCCTCGCGGGCCTGGGTACGCTGGGCGGCGGGCAACGCATCGATGGCCTGGGCCAGGGACTGGGCCATGCCCGGCGCGTCGAACATCTGCTTGAGCTTGTCCGCCAGCAGGGTGACCTGGTCATTCTGCAAGGCCATCAGGCTGCGGCTGTCATGACGACCGTTGCCCGCCAGCTGGGCCAGGCGCTCGGCGCGCTCGGGGTAGTACCAGGTGTTGGACAACTGCATGCCGTAGCCACGGGGCAGGCTGCGCTGGTTGGCGTGGACGATCCAGCCGGCGGTAGGGTCCTGGTCGTAGGGGTGGAGCATCGGGTCGGCATAGCCGTCCCAGTCGTAGCGCCCGTCCCAGCCTGGCGAGGGCAGCAGGCCTTGGCCTTCGCGGCGGTTGGGGTAGCGGCCGCTGACCTGCCAGCCGATGTGCTGGGGGTCGGCGAAAACGAAGTTCAGCGCCGCGGCACCGACTTCGCGGGTGGTGTCGAAGGCGCGCTCCACAGACGGCGCGCGGGTCAGGTTGAACAAGGCATCCAGGCTGGCGTCACCCTTGAGCTGCGGCAGGTTCAGGGCAAGCCCCAGGCCGGCGTTGGCCGGCTGGCTGAGCAGGGTGCCGTGGCGGGTGTCGTACATCACTTCGCGCTGCGGGCGCTGGCCACGTATGAAGAAGGTCTCGCTGCGTGCCCGCGCCGGTTGCCACTTGCCATCGGCCAGGTAGCTCATCTGGTTGCCTTGGCGGCGCAGTTGTTCCAGGTACAGGTCCTGATTGTCGGCCATGACCGCGCTGCTGCTCCAGGCCAGCTTGCCGTTATAGCCGGCCAGCACGATGGGCAGGCCTGGCAGCGACAGGCCGGCGACCTGGTACTTGCTGGTATGGATCTGCACGGGGGCCAGGGCCCAGTTGGCGCGACTGTCGCTGGCCAACAGGCTCTTGCCGCTGCGACTGCGCTGTGGGCCCAGGGCCAGGTTGGCCGAACCCGGGGTGCCGAGCAGGCCCAGGTCGGCGAGTTGCTGGCTTGCACTGGCCAGGTCATCCAGGCCCGGCAGCTGGCTCGCCAGGTTCAGGCCCTTGAGTTTGTCCAGTTCGGCTTCGGCCAGCGGTTCGTCCGGGGCACCTGGCAGCAGCCAGGCCAGCTTGTCGGTGCCGACCTTTTGCGCCAGGGCCAGGGCCGTGAGCTCTTCCTGGAGGTTCACCGATTGGCTGAAGGCATAGAGGCTGAACACCAGCGCCGAGTCCTCGGGCTTCCAGTATTCCGGGCGGTAGCCGCTGCGGGCGAGCTGTGCTGGCAGCCGGTCGCGGTAGCGGAACAGGTAGGCGTTGACCCCGCGGGCATAGACCTCGAAGAAGCGCTTCAGACGCGGCGAGGCATCGGCATACAGCTGCCCGGCGCTTTGCTTGAGGTTGGCGGCGCGCATCAGGCGGTCGATGTCCAGCGCTTCGGGGCCTGCCAGCTCGGCCAGGCGGCCTTGGGCCAGTAGGCGCATGGCGACCATCTGTTCGATGCGGTCACCGGCATGGATATAGCCCAGGCTGAACAGCGCGTCATGGAAGCTGCTGCTTTCGATCAGTGGCGCACCCATGGCGTTGCGGCGCACCGAGACGTTCTGTGCCAGGCCCTTGAGCGGTTGCACGCCCGTGCTCGGAGGCAGGCTGTCCTGGTAGCCGCCCGTCTGGCAGCCGGCAAGGCCGAGCATGCCGAACAACGCGGCGGCAGTACCGAACCGAGGGCGGAAGGGAGGAAGGGCGGCGGCGGCCATGACGAGGCTCCTGCTAGGCGTGGCGGGGGTTCAAAGGCGCTACGTTAGTGAGCGCGCAGTCGCCATGCAAGGTGCCTGAAGGCTTTATTTTCGGGGGGCTGCCCAGTGGCCGAAGTCTGCAGGAACAAGTGCTATGGCTATCGCCGGGCCGGCCTGCTCCCCCACGCGTCTGCAACGCCTGGACGGTGTGGGAGCGGGCTTGTCCCGCGATGGCCGCGAAGCGGCCCGCAGGGCATGTCTGCTGGCGTCAGGCCCCGTGACACTTCTTGAATTTCTTCTGGCTACCGCACGGGCACGGGTCGTTGCGGCCGACATCCTTCAGGGCGTTGCGCACCGGCTCCTGGTGGCCGTGGTTGCAGTGCGGGCCGTGCACATGGCCGTGGTCGTGGTGGTCGTGACCGTGGTTGCAGTCGGGGCCATGGACATGGGGTTGCTGGGTCATTGCGGGGTTACTCCGGTTGAAGATCGCCGGGGATTATCTCACCACTGCGCGACAAGTGCAGGTCCCGGTGGACGATCAGCCCGGTGTTCAGCTCACCCTGCAGGCGGTAATGCAGGGGGCGTTCGCTCTTGAGCAGTTTGGCCAGCGGCTTGAGGTGCTGCCACAGGTTGGTCCGCGCGGTGATCTTGAAGGTGCGCGTGGCATGGCCGCCGACACTGCGCCAGAGGCTGGCCTCGTCCTGGGCCAGCAGCAGTTCGTTGAGTTTCACCGAGTAGGCCAGGTTGCGAATGAACAGGCGGCTGTCGTTGGGGTTGTCCACCCGCAGGTGGAGCACGAACTCCTGCTGATGCAGGCGAGCCTTGACGGTCTCGACCTTGACCAGGCGGATCTGCGGCTGGCGCCAGTTGTCGCCGCCCCAGCCGGCACAGCCCGCCAGCAGTGCCAATGAAAGGGTGAGGAGGAGCAGGCGGGCCGAGGCGATCATGGTCAGCTACCGATGTAACTGGCGCAGCATTTCTTGAATTTCTGCCCGCTGGCGCAGGGGCAGGGGTCGTTGCGGCCGGCCTTCAGGCCTACGGTCGGGTCGATGAAGTACCAGCGGCCGTCGTGCTGGACGAAGGCGGAGCGTTCATGGTGCTGGTGGTCGCCTTGCTGGTCGTGCCAACGGGCGGTGAAGCTGACGAAGGCATGCTCGGGCTGGCCGCCGAGCACCTCGGCGTGCTCGACCTCCAGGCCCAGCCAGGTACTCTGGGCGCTCCACGCAGCAATGGCCGCGCGATCCAGGCCTGCCTGCTGGGCGGGCAGGGTGGTCGCCACCAGGTAGTCCACCAGGCCCAGCACATAGGCGCTGTAGCGCGAGCGCATCAGCGTCTGGGCGTCGGGTGCCGGGGTGCCGGCGTGATAACGCCCGCAGCACGCGTCGAGCAGGTTGCCGCTGCCGCAAGGGCAGACCGAGACACTCATTGCATCACCACCAATACTTGCCGAAGTTTTCAGGGTTGGCCCAGAACTTGGCGTTGAGCCAGTCCGGGACCTGCTTGTAGTCATGTAGATCATAGGTGAACAGGCTCAGCACCTGGTCGTCGCGGCGGAATTTCTCGCTGGCCGACAGCGCCAGGGCGAAGAAGTCGGTGTCGTGCCAGCCGCAGGCCTGCAGGTCCGCCAGCACGGCGACCCGGCTGGCATTGAGGTTGCGGATGCCGCCGAGCAGCTCCAGGCCGGTGCGCTTGGGCAGGTGTTCGAGGCAGTCCACCAGGACCGCGAGGTCGAAACGCTGGGCGGCGGCCTGGGGCGGCAGCGGGCCTGGTGCGACCGTTTCGATGTGCACCTCGGGGTGGGCCTGGGCAAATGCCTCCAGGGCCGGAAAACGCGTGCCTACCAACAACAGGCGCTGGGGCGTGAAGCGCTCGAGCAGGGCGGCCAGGGCCTGCTGCGGAGTGCGCTGGGAGAAACCGTCGGTCATTGCCAATCCTCGTTCAGGTAGGCCCTAGACTAGCGGGCCCGGGGCGGTCGGCAAAGAGGCATGGCTTATTGCTGGCAGAGAGGGAATGCGCGGTCTTTACTCCGAAGGATCGGTCTTATGCCGATTCCCCCTAGGAGAAGCAACAAGATGAGCATAGTACGCACAGCGATACCCCTGGTCCTGCTCACCAGTGTGTTGACTGGATGTGCAGGTTTGCAAAAAACCGACTGGCCGAAGTGTGCTGCCGTCGGGGGTGTGGGCGGCGCTGCCCTGGGCGCCATCGAGAGCTCCAGCTGGGCTGGGTGGGGCGCGCTGCTGGGCGGTGGCCTGGCGGCGGGCTACTGCTGGGCCCATGGCGATGGCGACGAGGATGGCGACGGCGTGCCGGACAGCCGCGACAAGTGCCCGGGTACCCCGCCCGGGGTGCAGGTCGACGCCAATGGCTGCCCGCCGGAGCCGGCCCCGGTGGTCGAGGAAGTGGTGGTGCAGAAGGAAGAAGTCATCGTCATCCGTGACGTGCACTTCGAATTCGACTCCGCACGTCTGACCGCAGCCGACAAGGAGCGCCTGAACACCATCGCCACGCGCCTGAAACAGGAAGCGCCGAGCGCCCGCCTGAGCGTGACTGGGCATACCGACAGCGTTGGCTCCGACAGCTACAACCAGAAACTGTCCGAGCGCCGCGCCCATTCGGTGACCGACTACCTGGTCGAAAGCGGCGTACCGCGCAGCAGCTTCGTCTCGGTGGTCGGTGCTGGCGAAACCCAGCCGGTAGCTGACAATGCGACCGCCGATGGCCGTGCCATGAACCGTCGTACCGAGATCAAGATCCAGCGCTGACGGCCTGCGCCCATGCCTTGAGCAGTGGCATGGGCGCGTCCCAATTCGAGTGACCGGCCGCGGCCGGTGACACAGGAGCATTCATCATGGGTGTCATGTCGAAGGCGGCATTGCCGCTGCTGGTGGCCACGAGCTTGCTGGGCGGGTGTGCCACCCACAGCGATGGCAGCGCGCCCCTCAATCAACGAACGTGGCCGCTGTGCAGCCTGCTGGGCGGGTTGGTCGGCGGTGGCCTGGGCGCCATCGAGAGTTCCGCCTGGGCGGCTGGAGCCGGCGCTGCCGGTGCGATCGCCGGTGGCTTGATCTGCTATGCCCAGGACGGCGACGAGGATGGTGATGGTGTGTTCGACCGCCGCGACCGTTGCCCGGACACGCCGGCCGGTACCCAGGTCGACCATATGGGGTGTCCATTGCCGCAATATCCGCCCGCCAAGGCCGAGGCACCAGCGCCGGCGCCCGAGGTGATCACCCTCGACGACCAGGGGCAGGTCCTGTTCGCCTTCGACTCCGCCGAGCTGACCGCTGGCGCCCAGCAGCGCCTGCAAAGCCTGTTGCCCAAGCTCAACGACCCGTCTGTGATCAGCGTCAAGGTCATCGGCCACACCGACAGCGTCGGCTCGGACAGCTACAACCAGGCGCTGTCCGAGCGCCGTGCCAGCAGCGTTGCCGAATACCTGATCAGCCAGGGCCTGGCCCCGGCCAAGGTGACCAGCGAAGGGCGTGGGGAAGCGGAGCCTGTGGCCGACAACGACACCGACGAAGGCCAGGCGCGCAACCGGCGGGTGGAGCTGCACCTGAACTGACACCTCTGGCGCCTATCCTGGCTTGGGTTTACTGTTGGCCAGCGGCCTGTCCGAACGGGCCGCAGCCATAACAACAAGACAGGGGGCGGGGGCATGAAATTCATCCTGGGCCTGGGCAAGGCCCTGACGGTGGTGTTCTGGTGGGTGGTGCTGGTGAATCTGTTCATGCCCCAGCCACTGCCGTTCAATTTGCTGATCAACGCTGCGGGCATCGTCCTGCTCGGGCTGCATTGCCTGGAGGTGTTGTTTTTCAACGGCAGCCTGCGCGGGCGCAGCCATCGCTGGTTCGATCGCTTGCAGATCCTGCTGACCGGCATTTTCCATGTGATGTCCATTCCCAAGCCCCTGGAGGCGCCCCGCCATGCGTAAGTTGATGCTTTGGCTGGCGCTGGCCAGCCCCCTGGCCCAGGCCCAGAGCCTGGAAGTTGCCGCCCACTCGGTGCTGCGCCTGCCGAACAAGGCTGGCAGCGTGCACCTGGAACGGCTGCAGGTGGCGGACTCGGCGACCTTGCTGTTACCGGCGACACTGACCGAATTGAAAGTCGACCACCTGGTGCTGGGGCGCGATGCGCGGATTGCCGTCACCCCCGCCGAGAAGCCCTTGCGGATCGAGACCGGCACCGCCGTGCTGGGGCAGGGAAGCGAAATCACTGCCACCGGAGCGCCGGGTACCTACGAACGGGCCGCCCGGCCGGGGCGTGACCTGGACCTGCGCCTGAACGGCCTGCAGGCCGAGCGGTTGTCCATCGACGCCCGAGGCGGGGCCGGGGCGCCGGGCTATGTCGGGCTCGATGGCGCCAATGGCAAGGCCGGTGGTTGCACTTGGGGCCAGGCGGGCCGTGGCGCGGATGGCGACGATGGGGGCAACGGGCACGATGGTGCCTCGGGCGGCCGGATCCGCCTGGCTGTGCCGGCAGGGTTCTCGCAGGAACGTATCGAAGTTCGCCTGGATGGCGGCGCGCCCGGCAAGCCGGGGGCCGCTGGCAAGGCCGGGCTGGGTGGTAGCAGCAAAGGGTGCCTGGTCTACCGCACCGAGGCAGGGGCCAATGGACGGCCCGGCGTGGCTGGGCAGCCGGGGTTGGCCGGGGCTGCCGGAGAGCTGATTCTGCAGCGGTTGTAAGCAGGTGTGGACGCCATCGCGGGCTTGTCCCGCGATAGGGCCTGGGCAGTCATTCCATCACCATGATCCTGCCGACTCCCTCAAACCAGAATCCGAGAACTTGCCACTGCCACGACCAACATTCCCACCAACAGGTTGATCCCGACCATCCGTCGAATCCGCCCCAGCACCGACGCTCCCGCTGCCCAGTCCTGGGCCTGCACCGCCGCCCGCAGTTCCGGCAGCAAGAGCGCCTGGACCCGCATGAACAACGCAAACATGACGATCGCCCCGCCGATCATCACCTGGATATAGCGGGGCGCCGTCTCGAAGCCGTTGAACCGCATGTGCAACATCCCGATACCACTTATCGCCAGGACTGCCACTGCCAGCCAGACCCATCCGAAGAAGCGTCGGAAAACTTCCACCCACAGCTGCAGCCGCGCTGGCCCCTCCAGCGCTGCAACCGTTGCCGGGCGCAGCACCAGCCAGGCGAAGAACATGCCGCCGACCCAGACCAGGGCTGCCAGGACGTGCAGTGTGTAGGGCAGGGCAAAGGCAAGCATAGGGTTCTCCATGGGGCATAAAGGTCGATAGCGGGGTATGATAGCCGGCCCATGCGAAACACTGAAAATTCATCCAGCCCTTCGGGCGCCTGCAGACCATGATCAGCAACGAACTCAAAGCCACTATCCAGGGCGCCTATTCGCGTTTTCTCGAAGCCAAGAGCCTCAAGCCCCGCTACGGCCAGCGCCTGATGATCGCCGAAGTGGCCAAGGTCCTCGGCGACATCGCCTGTGACGACGAAGGGCGCCGTGCCGGTGAGCCCGCCGTGGTCGCGGTGGAGGCCGGTACCGGTACCGGCAAGACGGTCGCCTACAGCCTGGCCGCCATCCCGGCCGCCAAGGCAGCCGGCAAGCGCCTGGTGATCGCCACCGCCACTGTCGCCCTGCAGGAGCAGATCGTCTTCAAGGACCTGCCCGACCTCATGCGCAGCAGCGGCCTGAACTTCAGCTTCGCCCTGGCCAAGGGCCGCGGACGCTACCTGTGCCTGTCCAAGCTCGACATCTTGCTGCAGGAAGGCCACGCCCAGTCGGCCACCGCCCAGCTCTTCGAGGAAGAGGGCTTTCGCATCGAGGTCGATGAAAAGAGCCAGAAGCTGTTCAACAGCATGATCGAGAAGCTCGCCGGCAACCGCTGGGACGGCGACCGTGACAGCTGGCCCGAGGCGCTGGAGGACCAGGACTGGGCGCGCCTGACCACCGACCACAGCCAGTGCACCGGCCGCCATTGCCCGAACTTCCAGCAGTGCGTGTTCTACAAGGCCCGCGAGGGCATGGGCAAGGTCGACGTCATCGTCACCAACCACGACATGGTCCTGGCAGACCTGGCGCTGGGCGGCGGGGCTGTGTTGCCCGACCCGCGCGACACCCTGTACGTCTTCGACGAAGGCCACCACCTGCCCGACAAGGCCATCGGCCACTTCGCCCACTATTCGCGCCTGCGTTCCACTGCGGACTGGCTGGAGCAGACGGCCAAGAACCTGACCAAGCTGCTGGCCCAGCACCCGTTGCCGGGCGACCTGGGCAAGCTGATCGAACAGGTGCCGGAGCTGGCGCGGGAAGTGCGCACCCAGCAGCAGTTCATGTTCACCCTGTGCGAGCAGGTGGCGGACTTCCGCCCCGGCGAGGACATGGAGGGCCGCGATCGCCCTCGCTACCGCTTCGAAGGCGGCGTGGTGCCGGAGCAGATCCGTGAAGTCGGCATCGAGCTTAAAAAAGGCTTCGCCCGCCTCAACGACCTGTTCACCCGTTTGGCCGACCTGCTCAAGGAAGGCATGGATGGCGAGGTCAACATCGGCATCGCCAGCCACCAGGCCGAAGAATGGTACCCGCTGTTCGGCAGCCTGGTGACCCGTGCCCAGGGCAACTGGGAGCTGTGGACCGCTTTCACCGCCGAAGATCCGGAAGACAGCCCGCCCATGGCCCGTTGGCTCACCCTGGCCGAAAGCGGTGCGCTGTTCGATATCGAAGTCAATGCCAGCCCCATCCTGGCGGCCGAGATGCTCCGGCGCAGCTTGTGGAACGTGGCCCATGGCGCCTTGGTGACCTCCGCGACCCTGACCGCGCTGGGCAAGTTCGACCGCTTCCGCATGCGCTCGGGGCTGCCCCGCGACGCGGTCACCTGTGTGGTGCCCAGCCCCTTCGTGCATGGCGACGCTGGGCTGCTGCGGGTCCCTGACCTGGGGGCCGACCCACGGGATGTGCCGGGCCACACCGCGGCGATCATTCGCGAACTGCCGAAGATGCTCGAGGAGGCCCGCGGTGCGTTGGTACTGTTCTCTTCGCGCAAGCAGATGCAGGACGTCTTCGACGGCCTGGACCGGGACTGGCGCAAGCTGGTGCTGATTCAGGGCAACCTGTCCAAGCAGGAAACCTTGAACAAACACAAGGCGCGGGTGGACGATGGCCAGCACAGCGTGCTGTTCGGCCTGGCGAGCTTCGCCGAAGGGGTCGACCTGCCGGGTGCCTATTGCGAACACGTGGTGATCGCCAAGATCCCGTTCGCCGTACCGGACGACCCGGTCGAAGCAGCACTGGCCGAGTGGATCGAGGCCCGTGGCGGCAACCCGTTCATGGAGATCGCCGTGCCCGACGCCTCGCTGCGCCTGATCCAGGCCTGCGGTCGCTTGCTGCGGACCGAGCAGGATCGCGGCGTCATCACCTTGCTTGACCGCCGCCTGGTCACCCAGCGCTACGGCAAGGCTATCCTCAATGCGCTGCCGCCGTTCCGGCGAGAGATTTCCTGACGGGCGGAGCACGAAGCTCCGCCCCCGTTGTCTATGACCTGTCGCGGGCCCCAGTGCCCTGAAGGAGAGCTGCAACCCTATGATCCGCCGTACCCTGCCTGCCGTGTTTGCCCTGTTGCTCAGCCCGCCCTTGCTGGCTGGGCAGCAGACGTTGTTCAGCTTCGTGCGCCCGGCCTCCGTGGTCAACGTGACCACCGTCGATGCCCGTATGCCGCAGTACAACGCCGAGCAGACCGCCGAGGGCGAGGTGCTGCGGCGCGTGGTGTTCGACCCCGTGCAACGGCCGACCTTGCGTCTGAGCCCGCAAAGTGGCGCCTGGGACTGGTCGGCTGGCCAAGCACTGACCTTGCGCCTGCAAAGCGCCATGGACTGGGCCTTGACGGTGGATGTCACGGTACAGAGCAGCGACGGGCGCACCCTGACCAGCCGGGTCGACCTGCCCGCGGGGCCTGCGCAGACGGTGATGGTGCCGCTGCAGGCGCGCTCGCCGTTGAGCCAGGGCATGCGCGCAGGGCCGCCCATGCCATGGGTATACGAAGGGCAGCGCCTGTTGCTGGCCAGCAGCGCCGGGGACATTGACCTCAAGCAGGTAGTTGCCGTCAGCCTGAGCATTCCCAACCCCAAGGTCGCCCAGAGCCTGCTCATCGAGAAGGTCGGCATCCAGGATGACGACCAGGCGTTCAAGGCCGCCTACGAAGGCTTGCTCGATGCCTATGGCCAGTCGACGCGAGGGCGCTGGCCGGAAAAAATCACCCGCGACGAACAGCTCAAGGCTGCCGACAGCCGTGAGCAACAACAGCTCAAGGGCTGGCTCGCCGAGCGTGGCAAATTCAAGCTGGATGCCTATGGCGGCCTGCTGGCCGGGCCTGCATTCGAAGCCAAGGGCTTCTTCCGCACCGAGAAGCGCGACGGTCGCTGGTACCTGGTCACCCCGGATGGCCATCCTTTCTATTCGCTGGGTGTCAATGCCGTGGCCGTCGACGGCGGGCGAACCTATGTGCAAGGCCGCGAGGGGATGTTCAAGGCCTTGCCGAGCGAGGGCGAGCCGCTGGCTGCCTTCTACGGCCAGGGCAACAACGACGATGGCAATGCTTCGTCCCAGGGGCGCAACTTCAAGCAGGGCCGCTGGTTCGACTTCTATGCCGCGAACCTGCAACGCACCTACGGCCAGCCGTGCCCGGCAAGCCCCCAGGGCCAGCCGGCGCCCGCCTGCCCGCCAGCGACGCTGGATGCCCCCCGGTGGCAGGGGCATGCCCTGGATCGCCTGCAGGCCTGGGGTTTCAATACCCTGGGCAACTGGAGCGACCCGGCCCTGGGGCAGGCCCGGCGGGTGCCCTACACCTTGCCGCTGTCGATCGTCGGCGACTACACCAGCATCAGCACCGGCATGGACTGGTGGGGACGCATGCCCGACCCGTTCGATCCGCGTTTCGCCATGGCCACCGAGCGCGCCGTGGCCATCGCCGCCCGTGACCACCGTGACGACCCCTGGCTGATCGGCTACTTCGCCGACAACGAACTGGCCTGGGCCGCGCCCGGTGATGACCCCAAGGCCCGCTACGGCCTGGCCTACGGCACCCTGCGCCTGACCACCGACGTACCTGCCAAACGCGCCTTCCTCAAGCAGTTGCGCGACAAGTACCGCAACCAGCAAGGGCTGTCCAAGGCCTGGGGGATCGACCTGCAGGCCTGGGAACTGATGGAGGACCCGGGCTTCGAAGCGCCATTGCCCAGTCCCGAGCACCCTGAAATCGAGCGTGACTATCAGCATTTCCAGCAGGTGTTCGCCGAGACCTACTTCAAGACCATTTCCGATGCCTTGAAATGGCACGCCCCCAACCACCTGCTGCTGGGTGGTCGTTACGCGGTCAGCACGCCGGAGGCGGTCAAGGCCTGCGCCGAGTTCTGTGACGTGCTGAGCTTCAATTTCTACACCCTCAAGCCTGAAGACGGTTACGACTTCGCTCGTCTGGCCGAGCTGGACAAGCCGGTGCTGGTGTCGGAGTTCCAGTTCGGTTCCCGTGACCGTGGGCCGTTCTGGCCAGGGCCGCTGGAAGTCGCCCGCGAAGAGGACCGTGGGCCTGCCTACGGCAACTTCCTCAAAGCGGCCCTGGCCCAGCCGATGATCGTCGGGGCGCACTGGTTCCAATACCTCGACCAGCCGGCCACCGGCCGTCTGCTGGACGGCGAGAATGGGCACCTGGGCCTGGTGGCCATCACCGATGTCCCCTATGCCGGATTCGTGGAGGCGGTGCGCAAGAGCAACCTGCAGGCCATGGACCAGCTGCGCAAGGCGCTGGAGCAACAGCAGCCGGCGCAACGCTGAACACGGCGCAGCCCCTTGTAGGAGGGGCTTGCTCCGCAATAAGGGCAGACACTGGCCTGCCATCACGCACGACCATCCGGCCACATTCAGTTTGCAAATCGGCCAACTACTGGAACAATGCACGACTTTGTTGAGAAAAGTCGTACGGAGAGCGGTCGGGTGCAGATTCAGGGTCACTATGAGCTGAAGTTCGAGGCGGTGCGCGAGGCCTTCGCCGCGTTGTTCGACGATGCCCAGGAACGGGGTGCGGCGTTGTGCATCCAGGTCGGCGGCGAAACCGTGGTCGACCTGTGGGCCGGTAGCGCCGACAAGGACGGACGGGAAGCCTGGCACAGCGACACCATTGCCAACCTGTTCTCCTGCACCAAGACCTTCACCGCCGTGACGGCCTTGCAACTGGTGGGCGAGGGCAAGCTGGCCCTGGACGCCCCCGTGGCCCGCTACTGGCCTGAATTCGCCCAGGCCGGAAAAGAGGCCGTGACCCTGCGCCAACTGCTCAGCCACCGTGCCGGCCTGCCGGCTATCCGTGAGCTGCTGCCGGCCGAGGCGCTGTACGACTGGCAGGCCATGGTCGATGCCCTGGCGGCCGAGGCGCCCTGGTGGGAGCCCGGTACCGAGCATGGCTATGCCGCCATCACCTACGGCTGGCTGATCGGCGAGCTGATCCGCCGCGCCGATGGACGCGGCCCGGGCGAATCCATCGTGGCGCGTACCGCCCGGCCCTTGGGCCTGGACTTCCATGTGGGTCTGGCCGACGAAGAGTTCCACCGCGTGGCACACATCGCCCGTGGCAAGGGCAACCCCGGCGATGCTGCCGCCCAGCGCTTGCTGCAGGTCACCCTGCGCGAGCCCGAGGCCCTGTCGACCCGGGCGTTCACCAACCCGCCGGCCATCCTCACCAGCACCAACAAGCCCGAATGGCGGCGCATGCAGCAACCGGCGGCCAATGGCCATGGCAATGCCCGTAGCCTGGCGGGCTTCTATGCCGGCCTGCTCGATGGCAGCTTGCTGGAGTCGGAGCTGCTCGATGAATTGACGCGTGAACACAGCCTTGGCCAGGACCGCACCCTGTTGACCCAGACCCGCTTCGGCCTGGGCTGCATGCTCGACCAGCCCGACGTGGCCAATGCCACCTTCGGCCTGGGGCCGCGTGCCTTCGGTCACCCGGGAGCCGGTGGTTCGGTCGGGTTCGCCGACCCGGAGCACGACGTGGCCTTCGGTTTCGTCACCAATACCCTTGGCCCCTATGTATTGATGGACCCTCGGGCCCAGAAACTGGTACGCGTCCTTGCCAGTTGCCTTTGATCGGGTAATGCGGGTATTGCCCGGACCCTTTGACTATCCTCAATGCCAACGCCTGGTGTGTGTGGGCAAAATCTCTTTCTAATTCATGGTGTATCGCTGATGTCTTCACATAAAACCTTAGCACTCGCCCTGTGCCTGGCCGCGACCGGTTGCGCCCAGCACTCGCAGAACGCGTCGAGCGACGCGGGCCTCAACTGGTGGCCCTTCGGCTCGGACAAAGTCGCCGAGCAGGAAGTGAAGGAGGCCGTGACCGAGAAGGTGGCCAAGGCCGACGCCAAGTCCGAAAGCTCCAGCCGCTGGTGGTGGCCGTTCGGCGGTGACGATAAGCAGGCCAAGGGCCCGGTGGTGCCGAAGATCGACCAGAAGGCCACCCAGGCTTGGCTGGACGAGTACGAGCCCAAGGTGCGCGAAGCGATCAAGGGCAGCAAGTTCGAGCTCGAACGCCGTGACAACGTGTTGGCGGTGACCATCCCGGTGGATGGTTCGTACAACCCGGACCGCCCGAACATGCTGCTGCCGATGACCCTGGGCCCGATCACCCGCGTGGCCAAGACCGTCGAAACGGACCCAAAGACCGCCGTGCTGGTGCTGGGCCATGCCGACACCAGCGGCGCCGCCGCTGCCAACCAGAAGCTCAGCCTCGAGCGCGCCGCCTCGGTGTCGGCGATCTTCCGCCTCAGCGGCCTGCAGCGTGACCGCCTGACCCTCAAGGGCATGGGCTCGGTTATGCCTCGTGCCGCCAACGACAGCGCTGAAGGTCGCGCCCTTAACCGCCGCGTGGAAATGTTGCTGACCCCGCAGAACACCATGGTTGCGCTGCTGGCCAAGTACCAGCAGGCTGCCCCGGCCCCGGCCCCGGCGCCGGCCTCGATGGTCGCAGTCCAGGACAAGGCACCTGCTGCCAAGCCAGCAGCGAAGGCTGCGGCCAAGCCAGCGGCGAAAAAAGCCACCGCCAAGGCCAAGGCGCCGGCCAAGACCACTGCGAAGAAGAAGGCCACGGCAAAACCGGCAGCCAAGAAGGCCACCACCGAGAAGAAAGTGGCTTCTGCCAAGACCAACTGACCGTTAAGGATACGCTGTCATGACCCAGTCCCTGGCCGATATGCGCCGCGACTACACCCGCGATGGCCTGACCGAAGACCAGGCCCCGGGAGAGCCGTTCGCCCTGTTCCACCAATGGTTCGGCGAGGCAGTGAAGACCGAGCAGGCGCCGGTGGAGGCCAATGCCATGACGCTCGCCACCGTCGATGGCGAAGGTCGCCCGCATTGCCGGGTGCTGCTGCTCAAGGGGCTCGACGAGCGTGGTTTCACCTTCTTCACCAATTACGACAGCGCCAAGGGCCAGCATCTGCTGGCCAACCCTTTTGCCGCCATGACGTTCTTCTGGCCGGCACTGGAGCGCCAGGTGCGGATCGAAGGGCGGGTGGAAAAGGTCACGGCCAAGGAGTCCGACGACTATTACCAGGTACGCCCGCTGGGCAGCCGCCTGGGGGCCTGGGCCTCGCCCCAGAGCCGGGTCATCGCCGGTCGTGAGGAGCTCGAAGGGCTGGTCAAGGCCACCGAGGCGCGCTTCTCCGATAGCCAACCCCATTGCCCCGAGCATTGGGGCGGGTACCGCCTGCTGCCTGAGCGCATCGAGTTCTGGCAAGGGCGCGCCAGCCGGCTACACGACCGCCTGAACTACCGCAAGCTGGACGGCCAGTGGCTGCGTGAGCGCCTGGCGCCTTAACGTTGGTAAGCTGTATCAACGCTGAATAAACACAGTTTTATAACGTATGTGTCGTGACAGTCGTCAACGCACGGGGTCTAATGGACACCTGACTTATGGAGAGTTTTCCCATGCGTAAATCCGTTTTGCTGGTGGCCAGCTTCACCACCCTGTCGCTGTTGCTCGGCGGTTGTGCGTCGAACCTGTCCGGTGACAGCTATTCCCGAGACGAGGCCCGCCGTGTACAGACCGTGCGCATGGGCACCATCGAATCCCTGCGCCCTGTGAAGATCGAGGGCACCAAGACCCCGATCGGCGGCGGTGCAGGTGCCGTGGTCGGTGGTGTGGCCGGTAGCGCCATCGGTGGCGGTCGCGGCAGCATCGTTGCCGCGGTGATCGGCGCTGTTGCTGGCGGCCTGGCAGGTTCCGCTGCCGAGGAAGGCCTGACCCGTACCCAGGGCGTGGAGATCACCGTACGTGAAGACGATGGCAGCATGCGCGCCTATGTGCAGCAAGTGCAGCAGAACGAGATCTTCCGTGTCGGCGAGCGTGTTCGCATCCTGACGGTCGATGGCACCAGCCGCGTCACCCACTGATCGGCGCAGGCAACAAAAACCCCGACACGGCCCAGGCCGGTCGGGGTTTTTTGTTGCCTGGGCGGTCAGTTGCCCGGCGACTTGCGACTGGCCATCGCGGTGATCCCATAGCCAATCAGCGCGGCGAACAGCGAGCCGGTGAGAATGCCCATGCGGTCCATGCCGGCGAAGTCGCTGGCGCCGGGCACGAAGGCCAGGGAGCCGACGAACAGGCTCATGGTGAAGCCGATGCCGCAAAGAACGGCCACGCCCAGCACCTGCCCCCAGTTCGCACCCGTGGGCAGTGCGGCCAGGCGCAGCTTGACGGCGATCCAGGTCAGGCCGAACACACCGACCGTCTTGCCCAGCAGCAGGCCGATGGCGATGCCCATGGGCACCGGGTGGGTGAAGCTGTCCACGGTCATGCCAGCCAGGGATACACCGGCGTTGGCGAAGGCGAACAAGGGCAGGATGGCATAGGCGACCCAGGGGTGCAGGGCGTGTTCGAGGCGCAGCAGGGGCGACGGCTCGGCATGCTGGGTGCGCAGAGGAATGCACAGCGCCAGGGCGACACCCGCCAGGGTCGCATGCACACCGCTCTTGAGCACGCAGACCCACAGCACAAGGCCCACCAGCAGGTAGGGCGCCAGCTTCACCACGCCGAGCCGGTTCATGGCCAGCAGCGCCAGCAGGCACGCCCCGGCCAGCATCAACGACAGGCTCGACAGGCTGCCGGAGTAGAACAGGGCGATGATGACGATGGCGCCCAGGTCATCGATGATCGCCAGGGTCATCAGGAACAGCTTCAATGACACCGGCACCCGCTTGCCGAGCAGTGCCAGCACGCCCAGGGCGAAGGCGATATCGGTGGCGGTGGGAATGGCCCAGCCGGCGATGGCGGCGGGGTTGTCGCGGTTGATGTACCAATAGATCAATGCCGGCACCAGCATGCCGCCGATAGCGGCGGTGGCAGGCAGCACCACCTGCGACGGCTTGGACAGGTGGCCTTCGACGATCTCACGCTTGACCTCCAGCCCGATCAGCAGGAAGAACAGCGCCATCAGGCCATCGTTGATCCACAACAGCAGTGGCTTGGCGATCTGCAAGGTGCCGACCTGGACCGCGACCGGCACATCGAGCAGCCCGCCATAGAGGTAGGCAAGCGGGGAGTTGTTGATGATCAACGCAAGTACGGCAGCGGCGATCAGCAACAGGCCTCCGGCGGCTTCCAGCTGGAGGAAACGGGAAATAAGGTTACGCACGGCCAAACGGGTCTCCATGAGCAGGTTTGGTGTTGAAAAAGATAAACCCTAGCGCACCGGCTTTGAAATCCAGATGCCCAGCGCTTTTGTCATAGGTTTTTACTGCCCGGCTCGCGAAGCCTAGAGAACTCTGGGACAGGTGATGAGGGGGATTTTCTGATTTCTTGCGTGGTTTTGTAGGAACGGGCTTGCCTCGCGATCAAGGCGAAGCCCTTGCCAGGCCACAGTGATATCGGGCCGGGCCTAATAGCGGGACAAGTCGGACCGCCGCACCGCCGCTCCTATAGAGGCCGCAACACCAAATAGTTATGCGTTGTTCCATGAGGAGCGGGTTGCATGTTCGATGGCCAGGTATTCAGCCATCGAGTCCCAGCATGTCACGGGCCACGGCTTCAGCGATGCGGATGCCATCGACGCCAGCGGACAGAATGCCGCCCGCATAACCAGCACCTTCACCGGCCGGGTACAGGCCTTTGAGGTTCAGGCTCTGGTAGTCCGCGCCACGGGTGATGCGTACCGGCGATGAGGTGCGCGTCTCGATGCCGGTCAGCACTGCGTCGTGCAGGTTGTAGCCTTTGATCTGGCGGTCGAACGCCGGCAGGGCCTCGCGGATGGCTTCGATGGCGAAGTCCGGCAGGCTGGGTGCCAGGTCGCCCAGGGTGACCCCTGGCTTGTAGGAGGGCTCGACGCTGCCCAGTTCGGTGGAGGCACGGCCTGCGACGAAATCGCCGACCAGCTGTGCCGGTGCCTGGTAGTTGCTGCCGCCCATGACATAGGCATGGGCTTCCAGGCGTTCCTGCAGCTCGATACCGGCCAGCGGGCCGCCCGGGTAGTCGCGCTCCGGGTCGATGCCGACGACGATGCCGGAGTTGGCGTTGCGCTCGTTCCGCGAATACTGGCTCATGCCGTTGGTGACGACCCGGCCTGGCTCGCTGGTGGCCGCTACCACGGTGCCGCCCGGGCACATGCAGAAGCTGTACACCGAGCGACCGTTCTTGGCGTGGTACACCAGCTTGTAGTCGGCAGCGCCCAGTTTAGGGTGGCCGGCGTACTTGCCCAGGCGCGCCTTGTCGATCAGCGTCTGAGGGTGTTCGATGCGGAAACCGACCGAGAACGGCTTGGCTTCCATGTACACACCCTTGGCATGCAGCATGCGGAAGGTGTCGCGGGCACTGTGACCCAAGGCCAGGACCACGTGGCGCGAGTGCAGTTGCTCACCACTCTCCAATACCACCCCGGTCAGCTGGCCATCTTCGACCAGCAGGTCGGTGACCTTCTGCTGGAAGCGCACTTCGGCGCCCAGGGCGATCATGTCCTGGCGCATCTGCTCGACCATGCCGGTCAGGCGGAAGGTACCGATGTGCGGCTTGTTGATGTAGAGGATTTCCTCTGGCGCACCGGCCTTGACGAATTCTTCCAGGACCTTGCGCCCATGATGGTTCGGGTCCTTGATCTGGCTGTACAGCTTGCCGTCGGAGAACGTCCCGGCGCCGCCTTCGCCGAACTGCACGTTGGACTCGGGGTTGAGCACGCTCTTGCGCCACAAACCCCAGGTATCCTTGGTGCGCTGGCGCACTTCCTTGCCGCGCTCGAGGATGATCGGCCTGAAACCCATTTGCGCCAGCAACAGGCCTGCGAAGATGCCGCACGGGCCGAAGCCGACCACGATCGGACGCTCCTGCAGGTCGGCCGGGGCCTGGCCGACGAACTTGTAGGTCACGTCCGGGGCTGGGCCAATGTTGCGATCATCGGCGAACTTGCGCAGCAGCTCGGCTTCGTTGCTCGCTTCCAGGTCGATGGTATAGATGAACAGCAGTTCGCTGTTCTTCTTGCGCGCGTCGTAGCTGCGCTTGAACAGGGTGAAGCCGAGCAGCTGCTCATCGGTGATGCCCAGGCGTTGCACGATGGCCTCGCGCAGCGCTTCGTCGGTGTGATCCAGGGGCAGCTTCAGTTCGGTGATTCGTAGCATGGCAGGGTCCAGTATCCCGGCCATGGGCGGCCGGCGGCTTTACACAAACCGCCAAGTATAAGCTGTTAGCTGCCTCGACTGGAGGATAAAAGCACCCAGGCGATCAGTTGTCGCGGGCACCGCCGTAGTAGCCGCAGCCATGCAGGGTCTGGCCGTCGATGCGCAGCTCGGCGCGCAGGTGGCGCACGGCGCCGCTCATGCTGTCGACGCAGCGTTGCGGCGCGACCCACAGCTCCACGTGCTGGCCGTTGGCTTCGCTGCTCAGGGTCAGGCCGCCGCCGGGCACTTCTTCTTCGAGGTAAGGCAGGGGCAGCGGGTCTTTGCCGGGGCGTTCGATGATCATGCCCTTGCCGCTGGCCTTCACCGACCAGAACGGTTCCTGGCCATCGGCGCGCAGGGTCAGCTGCTTGAAGTTGGGGTCTTCGCAGGCGCGGGTGGAGGGTTCCAGGCGATACAGGCGTTGCACGTCGAGGCGGCCATCATTGTCGGCCTGCCTGCTGCCGGCCAGGCGCCCGCGCACATCCGCGAAAAGTTTGTCGCCTGCGTCGTCGGCCAGGGTGGCGGCCTCCTGCAACAGGCCTGTGGCACCGACGTCGTTGACCACGAAACGACGGGCTTCGGTGCACGGCTTGAACAGCAGCTTGCCACCCCCGGCGCTCAGCTCGCCCTGCATGCGCAGGGTGCCGATGTTCGGGTCGGCAGGCTTGTCCGCCAGCAACTGACAGCCCGCGAACAGCGGCAGCAGGGTGGCGAGCAGCAGGGGAGGGGTGAGGCGCATGGGGTGGACTCCGGGGGATCTTTGCCAAGGAGCTGGCCACGTTACTCAGGCTTTGCCGGGATCACAAGTTTTCGGTCAACCGTGCTGGCCTCTTCGCGGGTAAACCCGCTCTCATAGAACAACGCATAACTCATTGATTTGACAAGGCCTGTAGGAGCGGGCTTGTCCCGCGATCAAGGGCGAAGCCCTTGCCATACAGCCGCGGCGGCTGGGCCGGCCCAATCGCGGGACAAGTCGGACCGCCGCACCGCCACTCCTACAGAAGAAGGCGGCGCTAGCCGCTTGTTCTCTGCGCGACAGCGCAGCCCGAAGGGCTGGGTGATCTCCCACAGAGACATGCAAGGCTTGAATGGGGCGCCGTAGCTATGGGAGCGGGTTTACCCGCGAAGAGGCCAGCATGGGCGATACAAAACCGGCAGGCAGAAAAAAGGGCCCGAAGGCCCTTTTTCCGGTCAACCCCCCAGGTACGCGTCGCGCACCTTGGGGTCGGTCAGCAGTGCTTCGCCGGTACCCTGCATCACCACCTTGCCGTTTTCCAGTACATAGGCACGGTCGGCGATCTTCAACGCCTGGTTGGCATTCTGCTCCACCAGGAACACCGTCACGCCGTCGCGGCGCAGCTGTTCGATGATGTCGAAGATCTGCTGGATGATGATCGGCGCAAGGCCCAGGGAGGGCTCGTCCAGCAACAACAGCTTGGGCTTGCTCATCAGCGCCCGGCCGATGGCCAGCATCTGCTGCTCGCCGCCGGACATGGTGCCGCCACGCTGCACGTAGCGCTCCTTCAGGCGAGGGAACAGCTGCAGGACCTTGTCCAGCTGTTCCTGGTAGTCGCCCTTGTTGGTGAAGAAGCCACCCATCGCCAGGTTCTCTTCCACGGTCAGGCGGGCGAACACACGGCGGCCTTCCGGCACGACCGCGATGCTCTTGCGCATGATGTGCGAGGAGGGCTGGCCGACCAGTTCCTCACCCAGGTACTTGATGCTGCCGCTGTGTGCCTGGGGCGAGCCGCAGAGGGTCATCAGCAATGTCGACTTGCCGGCGCCGTTGGCGCCGATCAAGGTGACGATCTCGCCCTGGTTGATCTCCACGTTGACGCTGTGCAGCGCCTGGATCTTGCCGTAGAAGGTGGAAACGTTCTCGAACTTCAGCATTTACGCCTCCCCCAGGTAGGCCTTGATCACATCAGGGTTGCCGCGAATCTCTTCCGGCGTGCCGTCGGCCAGGGGCGTGCCCTGGTTGATCACCACGATGTGGTCGGAAATGCTCATCACCAGCTTCATGTCGTGCTCGATCAGCAGCACGGTCACGTTGTGGGATTCGCGCAGGTAGGCGATCAGGGCCTTGAGGTCCTCGGTCTCCTTGGGGTTCAGGCCGGCGGCTGGCTCGTCGAGCATGATGATCCGGGGCTGGGTCATCATGCAGCGAGCGATTTCCAGGCGGCGCTGTTGGCCGTAGGCCAGGGTGCCGGCGGTACGGTTGGCGAACTCGGTCAGGTTGACCTTCTCCAGCCAGTACTGCGCGCGCTCCATGGCCTCTTTCTCGCTGCGGCGGAAGCTCGGCGTCTTGAACAGGCCGGCGAAGAAGTTGGTATTCAGGTGGCGATGCTGGGCGATCAGCAGGTTCTCCAGCGCGGTCATCTCCTTGAACAGGCGCACGTTCTGGAAGGTTCGCACCACGCCCTTGCGCGCGATCTGGTGCCCGGCCAGGCCCTGGATCGGCTGGCCATCGAGCAGGATGGTGCCGCCGCTGGGCTTGTAGAAACCGGTCAGGCAGTTGAACACGGTAGTCTTGCCGGCACCGTTGGGGCCGATCAATGCCACCACCTGTTTTTCCTTGACGGTCAGGCCCACGCCATTCACCGCCAACAAGCCGCCGAAGCGCATGCTCAGGCCGCTGACTTGCAGAATTTCGCGGCTCATCGACGCAGCTCCATATGGGGGCGTTGCATGGGCAGCAGGCCCTGCGGACGCCAGATCATCATCAATACCATCAGCGCACCGAACATCAGCATGCGGTACTCGCTGAACTCACGCATCAGCTCCGGCAGCAGGATCATCACGATGGCCGCGAGGATCACGCCCAGCTGAGAGCCCATGCCGCCGAGCACGACGATGGCGAGGATGATCGCCGACTCGATAAAGGTGAACGACTCCGGCGTCACCAACCCTTGGCGGGCAGCGAAGAAGCTGCCGGCGAAACCGGCGAAGCAGGCGCCCAGGGTGAAGGCCGACAGCTTGATCACGGTCGGGTTCAGGCCCAATGCACGGCAGGCGATCTCGTCCTCGCGCAGCGCTTCCCAGGCGCGGCCGATCGGCATGCGCAGCAGGCGGTTGATCACGAACAGCGCCAGCAACGCCAGCAACAGGGCGACCAGGTAGAGGAAGATGACCTTGTTGATCGAGTTGTACTGCAGGCCGAAGAACTCGTGGAAGGTCTGCATCCCTTCGGCGGCGCGACGTTCGAAGGTCAGGCCGAAGAAGGTTGGCTTCTCGATGTTGCTGATGCCGTTGGGGCCACCGGTCAGGCCGGTGAGGTTACGCAGGAACAGGCGGATGATCTCGCCAAAGCCCAGGGTCACGATCGCCAGGTAGTCACCGCGCAGGCGCAGCACCGGGAAGCCGAGCAGGAAGCCGAAGGTCGCGGCCATCAGGCCGGCGATCGGCAGGCAGATCCAGAAGCTCAGGCCGAAGTAGTGCGACAGCAGGGCGTAGCTGTAGGCGCCGACGGCGTAGAAGCCGACGTAGCCCAGGTCCAGCAGGCCCGCCAGCCCCACCACGATGTTCAGGCCAAGGCCCAGCAACACGTAGATGAGGATCAGCGTGGCGATGTCGACCGCGCCCCGCGAACCGAAGAACGGCCAGACCAGTGCCACTACGATCAGACCCATGATGACCCAGCGCTGGGTCTTGGGCAGGGTCAGGTAGTTGGTGACCGACGCGGGGATCAGCTTGCGCTCCGAGCGGCCGCGCATCGCTGCGCTCCACTGTTTGTCGAACAGCACGCGCAGGAACATCAACACCGAGCAGATGGCGATGATCGAGAGGGTGAACGGCCCCTGGCTGTGAACCACCAGGTTGATGCCGTCGATGCTGAGTTTCAGGCCAAGCACCGGGAACGCCACGGCCCAGACCAGGGCGACGCTGAACAGCGCCTGTTTGAGATTTCTGTTCATACTTTTTCAACCTCCGGACGGCCCAGGATGCCGGTCGGCCGGAACAGCAGGACAAGAACCAAGAGCCCGAATGCCACCACGTCCTTGTACTGGTCGCCGAAGATGTCGGCGCCGAAGGCTTCGGCCACGCCCAGCACCAGGCCACCGAGCATGGCGCCCGGGATGCTGCCGATGCCGCCCAGGACCGCCGCGGTGAAGGCCTTCAGGCCTACCAGGAAACCGGCGTTGGGGTTGATCACGCCGTACTGCATGCTCAGCAGCACGGCCGCCACCGCCGCCAGTGCGGCACCGATGACGAAGGTCAGGGCGATGATGTTGTTGGTGTTGATACCCAGCAGGTTGGCCATCTTGATGTCCTCGGCACAGGCACGGCAGGCGCGGCCCAGGCGGGAACGGGAGATGAACAGGGTGAGGCAGGTCATGGCCACCAGCGTGACCACGAACACCAGGATCTGCATGTAGGACACCAGGACTTCCTCGGCACCGCCTGGCCCGAAGGAGATGGAGCCGGGGATCAGGTTGGGGATGGACTTGTCCTTAGAATCTTGCGAAAGCAGGACGGTGTTCTGCAGGAAGATCGACATGCCGATGGCGGAAATCAGCGGGATCAGGCGGTTGCTGTTGCGCAGGGGGCGGTAGGCAACCCGTTCGATACTGTAGCCATAGGCACTGGTAACGACGATGGTGGCGATGAAGGCCACGGTCATCAGCAGGGGCAGCGAATCGATACCCATCATGGCCAGGCCCGCCAGGGCGATGAAGGCCACGTAGGAACCGATCATGTACACCTCGCCGTGGGCGAAGTTGATCATGCCGATGATGCCGTACACCATGGTGTAGCCGATGGCGATCAAGGCATAGGTGCTGCCGATGGTCAATCCATTAACCAGTTGTTGGAAGAAATGGTAGATCTCAGGCATTACAGCGCTCCTAAAAACCTGATTTGCATTTCACTGGCAGGGGTACGGCCAGGAAACCGCGGGTGACGGTTTTAAGATTTTCAGGTGAACCCGCCCCCGGATCGCGGGGATCAGGCCCATGAACCTCGTAAAACAAAGCCCACTGCTCGCACAGTGGGCTTCTCGGTCAGCTATTAGTCACGCAGTTACTGAGGGGAGACTTCGGTCTTCGGCTTGCCGAAGTGCCATTCGTAGACCACGAACTTGAAGTCTTTGAGGTCGCCCTTGTCATCGAACGACAGGTCGCCGGTCGGGGTCTTGAAGGTGCCCTTGTGGATTTCCTCGGCCACTTTCTCGGCGTCGTCGCTGGTGCCGGCGGCCTTGATGCCGTCAGCGATCACCTGGACGGCGGAGTAGGCCGGGAACACGAACGGACCGCTCGGGTCCTTGCCGTCGGCCTTGATGGCATCGACGATGGCCTTGTTCGCCGGGTCGGCGTCGAAGGACTTGGGCAGGGTCACCAGCAGGCCTTCGGAGGCGTTCTGGGCGATCTGCGAGATGGAGTCGTTGCCGACGCCTTCCGGGCCCATGAACTTGGCTTTCAGGCCTTTCTCCTGGGCTTGGCGCAGGATCAGGCCCAGCTCTGGGTGGTAGCCGCCGTAGTAGACGAAGTCGACGTTGTTCTGCTTGAGCTTCTGGATGATCGAGGAGAAGTCCTTGTCACCGGCGTTCAGGCCTTCGAAGACCGCGACCTTGACGTTCTTGCCTTCCAGAGTCTGCTTGACCGCGGTGGCGATGCCCTCGCCGTACTGCTGCTTGTCGTGCAGGACCGCGACGACCTTCGGCTTGACGTGGTCGGCGATGTAGTTGCCGGCGGCCGGGCCCTGGGCGCTGTCCAGGCCGATGGTGCGGAACACCAGCTTGTAGCCACGAGCGGTGATTTCCGGGCTGGTGGCGGCCGGGGTGATCATGATCACGCCTTCGTCTTCGTAGATGTCGGACGCAGGCTGGGTGGAGCTGGAGCACAGGTGGCCGACCACGAACTTGACGCCATCGTTGACCACTTTGTTGGCGACGGCCACGGCCTGTTTAGGGTCGCACGCGTCGTCATATTCCTTGGCTTCGAGCATCTTGCCGTCGATGCCGCCCTTGGCGTTGATGTCCTTGATGGCCTGCTTGGCGCCCACGAACTGCATGTCGCCGTACTGGGTGACCGGGCCAGTCTTGGGCCCGGCGATACCGATCTTGATGGTATCGGCGGCAAACGAATGGCTGGCAACCCCGGCCAGGACCATTGCGGCGAACAGCTTGGAAATCTTGATCATAGTGCTCCACTCATTCTGTTGTAATTCTTATAGTCCTGGCGGCCAGGGCTACAGATCGGGCGGTCTCCGGCACGGCTACGCCATGTCGCAAGCCCACCTTCCCCGGAACATGTCCCGGAACTGTACCGGTACAGTGTAGAGCGCCCTTCGAGCGCTTGAAAAGCGGGCGAAAAGTGCCAGTTTCCCAGGGTGTCGCCTGATCGAAACAAAGATACAGAAAAGCGCCATTACTTTGCCTGCATCCTTGGCCCCGCCCCACAAACTTCGGGGTTAATCGATCAAATTACATATTTGAAACCGGGTTTTTCTGCAAAAATGCGGGCCTTTTTTCGTGGCCGAATTTTTGTGGAGAACCCCATGACCGATCAAGCAAGCACCCTCTATGCCAAATTGCTCGGCGAAACGGCAACCATCGAGTGGAAGGCACTGGAACGTTTCTGGGCGAAGGGTGACCTGATTTGGGTGGACCCGAGCCTGGACCTCATCGCAGTTGCCGAGGCAATGGCCGAGAATCGCGGCGAGATCTTCGCCAAGTGGCGTAATGATGGCACTGTTGCGCCGGTATCCGCGGAGCAGGCGCTAGACCTTCAGAGCCGTGATCCGGTGATCTGGGCCGTGGTGGTTTCGCCGTTCGTGGTGATGCAAGAAAAGAAAGCCCAGTGACGCTGCGCCGTTTTGGTGCGTAAAAACGCACAGCGCAGTGGGGGCGAATGCTTGCCGGCGTTCAGCCAAGGTGGCCGTTGGTAACAATCGCTGGGAATTCGGCACTGCGGTAACAGTTTACGGAATGCGTAATGAAGCTGGCGCGTTGCGCTTGCGCCTGTGTGCCATGCGCGACAGCGCAGCGATGTATGATCGGCCTCCGTGCTTCCTGTTCATCTGTTATGGAGTCGCTCATGAGTACTGCATTGCCTACGCTGGGGTTTGCCGGGATCGGCCTGATGGGGCTACCGATGTGTCGGCGCTTGCTGGCGGCGGGTTACCCGTTGGTGGTATGGAACCGCAGCCCGGAAAAATGTGCCGAGCTGGTAGCGGCCGGGGCACGGCTGGCCGCAACCCCTGCCGACTTGTGTCGCGACGCTGACATGGTGTTGTTGTGCCTGGCCGATACGTCGGTGGTACGCGAAGTGGTGTTCGGTGAGGGAGGGGTGGCCGAAGGTGGGCGCCAGGGGCAGTTGCTGGTGGACTTCTCCAGCCTGGAGCCAACCGCTACCCGCGAGATGGCGGCCGAGTTGGCAGCGCTATGCGGCATGGCCTGGCTGGATGCCCCGGTTTCCGGAGGCACGCCTGGGGCCGAGGCGGGCACCTTGGCGATCATGGTCGGCGGCGAGGCGGGTGACTTGGAACGGGCTCGCCCGGTGCTGCTGACGCTCGGGCAGCGGGTGACCCATATGGGCGCAGTCGGCGCAGGCCAGGTGACCAAGGCCTGCAACCAGATGATCGTCGCCTGCAATGCCTTGGTGATTGCCGAGGTGGTGGCCCTGGCCGAGCAGTCTGGCGTGGATGCACGGCTGATCGCCGAAGCCTTGGCCGGCGGTTTTGCCGATTCCAAGCCTTTGCAGATTCTGGCACCGCAGATGGCCGAGAGCCGCTTCGAACCGATCAAGTGGCATGTACGCACCTTGCTCAAGGACCTGGACACTGCGGTGAAGTTTTCCCGCGAGCAGGGTTCGGCGACGCCGGTCAGTGGCCTTGCCGCGCAACTGATGCGCTTGCATGGTAGCCAGGGGTATCTGCAAAAAGATCCAGCGACCCTGGTCGAACTGTATCGCAACAAGGGGTGAAGCCTGCGGCCTGGCGCTCGAGGCGGTCGAGGGTCGAGCGCAGCTCGGCCAGCGCCACCGGGCGGCTGAGCAGATAGCCCTGCAGGTAGTCGCAACCATGAGCGGCGAGGAACGCGTGTTGTTCGAGGGTCTCGACGCCTTCGGTTACCACTTGCAGGTGCAGGGTATGGGCCATGACGATGATGGCCTGGACGATCTCGCGGTCTTTCTGGCTGCCGGGCACTTCCTGGATGAACGAACGATCGATCTTCAGCACGTCCAGAGGCAGGCGCTTGAGGTAGGCCAGCGATGAGTACCCGGTGCCGAAATCATCGATCGACAAGGCAACACCCTGTGCGCGTACCCGCTTGAGCAAGCTGACGACCCGCTGGATATCGCCCATCAGCGCGTTCTCGGTGACCTCCAACTCCAGGTGCCTTGGGGCCAGGCCCGCCTCGAACAAGGCCATTTCCACTTCGTTGGCCAGCTCCTCCCGGCCCAGGGTCACGGCCGAACAGTTGACCGTGACCTTGAGCTCGGCATGGCCTTGGCGATGGAGCGAGGCCAGGTCCTGGCAGGCGCGGCGCAACACCCATAGGTCGAGGTCGGCGATCAGGCCATTGGCCTCGGCGATACCGATGAAGCGATCCGGGCTCAGCAGGCCGTGCTGGGGGTGCTGCCAGCGTACCAGGGCTTCCAGCTTGGCCACCTGGCCGTTGTGCAGGTCGAAGATCGGCTGGTAGTGCACGCACAGGCCGCGCTCTTCGAGCAGGGCGACCCGCAACTCCTCCTCCAGTTGCAACTCCAGGGTAGCGCGGGTCTTCAGGCCGTTATTGAAGAAGTTCAGGCTGTTGCGACCGCAGCCTTTGGACTGGTACAGGGCAAGGTCGGCGTTCTTGAGCAGTTCCTCGGCGGTGCGCCCATCATCGGGGAAGATGCTGATGCCGATGCTGGTGGTCATGACCATGCGCCGCCCGCCCAGGTCGATCGGGTCCTTCATCCGCTGCATGATGCGCTGCGCCAGGTGGCGTGCCTCGTCACGGCTGTTGAGGTTGGTGACGATGCAGAACTCGTCGCCGCCGAAGCGCGCCACCACGTCGTGGTTGCGGGTGGCAGCCTTGATATGGCCGGCAATCACCTTGAGCAACTCATCGCCCGCCGCATGGCCGAGGCTGTCATTGATACGCTTGAAGTGGTCGATATCCAGGAACATCACTGCCAGCATGCGCTCATTGGTGGAAAGTTCGGCCAGGCGCTCGGCGAATACCTGGTTGAACCCGCGACGATTGACCAGGTTGGTCAGGGCATCGTAGTGAGCCGCCTGTTGCAGGGATGCGCGCGCCTGGTCCAGTTGGCTGAGCAGCGCATTGACCCGGCGCAGGTCATGTTCCTTGCTTTGCAGTTTACGGTCTGCCAGGGCGGCACTGATGCTGCTGCCGCTGATCAACAGCGTGATGAAGGCCACGGTCAGGGCCAACTGCAGGCTGTTGTCGGTGGTGGGCAAGTGCAGGGGGCTGCCGGCGGGCGCCACCAAGGTCATGGCGGCCATGCTGGCGAAGTGGGTCAGCAGCAGGCCGCCGCCCAGGAGCAGGCTGGCCGCGTATTTGCCGGCCAAGTGCAGGGTACCGCTGCCCTTGCTGATAGCGCGCGCCATCAGCAAGGCCGCCAGGCTGGCGGCGATGGCGATGCCCAGCGAAGCCAATGATAGTTCCGGGTGGTAGTACGGGCGAGCGCTGGTATTGAGCGCAGCCATGCCCACGTAGTGCATCGCCGTGATGCCCAGCCCGATGAGCAGTGCGCCTTGCACATAGTGGCGAGGGCGCATGTCGACACGGTCGAGGCTGTTCATCGCCAGCCAGGCAGCGAGCAGGGCAACGAGCAGCGACAAGCCGGTCAGGGGAATGTCATAACGCACTTCCACTGGCGCTTGCAGGGCCAGGGTGCTGGTGAAGTGCAGCGCCCAGATGCCCGCCGCCAGGCAGCAAGCGCCCAGTACGCGCCACTGTCGACGAGCGGAGGGGTCTTCGCTCTGGCTCTGACGCTCGGTCATGTCCAGGGTCGCGAAGCAGGCGATACACGCGATCCCATAGGCAAGCAACACCAGGAGGGGGTCGTGGCGGCAGTCCAGGATGATTTGGCCGGTTGTCGGCAGGGTGTCGAACAGGTGCAGTCCCAACCGCTCCATTGCTCGCCTCTTCGTCGAGTTCTCACTCGTCCCCAAAAAGCCGGAGGAGACCGTTCAGCAGCAGTATAGGAATGGGAGTTCAAGCCAGCCTGGTTAATGGCATTTTGATTTCAACCATTTGGATATTGGCTTGATAGCGGAGGGTTCTAAGGGGGTGGGGCGCTTTGCCCCCCCTTTCGCGACACAAGGCCGCTCCAGGTATGTGCAAGGAGCGGCCTTGTGCCGCGAAGGGCTGCAGAGCAGCCCCTGTTACCGCGCCATCAACCCGCGACCAATACGCGGATCGCCTCCAGGCGCAAGGCGGCCTTGTCGAGCATGGCCAGCCCGTCTTCACGTTGCTTGCGCAGGGCATCGATCTCGCTGTCGCGCACGCTTGGGTTGACGGCCTTGAGCGCAGTCAGGCGGGCAAGCTCTTCATCGGCCTGCGCGGCCAGGCGGCGCTGGGCCTCGGCCACGCGTTCGATGTGGGTCGGCAGGACCTTGGCCTCGCCGTCGGCGATACGCTTGGCCAGCACGTCGCGCTGGGCCTGGACGAACTTGTTGGCGCTGGCCTTGGGCACGCTTTCCAATTGGTCGTTGAGGGTTTCGAACGCCACGCGTGGGGCCAGGTCGTTGCCGTTGGCATCGAGTAGGCAGCGCAGGGCGGCCGGAGGCAGGTAGCGGCCCAACTGCAGGCTGCGCGGGGCTACCACCTCGCTGACATAGAGCAGCTCGAGCAGAACAGTGCCGGGTTTGAGCGCCTTGTTCTTGATCAGCGCCACGGCAGTGTTGCCCATGGAGCCGGACAGCACCAGGTCCATGCCGCCCTGGACCATCGGGTGTTCCCAGGTCAGGAACTGCATGTCCTCGCGCGACAGCGCCTGGTTGCGGTCGTAGGTGATGGTCACGCCTTCGTCGTCGCCCAGCGGGAAGCTGGCGTCGAGCATCTTCTCGCTCGGCTTGAGGATCAGGGCGTTTTCCGAATGGTCTTCGCTGTCGATGCCGAAGGCGTCGAACAGGGTTTCCATGTAGATCGGCAGGGCGAACTGGTCGTCCTGCTCGAGGATCGCCTCGACCAGCGTCTGGCCTTCGCCGGCACCGCCGGAGTTGAGCTCCAGCAAGCGGTCGCGGCCAGTGTGCAACTCGGCTTCCAGGCGTTCGCGCTCGGTTCGTGCCTCGCTCACCAGGGTATCCCAGGCCTTGGCCTCGCCGCCCTCGAGCAGTGCCAGCAGGCGAGGGCCGAACTGGTGTTGCAGCGCGTTGCCGGTCGGGCAGGTATTGAGGAATGCGTTCAGGCCCAGGTGGTACCACTGGAACAGGCGCTCTTGCGGGCTGTCCTGCAGGTAGGGGATGTGCAACTCGATGGTGTGCTTCTGGCCGATCCGGTCAAGGCGGCCGATGCGCTGCTCGAGCAAGTCCGGGTGTGCCGGCAGGTCGAACATCACCAGGTGATGGGCGAACTGGAAGTTGCGGCCTTCGCTGCCGATTTCCGAACAGATCAGGACCTGGGCGCCGAATTCTTCGTCGGCGAAGTAGGCCGCGGCGCGGTCACGCTCGAGGATGCTCATGCCTTCATGGAAGACCGTGGCCGGGATGCCGGAACGCACGCGCAGGGCGTCTTCCAGGTCCATGGCGGTCTCGGCATGGGCGCAGATCACCAGGACCTTGGTGCGCTTGAGCATCTTCAGGGTATCGATCAGCCAGTCCACCCGCGGGTCGAAACGCCACCAGCGTTCGTCGTCGCCGGCCTCGCCCTGGGCCTGGAAGGCCACTTCCGGGTACAGCTCGGCACGCTCGCCGCTCGGCAGGTCGACGTATTGCTGCGGGTTGGGCAGTGGGTAGGGGTGCAACTGGCGCTCGGGGAAGCCCTGGATCGCGGCACGGGTGTTACGGAACAGCACGCGGCCGGTGCCGTGGCGGTCGAGCAGTTCGCGGATCAGGCGAGCGCTGGCCTGGCTGTCGCCGTCGCTGACTGCGCCCAGCAGGGCTTCGCCCTCGGCGCCGAGGAAACCGGCAATGGTGGCGTGGGCCTTGGGCGACAGGCGGCCTTCGTCGAGCAGTTCCTGGACGGCCTCGGCCACCGGGCGATAGTGCTCGCTCTCGGCGCGGAAGGCGGCCAGGTCATGGAAGCGGTTGGGGTCGAGCAGGCGCAGGCGGGCGAAGTGGCTGTCCTGTCCCAGCTGCTCGGGCGTGGCGGTGAGCAGCAGCACGCCGGGGATGACTTGGGCCAGTTGTTCGACCAGGGCATATTCCGGGCTGGCCTGTTCTTCGTGCCAGACCAGGTGGTGGGCTTCGTCGACCACCATCAGGTCCCAGCCCGCCGCGAACAGGGCGTCCTGGGCTTTCTCGTCGTCCACCAGCCACTCCAGCGCCACCAGGGCGAGCTGGGCATCCTCGAAGGGGTTGCTGGCATCGCTTTCGATGAAGCGCTCGGCATCGAACAGTGCCACCTGCAGGTTGAAGCGGCGGCGCATTTCCACCAGCCACTGGTGCTGAAGGTTTTCCGGTACCAGGATCAGCACGCGGTTGGCGCGGCCATTGAGCAACTGGCGGTGGATCACCAGGCCGGCCTCGATGGTCTTGCCCAGGCCCACTTCGTCGGCCAGCAATACGCGCGGGGCGATCCGGTCGGCGACCTCGCGGGCGATGTGCAACTGGTGAGCGATAGGTTGCGCGCGGCAGCCACCCAGGCCCCAGAGCGTCGACAGCATCTGCTTGCTGGTGTGTTGCAGGGTGTTGTAGCGCAGGGAGAACCAGGACAACGGGTCGATCTGCCCGGCGAACAGGCGGTCGCTGGCCAGGCGGAACTGGATGAAGTTGGAGAGCTGGGTCTCCGGCAGTACGCGGGCTTGGTTCTGCCCGTCGAGGCCATGGTAGACCAGCAGCCCATCGGCATCCTCGACCTCGCGCACGGTCAGCTTCCAGCCTTCGAAATGCGTGATCTGGTCGCCGGGCGAGAAACGCACACGGGTCAGCGGCGCATTGCGCAGGGAATACTGGCGGGTGTCGCCAGTGGCCGGGTAGAGCACGGTCAACAGGCGGCCATCCTGCGCCAGGATGGTACCCAGGCCGAGCTCGGCTTCGCTGTCGCTGATCCAGCGTTGCCCCGGTTGATACTGCTGCGCCATACTGCCTGAACTCCCGCGATGAAAAAGCCGACTATGTTAACGGATAGGGGCCGGTAGACCAAAGAATCTAGAGTCTAGCTGCTTCATCGACGAACAACGTCCTGCGACGAGGGCCCACACCACATGGCTGCAAAGCACCGCTGGTTGAACGCCTCCCTGGCCATGGGCAGCTTGCTGCTGCTGGCCGCTTGTGAACAGAAGAACTTCGAAACCCTGCCACCGATTCCGGCTGAACAGCTGGAGGTACTGGGTGTGCGGACGCCGCTCAAGAGCGTGCATTTCCGTGACCGTGACGGCGAAGGGTTGCTGGTGCTCAGCCGCGTCGATGGCCAGGCCACCGATGCCGAGACCGAACAGGAGGTGGACAAGGTCATGCTCAAGGCCACCCTGTACGGGCGCGGCGCCGAGGCGGACGTGTTCGCCCCACGCTGGCAGATCGAGCAGGAAACCAGCTGCCCGGGGCTGGACCTGGACGTAGACTTCTACACCGATGTCAGCGACGCCAGCGACCTGAACAAGGATGGTGTCGCCGAGCTCACCGTGGCCAGCCATGCCTTCTGCGGCGGTGGCATCGACCCGCACGACATCGCTATCGAGATGCGCGAAGGCCAGGCGACCTACACCATCACAGGCCAATCGCTGATCATTCCGGCTGGCGAGGAGCCTGTCGGCGGCGAGCGGGAAGACAGCGCCTCGTTGAAAAATGCACCGCAAGTGATACGCGAGCACATGGACGCAGTGTGGCATCAGGTCTACAAGCGGCCCTGGAGCGAAGCCAGCTCGCCACCCGACGAGCCGCTGGGCGAAGACCTCGAATAAAAGCTGCCACGAGGTTGTGACAGACCGCACAAACCGGCGGGCCAATGCTCAAGTGCCGTCGATGACCGGCCGATACAGTGGCCACAGGAGACCCTTCCATGCTGCCGCCGATCATCCCGCTCAGTGCCGCACCGGTGACTTCGCAACAGGACCCGGTCAAACCGACCCCGGATATTCCTCCGGTGGTCCCGGCGCAGCCTGCTTCCAGCGACGGCACCGTCGACCTCAAGCACCAGCGCGACCCCCAGGAGCAGGCGCTATTGCTGCGCGAGGAGCAGCGTCGCCAGCAGCAGCGTCGGCAGAAGGACCAGGACGAACGCTACAGCGCCTTGCCCGGCGACGAACTCAATGCCGACAATACCGTGCCGGTGGCGCCTTTGGGCGAGCGTACCCGCCAGGGGTTGTTGGTGGACATCGAAGTCTGAGCTGGTCAGCACGGGCGTCAGGCTTCATCATGCAAGTCTCCGCTGTCAGTCGAGCCCGCCCATGAGCCAAGACAACCTGATCGATTTCGGTGCCGAGCGCACCAAACGTATCCATGACCTCAAGGAAAAGCGCCTGAATGAGGTCCGCCAGGCGTTCGAGCAGGCCATGCCGCTGGCCAAGCCGAAGAAAAAGCCCAAGGGCAAGCCGAAGAAGCGCTGAAACTTGATGTAGATCAACCCTGCGTCCGCCTCGCGTGCCCGCCCCAGGGCACCATTGACTCCGGTCAATTTTCCCTCCCCCGATATTCGCTACCTTGCACCCATCGGACAACGGCAGACGAAACGGGAGGCCGACATGTTCTTCGACAATGTGGTTATCGCCGGTGTGGTAACGGTCGGGTTGATGTTGGTGTTCTTCGCCGGTCTGGGCATTTTCATCTGGAAGGATTCGAGCAAGCGCAAGCCGCGCTGAGCCTTCCAGGTTCACGAGCACGCAAGGCATTTAGGGCGACTTCGGTCGCCCATTTTTTTGTCTGGAATTTCCCAACGCCTTTGGGGCAACGCAGTCCTGTGTAGGTGCGGGCTTGTGTGGGATGTGTTTCTTTGAATGATGCTTAGCTAGCTAATTAATTCGCCACGCTTTATCCTTGCGCCGTTGTCTATCTTTTTAATCATCACCCCCGCAAGGTCCGATTCGTGCCCATCACCTTCCAGGCCCTGTTCGCACCCAGCAACCTCGCCCTCAAGTTCGCCATCAAGACCTTGCTCGGGGGTGGCCTGGCGTTGTGGTTGGCCATGCGCTGGGGCCTGGAGCAGCCTTCATGGGCGCTGATGACTGCGTTCATCGTCGCCCAGCCGCTTTCGGGCATGGTGGTGCAGAAGGGCTTGGCCCGCCTGGCCGGCACCTTGGTGGGCACGTTCATGTCGGTGGTCTTTATCGCCTTGTTCGCCCAGGCACCCTGGCTGTTTCTGCTGACCCTGGCGCTGTGGCTTGCGTTGTGTACCGCAGCCTCCACCCAGCTGCGCAGTGCCTGGGCCTATTCGTTCGTACTGGCGGGTTACACCGTGGCGATCATTGCTTTGCCCTCGATCAACCATCCTTTGCAGGTGTTCGACCAGGCCGTAGCGCGCTGCACCGAGATCTGCCTGGGGATCGTCTGCGCCACGGCCACCAGCGCCTTGCTCTGGCCGATGCGCGTCGAGCAGCAGCTCGCAGGCCAGGCGCGCCAGGCCTGGCAGAACGGCTTGCAGGCCTCCAGCGCCATGCTGGGCGGCGAAGACGAGGCACGCAAGGGTTTGCTTGAAATCCTCGGGCGGATCGTCGCCATCGATGCTCAGCGTGAACACGCCTGGTTCGAAGGCAACCGTGGCCGGCAACGGGCCAGGGCGATTCGTGGGCTGAGCCAGAAGCTCATGGTGTTGCTGCGTATCTCGCGTTCGGTGCGACGCCAATGGCGTCAGCTCGATGAAGCCGAGGCCGATCGGCTGGCGCCCTGGTTGAACGAGGTGCGTGCGCAACTGGCCGAGCCCGACCCGCCCAGCCTGTTGTTGTTGCGCCAGCGAATCTGGGATGCCGCCCATGACGAGCAGATCAGCTCGGCCGAGCACTATTGTCTGGCACGCATGGCCCTGTTGCTGGATGTCGCCATGGCCGCGACCCAGGCCTTGCAGGACGCCGAGCAGGGCAGGGCGCCGAAGGACGTGCCCCAAGGCCTGGCTGCCCACCGCGACCTGCCGCTGGCGTTGCTGTTTGGCTCACGCAGTGCCCTGGCCTTTCTGGCCATGGCCAGTTTCTGGCTGGCCACCGCGTGGCCGGCGGCGCCGGGCGGGCTGGTGCTGACCTGTGTGGTCTGCAGCTTGTTCGCCAGCCGCGAGAACGGCGCGCAGATCGGCCTGAGCTTCCTGCGCGGCATCCTGCTGGCCATTCCCGTGGCCTTTTTTGTCGGGCAGATTCTTCTGCCGCAATGGAGTAGTTTCGCCATGCTCTGCCTGGGGATGGGAGTGCCGCTGTTCCTGGGAGCCCTGGGCATGGCGCATCCGCGCACGGGTGCGACTGCCACGTCCTATTGCCTGCACTTCATCGTGTTGGTGGCCCCGCTCAATGCCATGCAGTTCGATGTCGCGGCCATGCTCAATAGCGCCCAGGCCATGTTGCTAGGTGTTGGAGCCGCGGTCATGGCCTTCCGCCTGGTGGTGCTGCGCCACCCGGCCTGGCTCGGCCGTCGCCTGCGGGCAGCGACCCAAAGCGACTTGGTGCGCCTGACCCGGCGTGACCTGCGTGGTGCCGACAGCTGGTTCGGTGGGCGCATGGCCGACCGCCTGATGCAGCTGGCCAGGCATGCCAGCGAATTGCCGGAGGCCGAGCGCAAACGTTGGGACGATGGCGTGCACGCACTGGATATCGGTGACGAGCTGGTGCACCTGCGCATGTGCCTGGCCGTGGCCCAGGCACCCCTGGGGCCAGCCGTACGCCATTACCTACAGCAGTTGGAGGCCGTGCTGGCCAGTGGGCCGGCACCAGGGCGCAGCCAGCGCCTGGACGCGGCGACCGAGCAATTCATCGAGGCGCTGCGCCGTCAGCCGCCGAGCGACCCGCTACGCCTGGCCATTGGTGCGGTGCTGCAACTGCGCAGCAGCTGGGGCAAGTGGTGCCATCGGCAGGAGGAGATCCATGGGCTTGCGTGAATGGGCGCTGGGCGGTGTGCTGCTCAGTCCGTTTCTGATCTATGCGTTGCTGGCGCTGCTGGTCACCGGTCTGCTGCGCCTGGTGGTGCAGGCCACGCCGCTGGGACGGTGGATCTGGCACGAGGCGCTGTTCGATGCGGCATTGTTCGTTTGTGTCCTGTCCCTGGTGGTGCATGTCCTGGGACCTTTGTAAGGAGTGATACCCATGCGTACCGCCGTACGTGCCTTCGTTACCCTCTGTGTGGTGGCCCTGGCCATATTCGCCGGCTATCACCTTTGGCAGTACTACATGCTCACGCCCTGGACCCGTGATGCACGGGTGCGCGCAGACGTGGTAGTGATCGCTCCGGACGTATCCGGTTGGGTGCGCGAGCTCAAGGTGCGCGACAACCAGCAGGTAAAGGCCGGCGATCTGCTCATGAGCATCGACCGCGAGCGCTTCCAGGCCGCTTTCGACCAAGCCAGTGCCGTGGCCGAGATCCGCGCCCACCAATTGCGCCTGCGTGAGCGCGAGGCGGCGCGACGCACGGCCCTGGGCCCCGATGCGATCAGCGCCGAGCTGCGCGAGAATGCCCAGATCAACGCTGCCGTCGCTCGGGGTGAGCTGCATGAAGCCCAGGCGCAGCTGCAGGTGGCGAGGATCAACCTTGAGCGTAGCGAAGTCCGGGCCCCGCGCAGCGGGCACATCACCAACCTGCGCCTGGCTCAGGGCAACTATGTCAACACCGGCCAATCGGTCATGGCCCTGGTGGATGATGCCACTTTCTATATCCAGGCCTATTTCGAAGAGACCAAGCTGCCGCGCATCCACGTCGGCGACCCGGTGAAAGTCTGGCTGATGGGCGCCGGCGAGGCGATCGACGGCCATGTGCAAAGCATCAGCCGCGGCATCACCGACAGCAACAGCAATCCCGACAGCCAACTGTTGCCTGAGGTTGAACCGACATTCAACTGGGTACGCCTGGCCCAGCGCATTCCGGTGCGCATCCGCCTGGATCATATTCCCGAGGACATCAACCTCAGTGCCGGGATGACTGCCAGCGTGCAGGTGCACGAGGCACAGGCCGAGCGTTGAGGGTCATGGGCTTACGTTGCCCTTTGATCGGTCGACGGGCAGGCGGAAGCTGAACAGCGTGCCCACCTGGGCGTTCGACACGACCTCCATGGAACCGCCATGGGCCAGGGCGATCTGGTTGGCTATATAAAGCCCCAGTCCCAGCCCTTGCTGTGGTCTGCTGGACAGTGGTCGGGAGAAGGGTTGGAACAGCTGTGCCAGGACCTGTGCGGGGATCGGTTCGCCCAGGTTATGCACGCTGAGTATGAAGATACCGTCGTGCAGCGTCGCGGTGACGGTGACCGGCTCATCGGCGGCGCCATGGGCCAGAGCGTTGGCGATCAGGTTGGAGAGCAGTTGGGCGATACGTTCGCGGTCGCAGTGCAGCCCGCCGATGTCGCCGATGTTCAGCAGGATCTGCCGCTGTGGGTGCACCCGTTGCAACTCCGAGGCCACATGGGTCAGGGCCTCGGCCAGGTCGTGGCAGGGCTGCTGGTTGATGGGGATGCCGCTGCCCAGGCGGCCACGGGCGAAGTCCAGCATGTCGCGCACCAATTGGGTGGCGCGGCTGCCGGAGGTATGTATGTGCCGGGCGATGGCGCGGTTGCGCTCGTCCTGCAAGCGCTGGACGAGCAACTCCGCCCCGGCCGTGATGGCGAACAATGGGTTGCGCAGGTCGTGGCCGAGTACCGCGATGAACTGCTCACGTACCTCCGCCATGGCGCGCTCCTTCTGCAGGGCCAGTTCGGTGCGCTGTGCGCTTTCCTCGCTTTCTATCTGGATCGACAGCAGGCGGGCGAACGATTCCATCATGGGTTGGATGGCGCTGCCCTTGAGTGAGGTGGGCCTGGGGTCCAGGGCGCTGATGGTGCCGAAGAAACTACCGTCGGTGCGTAGCACCGGCACCGAGATATAGCTTTCGAAACGGTAGACCCGTGGTGCGTGATGCCGGGCGTACTGGTCGTCCTCGCTGGCCTGGTCGATCACGATGGTCTGGTGGCTGCTGCGGATTTCCTGGCACAGGGTTGTGGTGACGTCGAGTTCATCGCCAGGCTTGAGGCCCAGACCCAGGTTGTCCAATACGGCGCAGGCGGTCCAGCTGTTCTCGGTTACCCGTGCCACGGCGGCAAAGCGCATGCCGGTGGTCTCGCAGATGACTTGGAGGAGAGCAGGGACTGCGTTGATGCGGCCGATGGTGGCGATGTCGGCGTTGATGGCGTTGGCCATGACAGAGCAGTGTCCGTGGCGGTAAGAAGCATCAGTCTAGCGGGGGGCTGGGGCGGGATGGAAAAAGTTGGCGAACGGTCTTGGGTTGTCTTGGATCTGGTAGATGCCGAAGCCCCGGAGGCCGGTACCTGTTCGCCTTTAAATGCGGCCTTCAATCTAAATATTTCAAATAATTGAAATAAAGGGTTGACGCCCTTCTGAATCCCCTTATAATGCGCCCCACTTCCGACGCAGTCGAAACGCAAAACTCCTTGAGATTCAATGGGTTGAACGCTTCAGGTAGTATCGGAAGGCTTCGGTCTCACAGATCGGCAGCGGTGCAAAAGGCAGTTGACAGCAGGTTTTAACGCTGTATGATTCGCCTCCCGCTACGAGAGATCGCAGCGCGTTAAGCGGTTGAAGTTGAACGAAAAACTTCAAAATAAACGCTTGACAGACTCTGAGGA